>NZ_JAJOND010000001.1:2138900-2444458 GCF_024700055.1 Rhizobacter sp. J219
CGGGTTCGGTTTCGACCGGCTCGGCGGCCGCCATCTCGGTGGGCACCTCCACCAGGCCCATCTCCACCAGCTCCTGGAAGTGGTTGGTCTGCGCGCCGGCCTTCAGCGCCATGGCCAGCACGTCGCCCAGCGAGCGTCGCCCGTCGACCAGGAACAGCACCGTGCGGTAACGCTGCCCCAGGCCGCGCGTGCGGTGGCGCAGCTCGTCCTGTCCGAGAGCGGTCTTGACGGGGGAAAGGTTGGGCATCGGTATGTCTCGCCGCGATTGTCACCCGATCGCACCAAGGCGGGGCCCGGCCATGCGGGCCAAGGCGCCGTGCGTCTACCGGACGACGCGGCTGACCTTCAGGCGTTCGACCTCCGCCGGGGGATAGCCCGCCTCCACCAGCAGGGCCTCGGTGTGCTCGCCGAGCGACGGCGCCCCCTTGCCCGGCTTCACCGGCGTCTTGCTGAAGCGGATCGGGTGGCCCGACGCCTTGTAGGGCCCCAGGTCGCGGTTGTGCAGCTGCCACACCAGGCCGAGCGCTTCGGCCTGCGGGTCGGAGTAGAGGTCAGCGCGGTAGTGGACCGGGCCGCAGGGCACGCCGGCGCCTTCGAGCAGTTGCATCCAGTGCGCATTGCCGTGCTCGCGCAGGCGGGTCTCGATGGTCTTCATCATCAGCTTCTGGCGGAAGTAGACCTCGTCGCTCACGTCGCCGGTGTCGACCGCCACGTCGTCGTCGACCACGCCGATGGCGGCGCAGAACTTGTCGCGCAGCTTGCGGTTGAGCGCCGCGATGCCCAGGTAGCCGTCGCCGGTGGGGTAGACGCGGTAGTAGGGGTAGACCTGCCGGTCGGTCGGGCGGTGCAGGCAGTCGGGCACCTCGATCGGGCGCGTGGTGTGGGGCAGGTCCTTGCGCAATCGCATCTCGGCGAACTGGTCGATGATCTGCGTGTGCTTCTTGCCTTCGCCGAGCGCCGTCTTGAGGATGTGCTTTTCCTGCTCGTGCTGCTCGGCATCGAGGCCGTCGATGTGCAGCAGGCTCATCGCCTGCAGGGCCATGCCGGTGCTGAACAACGAGGTCTCGATCTTCTGGCCCTCGCCCGACACGTTGCGGTGGTACAGCGCACTCACGATGCCCAGCGCGTTGAGCATGCCGGTGCCGATGTCGATGTAGGCAATGCCGCCCGGCCCGCGCGGCGCGCCATCTTCGTCGGCGTAGTGCGACATCACGCCGGAGGCGGCGTGGGCAATGATGTCGAAGCCCTTGCGCTTGCGGTACGGGCCCACCTCGCCGAAGGCGGTGCTGGAGAGGAAGACGATGCGCTTGTTGATCTTCGACAGCGTCTCGTAGTCGATGCCGAGTTTTTCGGCCGCGCCGGGCACGAAGTTCTGCAGCACCACGTCGGCCTCTTGCACCAGCTTGTAGACGATCTCGCGGCCCTCGGGCTGCTGCAGGTCGACCGAGAGGCTCTCCTTGCCACGGTTCATCGCGAGCGACATGCGGGTGTTGCCGCCGTAACGCTTCATCGAGCCACCCATGCGCCGCTCTTCCGCGCCATCGGGCGGTTCGATCTTGATGACGCGTGCGCCCAGGTCGGCCAGCAGGAAGCCGCAGTAGGGGCCGGCGATGTACTCCGAGAAGTCCAGCACGGTGACCCCGTGCAGCAGCGTGTTCATGGGTGTCTCCGTGTGTTCTTTTGTGGTGTGGCGCTCAGCGTTGGCTGCGCGCCTTTCGGCCGTCGAACTCGGCCAGCTGTTGCTTGAGCAGGAGCAGCAGCACGCGGGCGGTGGCTTCGTCCATGCTGAGCGTGGTGCCGGCGTCGTCATCGCCGCGGGTGTTCTTGGGCAGGACGAGCGCGCCGATGCGCGCCTCGATGAGGCCATTGCGGTTGGCCATCGACTTGATTTTCTGCAGCTCGATCTGGAAGGTCTTCAAGGCACCTCCTCCTGGGGCATCGTGGGAAAGGGGAGCCCCGAGCCTAGCTCAAGCGACGCGCCGGCGTGTCGCCCACCATAGAACGATGGCCGCGGTGCCCCACCCCGCGACCGGGGCCCAGGCCAGCAACGGCTGCAGATCGGGCGTCTTGTGCCACTCGGCAGCGAGCACCGCCATGCGCGACAGCGCCGCCAGCGCGAGCACCGACGACAGGGCTCCGCCGAGCCGCCCTTCGCGCCCGATGTGGCCGAGCGCCAGAGCGGTCGAGAACGCCGCCATCAGCATGAAACCCCATGCCGCGCCGGCCACGCCCTGGCTCACGACCAGAGCCTGCAGCGTCGGCGCGCGCTGTGCGGCCCAGGTCGACACGCCGGCCACCAGCGCTGCCGCCACCATCACCCGCCAGCCGCCAAAGCGCTTGGTGAGCGCCCCGGCGGGCAGCAAGGCGAGGTTGAAGCCGACCCAGAACACCGGTGCCAGCCAGGCCAGCTGGTCCGCGCTGGCAAAGCGCAGGTAGAGCGGCGTGCTGTTGAGGAAACCGTGCACCTGGAAAGCCACCGCCGCCAACACCGCAGCAGCCAGGAAACCGGGGACGGCGGGCAGCCCGGTCGGGGCTTTCCCAGGCGCGTCACCCGGCACCTTGGCGGCGTCTTCGCGCACCAGCGCCCGCTCGGCCGCGACGATGCCCCAGGTCACGAGCGCGAGCGCCACGCTGGCGAGCAGGAACGGGCCGCGCGGGTCGACCTCGCGCAGGTGCAGCGTGAGGTAGGGCGCGATCGCGTTCGCCACGCCCAGCCCGAGCACCGACAGGGCCACCAGCCACGGCAGCTGCGGCTTGGCGGCATGACGGCCGATGAGGGTGAGCGGCGGTGCGCGCAAGGCCGACGAGGTGATCGACCACAGCACCACCAGCACGAGGAAGAGCGTCGCCGAGCCCGACGGCGCCACCAGCGGCAAGGCAAGGAAGGCCGCGCACGACAGCAGCGTCACCGCGACCACGATGCGGCCGAGCCGCCCCACCACCTTGGCCGCGCGGTCGCTCGCCACGCCGAAGGCGTAGTCCGACAGCACGAAGATGAGCTGGTCCAGCATCAGGATCCAGATCACCGCCGACTTCGCAATGCCCACCTGCGCCGCCAACTGCGGCAGGTAGGCCACGTAGACCGTCCAGCACAGCGCGAAGAAGAACTGGACGACGCCGAGGTAGACGCCGACGCTCATTGGTGCGCCCTGCGCACTTCGTGCGGTCCCGACAGGCGGGTGGGAGCCCCTTCGGGCGGCCGGGCGGGGCTCATGGCTGCGCGTGGGGCTCGCGCTGCACTGCCGCTGCAGCAGGGTGACGGGAGTTCATGGGCGTCGGATGAAGGCCGCGGAGCCCGCAGCATAGCCGCGAGCCCTGCCGTAGCATCGGCGCATGAACCTCATCTACGTCGTCGACCCCATGTGCTCCTGGTGCTATGGCTTTGCCAGGACCATGGACGAATTGCTGGCAGCCCCGGGCGAGTTCGCTCCCTTGCAGCTGGCGCTCGTGATGGGCGGCCTGCGCCCCTTCACCACCGAGCCGATCACCCCCGAACGGGCCAACGAGCTGGCCGGCCACTGGCACCACGTGGCCGAGGCGAGCGGCCAGCCGTTTGCGCAGGCGCCCCACACCGCGCTGCACCTGCCGGGCTTCGTCTACGACACCGAACCCGCCGCCCGTGCGGTGGTCACCGTACGCGCCCACTGGCCGAAGGTGGTGTGGCGCTACCTAAAAGCGGTGCAGCACGCCTTCTACGCCGAGGGCAAGAACGTGGTGCAACCCGAGGTGCTGGCCGACGTGGCCGAAGCCCTGGGCATCGCCCGTGCCGACTTCGCACGCGCCTTCGCGTCGGACGAAATGCGCGAGGCAACGAAGGGCGACTTTGCGATCACCCAGCAGTGGGGCATCCGCGGCTTCCCGGCGCTGATCGCCGAGCACGGCGACCACCTGCACCTGGTGGCTCAGGGCTTCATGCCGGTCGAGGCTCTGCGAGAGCGGCTGACGGCTGCCGGGCAGGCACACGGCTGAGGAGCCAGGCGTCGATGCGGCGCGGGTCGTTGACCACGCGCAGCTCCATGTACGCCGCCTCGGCCTCGGGGAATCGCCGGCGCAGGTAGTTCAGCCACTGCTTCAGGCGGCCCGCCTGGTGGCGCGGCACCACGTGGGCGCAGACCAGGTCCCAGAAGGCCTTGAGCAGCGGTTCGATGTCGGCCCAGCCCACGGCCGGTTGCCCGGGCCGCGCAATCGCCCGGGCGAGCCCCGGGTCGCTCACCATGCCGCGCCCGAGCATCAGGTGTTCGCAGCCCGACACCTCGCGGCAGCGAAGCGCATCACCCGCTGTCCAGATCTCGCCGTTGGCGATGACCGGGATGCGCAGCGCCTGGCGGATCTCCGGGACACGCTCCCAGTAGGCCGGCGGCCGATAGCCATCGGCGCGGGTGCGTGCGTGCACCACCAGCTCCTCGGCGCCGCCGTCTTGCAGCGCGAGCGCGCATTCCAGCGCACGCGACGCGTCATGGAAGCCGAGCCGCATCTTGGCCGACACCGGCATGCCGAGCGGCACCGCCCGGCGCACCGCGGCCATGATCTCGTGCAGCAGCGCCGGGTCTTGCAGCAGCGCGGCGCCGCCGCCGTGGCGGTTCACCACCTTGGCGGGGCAGCCGAAGTTGAGGTCGATCCCGGCCGGGCCGAGCGAGGCGAGCCGTGCCGCGTTTTCGGCCAGGCACACCGGGTCTGAGCCCATCAGCTGCGCCCGTACCGGCACGCCCGCGTGCGTGCGCCCGCCGTGGCGCAGCTCGGGCACCACGCGGTAGAAGGCCTTCTGGGGCAGCAGCGTGCCGGTCACGCGGATGAACTCCGACACGCAGCGGTCGATGCCACCCACGCGTGTGAGGATGTCGCGCAGCGTGTGGTCGAGCAGCCCTTCCATCGGGGCCAGCAACAGCATCGTCATCCGGTGGAGTTTACGAAGCTGGCACAGTCGCCCCTGCATCCACACCCCTGCCCGATCCATGGAGCCGGCCTGCACCCTCTTCGACACCGCCATCGGCCGCTGCGGCATCGCCTGGGGGCCGGCGGGCATCCGAGCCTTCCAGCTCCCCGAGCCTGACGACGAGGGCACGCTGCGCCGGATGTTCCGCCGCGGCGGCCCCCTGTCCCACGCTTCGCCGCCGCCTGAAGTCGAGGGCGTCATCGTGCGCATTCAGGCGCTGCTGGACGGCCAGCCGGTCGACCTGCGCGACGTGGCGCTCGACATGGCCGGCATCCCGGCCTTCCACCAGCGCGTGTACGCCGTCTCGCGCGAGATCCTCGCAGGCCAGACCCGCACCTACGGCGAAATCGCGGCCGAGCTGGGCGAGCCGCAGGCCTCGCGGGCGGTGGGCCAGGCACTCGGCGCCAACCCCTTCGCGGTGATCGTGCCCTGCCACCGTGTGCTCGCAGCCGGCGGTGCGTCGGGCGGTTTCTCCGCAGGCGGTGGCGTCTCGACCAAGCTGCGGATTTTGTTGATCGAGCGTGCGCAGATCGGGGCACAGCCCGGCCTCTTCTGATCGAGGGTCGCGTGCACAACTGCCGGCACTAATACCAGGAGCACGCCGCGGCAAGGGGGTAGATCCTTGCCCGCGCGTTGAAGGCGGCTGCACACTGTCGAGGCACGGCACAGGCCGGCGCACACCCACCAAGAGCAATGAACCCGGCGTCCTTCTGGAGCCGACTTTCCCTGGGCCCTCTGCTTCCAGGCAGGTCCGGCTCCGACACCACGGCCCCAGCGTGGCTGGTACGCGGCTTCGTCGGCGCCAACCTGCTGGCTGTGGTGCTGATCGCCACGCTGACGAGCGTGTCGCTCGTCAACAGCCGCAACGCCCAGTTCGAGCGCGCCAACATCCTCGCCACCAACACCGCCCAGACACTGCGGCAGTCGTTCGAAAGCGAGTTCGACCAGATCGACCTGCTGCTGCGTTCGGCCGTTCTCGGCCTCGAAGGCGAGCAGGCGGCGACCCAGCGCGACCCGGCCGTGCTGCAGAAGATCATGCAAGGCAGCCGCGCGCTGCTGCCGCACGTGGAGTCCCTGCGCGCCACCGACGCCGACGGCCTCGTGCGCTATGGCGACGGCCCGCAGGCTCAGCAGCTGCTGGACGTGCGCGAACGGGACTACTTCCGCCAGGCACGTGCCAACCCTCGGGGCAGCCTGATCGTCTCCGAGCCCCTCACCAGTTATTCGAGCGGTAACTGGGTGGTGGTGTTTGCGCGCCGACTCGACAAGGCCGACGGCCACTTCGGCGGCGTCGTCTTCGCCACGGTGGCCGTCGCGCGCTTCCAGCAGGTGCTGTCCAGCATGCAGCTCGGCCGCCTGAGCGACCTCAGCCTGCGCACGAGCAACCTGAAGCTGGTGGCCCGCAACCCCATGACCTCGCGCGACGACATCGGCGTCGACAAGGCCTCGCCGCAGCTGCACGAGATGTCTGCCCGCCAGCCCAAGGGCGGCCTCTACACAGCCCTCAGCGGGCTCGACGGCATCGAGCGCCGCAGCGCCTATGCCGCAGTGGGCAACTACCCGTTCGTCGTGGTCGCCGGCCTGTCGATCGACGAGCTGATGGGGCCGTGGCACACCGAACTGTGGTCGATGATCGGCCTGGCCACCATCACCCTGCTCACCGTCGCCACCTCGTCGTGGCTTTTGATGCAGGCCTGGCAGCGCGAGATGGGCTACGCCGCGCAGCGACTGCGCGAAGCCAACCGCCACACGGCCTGGCTGCGCACCGCCAGCGACGGCATCCACGTGGTCGACCGCCAGGGCCGGCTGGTCGAGTACAGCGATTCGTTTGCCGCCATGCTCGGCTACGAGCGCAGCGCGATGGTCGGCCTGAACGTGACCCAATGGGAAACCTGCCTGCCCGAACAGGCGCTGCTCTGGTGCAGCACCACCCACGGCGACCAGCGCTTCAAGACACGCCACCGGCGCGTCGACGGCTCCGAGATCTACGTCGAGGTGAGCAGCACGCTGAGCGTCATCGACGGCGAGGAACTCATCTTCTGCGCCTCGCGCGACATCACCGAGCGGCGCCGCCTGGAGGCGGAGACCCGGCAGGCCCTGGAGATGGCGCGCCGCAGCGAGCAGCGCGTGCTGGAGATCGCCAACAACGTGCCTGCCGGCATCGCCTACGTCGACCGGCAGGAGCGCATGCAGTTCGTCAACGCGGTGCTCGCACGCTGGCTTGGCACCCAGCCCGAGCAGCTGATCGGCAAGCAGATCCGCGAGCTGCTGAGCCCCGAGCGCTACGCCCAGCGCAAGCTCGTCTACGAAGCGGTGTGGCGCGGCGAGACGGTGCGCATCCCCGAGCGCATCCCGTCGCTGCGCGGCAACACCCGCCACACCGAGACGGTGCTCGTGCCCAAGCGCGACGACAGCGGCGAGGTGGTCGGCTTCTATTCGCTGTCGCAAGACTTCACCGAGCGCGTGAAGATGCAAAGCACGGTGGAGCGCCAGGCGCGCAATCTGGCGGCGATGAGCTCCATCAGCGACGACATCATGGTCGTGCTCGACGAGAGCGGCGAGATCCTGCTCGCCAACCGCGCCTTCGAAGAAGCCTGGCAGCTGCCACCCGGCGGCGCCACCGGCCGCACGATCTCGGGCCTGTACGGCGACAGTTTCTTCCACGACGTGATCCGCCCCAAGCTCCATCACGCGCTCGACGGTCAGCCGGTGAAGGTGCGCACCGCCCATGCGCTGCCCGGGCGGCCCACGCGGGTCTTCGATGCGAGCTACCACCCGGTCTACAACGAGCGCGGCCTGATCGATGCGGTGGTGTTCACCGCGCACGACGTGGACGACCTCGTGCACTCGCGCGACGAACTCGCCCACGCGGTGGAGCAGCTGCAGCGCAGCAACGAATCGCTGGAGCAGTTCGTGCGTGTGACCTCGCATGACATGCGCGAGCCGCTCAACAGCATCGCCCAGTTCGTGCGCCTGATCGAGGAGACCGGCAGGCTCGCCCCGCCGCTCGACCAGTACTTCGGCTTCGTGCGACGTGGCGCCGACCGCATGCGCACCATGCTCGACGATTTGCTGCGCTTCGTGCGGCTGGAGTCGGCCGCGATCGACCCCGACGACACCCACCAGCTCGACGAACTGATGGAGGAGGTGGAGCACGCACTGCACGCGCAGATCACCACCAGCCGAGGCCAGTTCAGCTGCGAGCCGATGCCGCTGGTGCGCGGCCGGCGCAGCCTGCTGGTGTTGCTGTTCCAGAACCTCGTGTCCAACGCACTCAAGTTCACGCCGCCCGGCGTGCCGCCGAAGGTGCACGTGAGCGCGCGCCGCGAAGGTGACCGCGTGCTCGTGACGGTGGCCGACCAGGGCATCGGCATCGCCTCGGCCGACATCCCCACGCTCTTCGAGCCATTCCGCCGCCTGCACCGGCGGCAGGTGTATGAAGGCACCGGCCTCGGCCTGGCCACCTGCAAGCGCATCGCGATGGTGCTCGACGGCAGCATCGAGATCGTGTCCACTCCGGGCCAGGGGACGCAGGTCACCGTCGACCTGCAGGCCGGTTGAGAGGAGGACCGCATGCTCGATCTGGTGATGGTGGTCGACGACAACGACGCCGACCTGGTCTACACCGAGGTGGTGCTGCGCGCCCGCGGCATCGCCCGCGAGGTGAGCTGCTACGACACGGCCGCCGCCGCACTCTCGCGCCTGACCGATCGGGCGCAACCCCCGGTCTCGCTGGTGCTGCTCGACCTCAACATGCCCGAGATGGACGGCTTCGCCTTCCTGCGCGCCTACGAATCGCAACTGACGCGCGCCGAGCGCCCGGTGCCGGTGATCATGCTCAGCAGTTCACCCGAATCGTCCGACCGCCTGCGCTGCACCGCCCACGGATGCGTGCAAGGCTACATGGTGAAACCCTTGAGCGACGAGGACGCGCGGCAGCTGCTCACGATCGGCTCCTAACATCGGCGGTTTCCACCCTGGAGACCGCATGAGAGCCCACCTTGTCCTCGCCGCCCTGCTGGCCAGCACCACCGCCTGCGCCCAGTCGCCCGCCCCGGCCCCCACGAAAGCCCCCGCCCAGCAGGAGCCCGGCACCGTCACCACCCAGAGCGGCCTCGTCTACAGCGCCCTCAAGGAAGGCAGCGGCCCCTCGCCCACCGCCACCGACGTGGTGAAGGTGCACTACCGCGGCACGCTGCCCGATGGCAAGGAGTTCGACAGCTCGCACAAGCGTGGCCAGCCGGCCGAATTCCCGCTCAACCGTGTCATCAAGTGCTGGACCGAAGGCGTGCAGAAGATGAAGGTGGGCGGCAAGGCCCGGCTCGTGTGTCCGCCCGCCATCGCCTACGGCGAGCGCGGCGCCGGCAACGGGCTGATCCCGCCGAATGCCACGCTGGTCTTCGAAGTCGAGCTGCTCGACATCCTGAAGTGACTCAGGCCTCCACCGGCTCCGCCTCGTCGCCCACCTCTTCGCCGAGAAAGCCGCCGCTCTGGTGCGCCCACAGGCGCGCGTAGAGCCCGCCCTGCGCAAGCAGGCTGCGGTGGTCGCCCTCTTCCACCACGCGGCCACGGTCGAGCACGATGAGGCGGTCCATCGCGGCGATGGTGGAGAGGCGGTGCGCGATGGCCACCACCGTCTTGCCTTCCATCAGCTTGTAGAGGCTCGCCTGGATGGCCGTCTCGACCTCGGAGTCGAGCGCACTCGTCGCCTCGTCGAGCAGCAGGATGGGGGCGTCTTTCAGCATCACCCGCGCAATCGCGATGCGCTGGCGCTGGCCACCCGAGAGCTTGACACCGCGCTCGCCCACGTGGGCGTCGTAGCCACGGCGGCCCTTGGCATCGGCCAGGCCCTCGATGAACTCGTGGGCCTCGGCCCGCCGGGCCGCCGCGAGCATCGCCTCGTCGCCCGCCTCGGGGCGGCCGTAGAGGATGTTGTCGCGCACCGAGCGGTGCAGCAGCGAGGTGTCTTGCGTGACCATGCCGATCTGCGCGCGCAGGCTGTCCTGCGTGACCTTCGCGATGTCCTGTCCGTCGATGAGGATGCGGCCCGAGCCCACGTCGTAGAAGCGCAGCAGCAGGTTGACGATCGTCGACTTGCCCGCACCCGAGCGGCCCACGAGGCCGATCTTCTCGCCGGGGCGGATGTGCAGCGAGAGGCCGTCCACCACCTGCCGCCCCTGCGGGCCGGCGCCGTACGAGAAGCCGACCTTGTCGAAACGCAGCTCACCGCGCGAGACGACGAGTGGCACGGCCCCCGGCGCATCGACCACCGCGCGGTGGCGCGAGAGCGTGGTCATGCCGTCCTGCACCGTGCCCACGTGTTCGAAGAGCGTGGCCATCTCCCACATCACCCAGTGCGAGATGCCGTTCAGTCGCAGGGCCATCGCGGTGGCTGCCGCGACCGCACCCACGCCCACCTCGCCGCGCGTCCATAGCCAGAGGGAGGCCCCGGCGGTGCCGAGGATCAAGAGCACCGACAGCGTGTGGTTCACCGTCTCGAACGAGGCCACCAGGCGCATCTGCACCTTCACCGTGGACAGGAACTCCTGCATCGCGCTGCGCGCATACCCCGCCTCGCGGCCGGCGTGCGAGAAGAGCTTGACGGTGGCGATGTTGGTGTAGGCATCGGTGATGCGCCCGGTCATCAGCGAGCGCGCATCGGCCTGCTCCTGTGCCACGCGGCCGAGCCGCGGCACGTAGTACAGCAGCGCCAGCAGGTACAAGCCCATCCACCCGACGATGGGCAGCAGCATCCACAGCGCGAAGCTGCCCATCACCGCCAGCAACGTCACGAAGTAGATGACGACGAAGACCAGCAGGTCGCAGGCGATGAACCACGCATCGCGCACGGCGAGTGCCGTCTGCATCACCTTGGTGGCCACACGGCCGGCGAACTCGTCCTGGTAGAAGCCCATGCTCTGGCCGAGCATCAGGCGGTGGAAGTTCCAGCGCAGCAGCATCGGAAAGTGGCCACCGAGCGCGAGGTGCTTGAGCGCCGTCTGGAACCACACCAGCACGATGCTGCCGATGAGCACGGCAGAAAGCGCGAGCAGGCGCTCGCCCTCCTGCGCCCACAGCTGGGCCGGCGCGACCTTCGCCAGCCAGTCGACGATGGCGCCCATCATCGCGAAGAGCCAGGCCTCGAAGGCCCCGATGCTGGCCGACAGCAGCATCATCGCGAAGAGATACGGCCGCAGCCCTCTTGTGCAGGCCCACAGGAAAGCCGCGAAGGTGTCGGGCGGCGTGATCGGCTCGGCCTGCGGAAACGGCTGCACGAGACGCTCGAAGAAGCGAAACAAGAAAGCCCCTTGCGTTCAATGGAAGGGCGCAAGGTTAGCGGAAGTGCCTTTCCGATAATGGGTCGCAACTATGACCCCTGCCCGCAAGACTCTTCTCCGGCGCACCGCGCTCATCGCGGGTGGCGCGCTCGCCGCCTGCCTGCTGGTCGGCGCGGCCACGCTCACGGTGCTCTACCAGCAGTTGCCCGAGCTGACGATGCTCACCGACTACCAGCCGCGCCAGCCGCTGCGGGTGTTCACGCAGGATGGGGTGGAGATTGGCGAGTTCGGCACCGAGCGGCGCTACTACCTCCCGATCGGCCACACGCCCAGGCTCGTGCAGGACGCGGTGCTCGCGATCGAAGACGCAGGCTTTCGCGAGCATGGCGGCGTGAGCCTCAAGGGCACGCTGCGCGCCGCAGTGAAGAACCTCTGGCGTGCCTCGCGCAGCCAGGGCGGCTCGACCATCACCCAGCAGGTCGCACGCACCTTCTACCTGTCGAAGCAGAAGTCGTACGCGCGCAAGCTGCGCGAGGCGCTCCTGGCCATCAAGATCGAGCAGCACCTCGGCAAGGACCAGATCCTCGAGCTGTACCTCAACCAGATCTACATGGGCCAGCGTGCCTACGGGTTCGAGGCCGCGTCGCAGTCGTACTTCGGCAAGCCGCTCACGCAGCTCTCGGTCGCCGAGACCGCGATGCTCGCCGGCGTGCCGCAGAACCCGCGCTATGCCAACCCGGCCACCAACTTCGAGCGCGCGCAGAAGCGGCAGCGGCAGGTGCTCGAGCGCATGCTCGCCACCGGCACCATCACGCAGGCGCAGCACGACAAGGCGCTGGCCGAGAAGGTGCGGGTGCAAAAGGGCGACGACCGCGCGGTGCACGCCGAATACGTGGCCGAGATGGTGCGCCAGACCGTCTATGCGCAGTACGGCGAGGCGAGCTACACGATGGGCCTGAAGGTGACGACCACGCTGCGCTCGGCCGACCAGCAGGCCGCCTGGCAGGCCCTGCGGCGCGGCGTGCTCGACTACGAACGCCGCCAACCCTACCGCGGCCCGGAAGACGAGGAAGACCTGCCCGATGGCCTGGCCGCCGACGACCCCGCGGTGGCCGAGGCGCTGTCGGACCACCGCGACGACGACGAGCTGCGCGTGGCCCTGGTGAGCGAGGCCAGCCCGCGGCTGGTGGTGGCGACGCTCGCCAACGGCGACGTGCTGCGCCTGCAGGGCGAGGGCCTGCGCATGGCGCAGGCGGCGCTGTCGCCGCGCGCCAACGACACGCTGCGCATCCGCCGCGGCTCGGTGATCCGCGTGGTGCAGACGGGCAAGCGCTGGTCGATCGCGCAGTGGCCCGAGGTGCAGGGTGCGCTGGTCGCGATGGAGCCGCAAGGCGGCCGGGTGCGCGCGCTCGTCGGCGGCTTCGACTTCGGCCGCGCCCAGTTCAACCATGCGACGCAGGCGTGGCGACAGCCGGGGTCAAGCTTCAAGCCCTTCCTCTATTCGGCCGCGCTCGAACACGGCGTGATGCCCAACACGCAGGTCAACGACGCACCGCTGCCCGCCGACCCCAACGACACCACCCCCGCTTGGGACCCGAAGAATTCCGACGACCAGTACGACGGCCCGATCACGCTGCGCGAGGCGCTCGCGCGCTCGAAGAACCTCGTCACCATCCGCCTGGTACAGCTGCTCGGCCCCGACGTGGCGCGCTCATGGGCCGGCCGTTTCGGCTTCGACCCGGGCAAGCACCCGGCCGACCTCACGCTGGCGCTCGGCTCGGGCGCCACCACGCCGCTGCAGCTGGCCGGCGCCTACTCGGTGCTCGCCAACGGCGGCTTCCCGGTGCAGCCGGTGGTGATCGAGCGCATCGTCGATGGGCAGGGCAAGACGCTCTTCGAAGCGCCTGCCGCCGCGCCCGACGACAGCCGCCGTGCCATTCCCGCCCGCAATGCGTGGCTCACCGCCAGCCTCTTGCAGGAGGTCACGCGCAGCGGCACCGCCGCACGGGCGCAGGCCCAGCTGCAGCGCACCGACCTCTACGGCAAGACCGGCACCACCAACGACGCGGTCGATGCCTGGTTCGCCGGCTACCAGCCCACGCTCGTGGCGGTGGTGTGGATGGGCTACGACACACCGCGCAGCCTGGGCTCGCGCGAGTCGGGCGGCGGCCTCGCGCTGCCGGTGTGGATCAATTTCATGCGCCAGGCGCTGCAGGGCGTGCCGGTGCAGGAACCGGCAGTCCCTGAAGGGGTGGTGCAACAGGACGGCGAATGGGTCTACAGCGAATGGGCCGACGGCGGCCAGCGCCACAGCATCGGCTTCGACGAGCCGGGCGGCCCCGCGGCCCTCTTCCCCAGCAGCCCCACGCCGCCCGCGCGTGCGCGCAACGGCGAGCTGATCGACACCGAGCCGCCGGAAGTCAGGCTCAACCGGCCCTGACGGGCGTCCTCACCGGCGTCATCGTCGGCCTCAGGCGTGGGCCTTCTTGCCGCGCAGCTTCTGGATGAGGCTCCAGACTGCCAGCGCCAGCGCCCCGGCGATCACGCCCACCAGCGCGTCGAGCAGGCTCGACACCAGCACGGTGCCCACGCCACCCAGGCCCTGGGTGATCCCTTCGATCGCATGGTGCAGTGCCGGGATGCCGTGGGTCAGGATGCCACCGCCCACGAGGAACATCGCCGCGGTGCCGGCGATGCTCAGGAACTTCATCAGGTAGGGCGCCGTCTTCAGGATGCCGGCGCCGATGCCGCGTGCCGCCGCGTTGGCCTTGCGGGTGAGGTAAAGGCCCAGGTCGTCGAGCTTCACGATGCCGGCCACCAGCCCGTAGACGCCGACCGTCATGATGATCGCGATGCCCGACAGCACGGCCGACTGGATCAGCAGGCTGTTGGTCGCCACCGTGCCGAGCGTGATCGCGATGATCTCGGCCGAGAGGATGAAGTCGGTGCGGATGGCGCCCTTGATCTTGTCCTTCTCGATGGCCACCAGGTCGACGGCCGGATCGGCCAGCGCGCGGGTCAGCTCGGCGTGGTGGGCATCGTCTTCTGCCTTGCTGTGCAGGAACTTGTGCGCGAGCTTCTCCACCCCTTCGAAGCAAAGGAAGATGCCGCCGACCATTAAGAGCGGCGTCACCGCCCACGGGGCGAAGACGCTGATCAAGAGCGCGAGCGGCACCAGGATCAGCTTGTTGATGAACGAGCCCTTGGCCACCGCCCACACGACCGGGATCTCGCGGTCGGCGCTCACGCCGGACACCTGCTGCGCGTTGAGCGCAAGGTCGTCGCCCAGCACGCCGCTCGTCTTCTTCGCGGCAACCTTGGTCAGGATCGACACGTCATCGAGGACGGTCGCGATGTCGTCGAGCAGGGCAAGCAGGCTGGAGGCCATGGTGGTGTGCGGCGGCAGATGAGGGGTTGTGCCACAGCCTCGCGCTGCGGCGCCGCGCATGGTACGCGAGCCGGCGTGGCGTCCGCTCAGCCGGCGGGGTAGCCGCGGCGGCAGCGCCTGTTCAGGCCTTGAGGTCGATCAGCGACCCGAGCATCTCGTGCTCGACCTGCACCGTGCGCAGGTTGGCCTTGAAGCTGTAGAGCGCGACCTTCTGCTGCACCAGATCAGCGGCGAGGTTGCTTCCGACCTGGGTGGCCTGCGTGATCTGCGTGGTGACGCCACCACCCGCCTGCGACTGCTGCAGCACCTGCTGGCGCCGAAACGCCGGGGTGACCGCATTGGCGACGTTGTGCGCCGCAACGCCCAGGTGGGTCGTGGCGGCGTTCATGCCCGAGATCGCGATGGAGGAGATGGCGTTCATGGTGCTTCGAACGGTGTATCGGCCGGCCGAAGCCGGACTTGAGGACTTTTTTCGAGCCTTGCGATCAGCCGAGCGCCAGGAACTCGACCCAGTTGCCGTCCGGGTCCTCGACGATGGCGATCTTCACGCCCGGGCGCAGTTCGCGTTCCTTCACCGCGACCTTGGCACCGGCATCGACGCAGGCCTGCACGATCTCGGTGAGGTTGGAGACGGTCATCGTCCAGTAGCGGTAGCCAGCTGCTCCCTGGATGCCACCCGGCGCGGCCGTCAACGGCAGCTGGGGCATCACCACCAGCTTGATCACGCTGTCGCCGCACTGCATCTGGTGCATCACGCCGCCCGCCGCGGGCATTTCGCGCAGGTACTTGAAGCCCAGCACGTCGCGGTAGAACGCGAGCATCGCCGGGCCGTTGGTGGTGACGATGCCCAGATCGATGGCCTGCTTGGCGAGTTGAACGCCCATGTTGTCTCTTCCTTGTGTGTTGTGTGGGGGAGTCATAAGGTATCACCGTGTTGCTGTCGCGCAGGTGACGCCCTCGATCGAGGGGGCGCTGGCCTATAACCGCGGGCGGCGGCACGTTGCTTGCCCAAAGGCGGACCAGATGCCCCAGAAGCACGAACCTTCCATGGATTTCGGACCCACGACGCAACAGTTCGACTCTGTGTACACACTCGACGCACTGCCCGCCGGCACGCGGCTGGGGGGCTACCAGATCATCGAAGTGCTGGGCCGGGGTGGCTTCGGCATCGTTTACCTGGCGCTCGACTCGTCGCTGCAGCGACAGGTGGCGATCAAGGAATATTTCCCGGCCGAACTCGCCATGCGCTGCGACGACGGGCAAGTTTGGATGAAGCCCGGCGCCGACCCGGCAGCCTACGGCGCGGGCATGAAGGCCTTCCTCAACGAAGCCAAGATGCTGGCGCGCTTCGACCACCCGTCGCTCGCCCGCGTGCACACCTTCTGGGAGGAAAACCGCAGCGCCTACATGGTGATGCCGTACTACGAGGGTCGCACGCTCGGCGACGTGCTCGCCGAGATGAGCGGGCCGCCCGACGAGGCCTGGCTGCGCTCGCTGCTCGCCCCGCTGCTCAGCGCGCTCAGCACCTTGCACAACGCGCAGTGCCTGCACCTGGACATCTCGCCCGACAACATCCTCGTGCTCGCCGACGGCCGCCCGGTGCTGCTCGACTTCGGCGTGGCCAGCCGCCTCGCCACCGACAAGACGATGCCGCTCACCGCGCTGCTCAACCCGGCCTATGCGCCGATCGAGCAATACAGCGAGTCGGCCAACCTGCAGCAAGGGCCGTGGAGCGACATCTACGCGCTGGCCGGCGTGCTGCATTTCGCCATCGCCGGAGTGCCCCCCGCACGCGCCACGGTGCGCGCGGTGGAAGACCCGCAGCGCCCGCTTGCCGAAACGGTGGCCGCGCGCGCGCAGCAGTTCCCCGGGCTCAGCTACAGCAGCACCTTCCTCGCCGCCATCGACAAGGCCCTGGCGGTGCGCCCTCGCGACCGGCCGCGCGGTGCGGCCGAGTTCTCGCTGCTGCTCGACCATGCGCCGCCGCCGGCCCCGGCGCCGGCACCCCACGCGGCGCCGCACACCGCGGGTCATGGCCCGGATGCCTTTGACTTCGCCGCGGCGACCGGCGGCCGCCCGCGCGGCGCCGGCCCCGCCGCACCCGAGGCGTGGCTCGCCGCCGAACCGATGGACGCGCCACCCCGCCCCACGCGCAGCCGCGCGCCGATGTGGATCGCGAGCCTCGCACTCGTGGGCCTCGCGGCCGCCGG
The DNA here is from genome assembly GCF_024700055.1 of Rhizobacter sp. J219. Classification (GTDB taxonomy): domain Bacteria; phylum Pseudomonadota; class Gammaproteobacteria; order Burkholderiales; family Burkholderiaceae_C; genus Rhizobacter. The sequence goes on from NZ_JAJOND010000001.1 coordinate 2,155,710, forward strand.
GTGGACGTGGCTGCAGCGGCAGCCCTCATTTGCCACCATCACGGTGGGCGACCTGCCGCCGGCCGTGGTGGCCATCCCGCAGCCGGTGGCCGAAGGCGCGAGCGCGGTGACCCCCTTGCCCGCCGAGCCGACCGCGACAGGCCCTGCTGCCTCGGCAGTGGCCCCGGCAGCAAGTGCAGCGGCCTCTGCTGCTGTGGTGGCGCAGGCGACGCCTGCAGCCGCCCCGCCGGCCTCGGCAGCGGCAACGGCAAGTGCACCCGCGCCAGCCCCAGCCAGGCAGGCCACCGCCGCACGGCCCGCGCCGGCCAAGGCCGAACGCGTGGCCAAGGCCGCAGCACCGCGCGTGCCGCCCACCTTGCCGGCCACGGAAGCAGCGGCCGCCGATGAGGCACCCAAAGCGGCCCCAGAGCGCGAAGCCGAGCCTCCACCCGCACCGGCGCGCAAGCCGCCACCGAAGAGCACCGCATCGGCCTTGCCGCCCGAACCGGCCACGCCGCGGGCTGCCTGCGGCAACCGCAGCAACTTCGCACTCGTCTACTGCATGCAGCAGCAATGCAAGCGCTGGAAGTTCAACACCCACCCCCAATGCCTCGAACTCGAGCGCCGCGGCGAACTCTGAGCCGCGCGCAGCTTTACCTCGCAGCAACGTTAAGGCGTCAACAGCGCCGCAGCACCTGCCGTTGAACATGCCGTGGGGGCCTCGTCTGGCGCCCAGGAGTGAAGACATGCAGAAGTCGACCCAGCGCCGCGTGTTCGGCGTGCTGGCAGTGGTGCTGGCCTCCCAGGTGCTGACCGCCTGCGTGGTGGTGCCGGTGCCGCATCGCCATCGTGCCGTGGTCGTGAAACCCGGCTACCCCGGCCCGCCGGTGCACCACCACCATCACCCCCACTGGCGCCGCTGAACCCTTGCCCGCGGGCGGGCACGGCGGGTGGCTGCAGAATGCACGCCACCCCAGCCGTGCCAGGCCCGCCGATGAACACCACCACCGCCCCTGCGTCTCGCGTCCTTCGCCGCATCGACGAGCTGCCCGGGCCGCGCGGCCTGCCGCTCCTGGGCAACGCGCACCAGATCACACTCAGCCGCATCCACCAGGACGTGGAGCGATGGGCCCGCGAGCACGGCCCGTTCTTCCGCGTGAGGCTGGGCAAGATGCGCGCGCTGGTCGTCACCGACCACGAGGTGATTGCGCATGCGCTGAAAGACCGGCCCGACGGCTTTCGCCGCACCATCCGCACCTCGCAGGTCGGCGCCGAGATGGGCTTGAAACCCGGCGTCTTCGGTGCCGAAGGCCAGGCCTGGCGCGACCAGCGGCGCATGGTGATGGCGAGCTTCGCGCCCGGCCACGTGCGCGCGTATTTCCCGTCGCTGCAGCGCGTGGTGCAGCGGCTGCAGGCGCGCTGGCAAAAGGCGATGGACGCCGGCCGTGCGATCCCGCTGCAGGAAGACCTGATGCGCTACACCGTCGACGGCGTGGCGGGCCTCGCCTTCGGCAGCGACATCAACACGCTGGAATCCGACGAAGAGGTGATCCAGCAGCACCTCGACAAGATCTTTCCTGCGCTCTTTCGCCGCATCTTCGCGCGAGTGCCCTACTGGCGATGGGTGCGGCTGCCGCGCGACCGCGAACTCGACCGCAGCGTGGCCGCGATCAACGTCGCCATCGCCGGCTTCATCACCCAGGCACGCGCCCGCATGGCGGCCAACCCCGCGTTGCGCACGCAGCCAGGAAACCTGCTCGAAGGCATGATCGCGGCGGCCGATGAAGGCGACTCCCCGCTGACGGACGAACACGTGGCCGGCAACGTCGTCACCATGCTGCTCGCCGGCGAAGACACCACCGCCAACACACTCGCCTGGATGATCTGGCTGCTCAAGCGCAACCCGGAGGCGCTGCGCCTGGCGACCGACGAAGTGCTGCGTGTCGCGCCCGACCCCGCGGCCTTCACGCCCGAGCAGATGGCCTCGCTCGACTACCTCGAAGCCTGCGCGTCCGAAACCATGCGGCTCAAGCCGGTGGCCCCCTTCCTGGTGCTCGAAGCGCTGCACGACACCACCCTCGGCGACGTGCACGTGCCGAAGAACACCTTCGTCTGGTGCGTGATGCGGCACGACACGGTGAGCCCACGCCACTTCCCCGACCCACTCGCCTTCAACCCCTCGCGCTGGCTCGACCACGCCGACCCGGCGCTCACACCCACCTCACCCAAGCGTGTGGCCATGCCCTTCGGCGCCGGCCCACGCGTGTGCCCGGGGCGCTACCTCGCCATGCTGGAGATCAAGATGGCGGCGGCGATGCTGCTGTCGAGCTTCGAGATCGAGCACGTCGGCACGCACGACGGGCGCGAGCCAACGGAGAAGATGGCCTTCTCGATGGCACCGGTGGGCCTGCAGATGCGACTGAAGCCACGCCGCACCGCGTGACGGGCTGCACGGCCGCCGCCGTGTCGGCGCGCCACAGGGCTCATGTCCAGGCGCCTGGGTGCCGACAATCCGGCAGAGCCCCCTCCCGCCGTCATGTCCCGATCCCTGCTGGCCCGCGCCGTCGACCTGGTGCTCACCACCGAGCCCCGGGCACGCTACCGCCTGGGCATCTGGCTCACATCGGTCACCACCTACCTGATCTACACCGGCATCCTTTGGGTGCAGGTGGCGCTCGGCTACACGCCGGTGGTCGTGGCTTCGGCGCTGACAGCTGCAACCGCCTCCGTCAACGTCTTCCTGTACTTCGGCGTGCGCCACCAGTGGGGCCCGCGGTGGGACCGCTCGCTGGGAGGCATCCAGCTGCTGATCGGCATCGTCTTCATGTGGTTGTGCTACGCCACGGCGGGGCCCGCGGCGCCGGCGACCGTGATCGTGGTGGCGAGCCACATCGTCTATGCAATGTTTGCGATGCCGCCGCGCCAGGTGTGGCAGCTGGTCGGGCTGTCGCTCGGCGGGCTGGCCGCGACGATGGCCGTGAGCCACCGCCTGCAGCCGGGCCACTACCCGCCCGGCGAGCTGCTGGTGTCGTTTCTCTACGCCGCGCTCGTGGTGGTGCTCATCGCGCGGCTGGCGGCCATCGTCGCGCGCATGAACGAAGGCCTGCGCAGCAAGAGCCGCGAGCTCGAATCGGCGCTGGAGCGGGTGCGCCACCTCGCCACACGCGACGATCTCACCCAGGTGCACAACCGCCGCCACATCACCGAGCTGATGGGCATCGAGCAGCAGCGGCACGAGCGCAGCGGCAGCCCGCTCTGCGTGGCCCTGCTCGACATCGACCTCTTCAAGGCGGTGAACGACAACCACGGCCACCAGGCCGGCGACGAGGTGCTGCGCCGCTTCGCCCAGACGGCCCAGCAGGCCCTGCGCAGCAGCGACCTGCTGGGCCGCTGGGGCGGTGAAGAGTTCATCGTGGTGTTTCCCAGCACCTCGATCGACGAGGCGTCCGTGGCGCTGCAGCGGGTGCGCGAGCAGCTGATCGCGGCCGACTTTTCGCAGGTGGCCGCAGGCCTGCGGGTCACGTTCTCGGCCGGCCTGGTGCGCATCGAGCCCGGCGAGCGCCTCGAGCAGGCCCTGGAGCGCGCCGACCAGGCGATGTACCGGGCCAAGACCGGTGGACGCGACTGCGTGGAGGCCGATGCGCCGGCCACCGCGAGCGGCTACATCGCGCGGCGGGCCTGAATCACCACGGCCGCACCGGCCGCGCCATCGCCTCGCGCCAGGGCGTGAGCCCTTCGCGCGCGACGCCGCTTTCGTCGAAGAGACCGGTGTCGCGCCACATGAGCGAGAGCGAGTCGCTGCCGAGCGCATTGACCCAGAGCGCATCGAAGTCACGCACCGAGAACCACACCACGTAGCGCATCTGGTGCTGCTGCGCCGCGGCCAGCAGGGTGCTGACGAACTGGCGCTGCTTGGCGGGCGAGCCGTTCCAGGTCAGGGTGGTGCCGTTGACGGGCAGGCTCCACACCTGCGCCGGGTAGCTGCTCTCGGAGATGGCGCGCGGCTTCGGCTGCATCGCACTCGGCAGGCGGCTGAAGAGCGTGTCGAAGTAGGTGGAGGGGAAGCTGTCAGCCAGCAGGCCGCTGATGAAGGGGTGCACCGAGAACACGGCCTGGTCGGTGCAGGGCGCCAGGTCGGCGAGCGCGGCCTGCTGCTCGCCCAGGTCGTACTGGCTTGAATACTCGGGAAAGAGCGCCGGCGCCAGCACCGAGACCGTCACCGTCAGTGACGGGCGCGCCGCCTTGAGTGCGTGGTAGGTGGTGCAGTGCAGGTCGACGTATTGCGCCCACAGTGCCGGCGCCTTCTCGCGCAGCTCGTTGGCCTCGATGCCGATCTGCAGCACGTCGGGTGCGAGCGCATCGGCCACCCGCTGGGCGTAGTGGAGGTAGGCCGTCTTCACGTTCGCGTGGTTGAGCGCGTAGCCGCTCCACGGCGCAGGCAAGGGGGCGTTGATGGTGCTGTCGGTGCGAAGCTGCGCCAGGCCATCGCGGCCGATGTTGAGCGGGTTGATCTGCACCAGCACCTTCCGGCCGTTGGCGCGGGCGCGCCGGTCGGCGAGCATCGCGGCAAAGGAGGCCGGGAACGCCGCGCCCGACAAGGCTTCCGGCCAGGGCACGCCTTCTTCGAGGTGCTGCGAGACGATGTCGCCTTCAGCGCGGATGGCGGCCCAGGTCCAGTCCACCGCCGCGGTGGTCGCGTCGTAGGGCCAGGGGCTGAAGCCGAGGTGGCTTTCGCGCTGAGGGGCAGGCGGTGGCGGGGCCGCGCCACCGCCACCGTTGCCGCCGCAGGCGCCCAGCAACATGGCGCTGGCGAACAGAGGGGCAAGTCGGTGCAGGATTGTCATGCGCGGAGAATACGCGGCCGCCCTGCGCACCCGCCGCGCAAGTCGTAACCGTCACAAGCGCGTGAGCCTGCTCCCCCTCCACCTGGACGACGCCCTCGTCGTCGTCGACAAGCCCGCCGGTCTGCCCTCGGTGCCCGGGCGGCCGGCCGAGCTGCACGACTGCATGGCCTCGCGGGTGCAGGCCCTGGTGCCCGGGGCGCTGGTGGTGCACCGGCTCGACATGGCCACCTCGGGCCTGCTGGTCTTCGCGCGCAGCAAGGCGGCGCAGAGTGCGCTCGGCACCGCGTTCGCGCAGCGCGGCGTGGCCAAGCGCTACGTGGCGGTGGTGGCCGGCGAACTCGCCGATGACGAAGGCGAGATCGACCTGCCGCTCATCGCCGACTGGCCCAATCGCCCGCTGCAGAAGGTCGACCACGCGACCGGCAAACCGTCCGTCACTCGCTACCGCGTGATCGCCCGCGAGACCGGCCGCACGCGTGTGGCGCTCACGCCCCTCACCGGCCGCTCGCACCAGCTGCGCGTGCACCTGCTCGCGCTCGGCCACCCCATCGTCGGCGACGCGCTCTATGCACCACCCGAGATCGCCGCGCAATCGCCGCGGCTTCTCCTGCACGCCCACGCCCTCGCCTTCGCCCACCCGGCGAGCGGCGAGCCGGTGTCGTTCGAATCGCCCGTTCCGTTCTGAATCCGACCTTTCGTGACCATGACCGACACCACGCCCCTGCGCACCCTGCCCGCCTTCATGCGCTTCTGGTACGCACGGCTCGCCGGCACGACCGGCAACCAGATGCTGATGGTGGCCGTGGGCTGGCAGATGTACGACCTGACGGGTAGCGCCTGGGACCTGGGCCTCGTGGGCCTGCTGCAGTTCCTGCCCGCGCTGCTGCTCACGCTGGTGGCCGGCCACGTGGCCGACCGCCATGACCGCAGCCGCATCCTCGCGCTCGCGATGGCGGTGCAGGTGGTGGTGGCGGTGGTGCTGACGGCCGCCACGCACGGCCACTGGGTGAGCCGCTGGCTGTTGCTTGCGCTGTCGGTGGCGATCGGCACGGCCAAGGCCTTCCAGATGCCGGCACAGCAGGCGCTGGTGCCCTCGCTCGTGCCGGCCCCGGTGCTGCCGCGGGCACTCGCCTTCAGCTCGGCGGGCATGCAGGCGGCCATCATCGGCGGGCCGGCGCTCGGCGGCTTCGTCTACGTGGCCGGCGCCGACGTGGTCTACGCGACCTGCGCGGCGTGCTTCGTCGCGGCCGGCGTGCTCTTCCTGCGCATCGGCCACCCGCACGTACCGCCACCGAAGGAGCCGGTGTCGCTCGCCACCGTGCTCGCCGGCTTCCGCTTCATCTGGCAGCGGCCGGTGGTGCTGGGGGCGATCTCGCTCGACCTCTTCGCGGTGTTGCTGGGTGGCGCGACGGCGCTGCTGCCGATGTTCGCGAAAGACGTGCTGCACGTCGGCCCCTGGGGCCTGGGCCTCTTGCGCGGCGCGCCGGCCGCCGGTGCGCTGTGCATGTCGATCGTGCTCACGCGATGGCCGATCTCGCGGCGGGTGGGGCATGCGATGTTTGCGGCGGTGGCGGTGTATGGCGTGTCGACGATGGTGTTCGGCGTGTCGACCTCGTTCGTGCTGTCGCTCGTCGCGCTGTGGGTCAGCGGTGCGGCCGACATGGTGAGCGTGGTGATCCGCCAGTCGCTGGTGCAGCTGGAAACGCCCGATGCGATGCGCGGCCGGGTGTCGGCGGTCAACTCGATCTTCATCGGCGCGTCCAACCAGCTCGGGGAGTTCGAATCGGGGGCCACCGCGGCGATCATGGGCCCGGTGGGCTCGGTGCTGCTGGGTGGCGCGGGCACGCTCTTCATCGCGGGCCTGTGGTTCAAGCTCTTCCCCGACCTCGCCCGGCGGGAGCGCCTGACCACCTCGCCCAGCCCCTGACCGAGCACCCCATAGGCGACGAATTGGGCTGCGAACACCGGGCTTTTCACATTCGCACACGCCAGATACCGCCCTGATACTCCGCGCTCATCGCCAGCACTGGAGGAGGGGTTCCATGTCGTCATCGAACGCGAATCGTCCCGACTTTCTCTACCCCGCGGGCTCGGTGCTGATGCACCCCCCGCTGCAACTGCAGAACTCCGAGATGTACGGGTTCTTCGTCAAGGGCGAGCTGCCCAAGCTGCAGGCGACGGTCGACTCGACCCTCACCGCGGTGGCCGGCGGCGAGATGCGCTTCGTGGTGTGTTCGCCCTTCGTGATGCTCACCTTCACCAAGGTGCACAAGGCGTTTTCCACCTGGCCCAGCGACGAAGCGAAAGGCTGGGGCGAGGAGGTCGACATCATCACCTGGGTGATGGTCGGCCAGATCGACAAGGGCGACGACAAGATCAGCCGCATCTTCTTCTACCCCTGCCACATCTTCGTCGACAGCTGCATGGCGCTCATCAACGGGCGCGAGCTGTTCGGCTACCCCAAGTACCAGTGCGAATACGAGATGCCCGAGCCGGGCCAGCCGGCGCGGCACTTCTCGCTCTCGGCGCAGGGCTTCCAGCCCTTCTCGCCCGACTCGCGGCTCGCCTTGCACCCGCTGATCGAGGTGAACGCGACCACCGACCGCCACGGCGTGCGCAAGCTCGGGGGCCTCCTGGAGCTGATCGAAGAAGGCATCGAGTTGCTCGCGGCCAACCTGCCCGCGATGCTGGAGCTCGACAAGGAAGGCTGGGAGCAGATCGCCAACATGCTGCGCAGCCCGGGTTGCGAGCAGATCTTCCTGAAGCAGTTTCCCGATGCGTCGGGCGTGAAGGCGGTCTACCAGGCCATCATCGCGGCACCGGCCAAGGTCAACGCGGTGCACGCGGTGGAGCTCTACGAAGACGACTTCGAGGTCACGCTGCACGAGTTTGCGAGCTTTCCGCTGAACGAATCGCTGGGCCTTTCGCTCGGCGCGCAGCCGGGCATCCTGCCCTTCCACATCAGCTTCGACTTCGAGGTGACGCCCGGCGAGGTGATTTACGACAACTCGGTCGTCAAGCCCAAGAAGATCGCCATCCTCGGCGGCGGCGTCTCGGCGATGACGACAGCCTTCTACCTGACCGACCAGCCCGGCTGGCAGAACCGGTACGACATCACCGTCTACCAGATGGGCTGGCGCCTGGGCGGCAAGGGCGCGAGCGGGCGCAACGCGCAGATCGGCCAGCGCATCGAAGAGCACGGGCTGCACATCTGGTTCGGCTTCTATCAGAACGCCTTTCGCACCATCCAGAAGGCCTATGCGCTGATGGGCCGCCCGCCCGGCGCGCCGCTGGCCACCTGGCAGGACGCCTTCAAGCCGCAGCACTCCTTCTGTCTGAGCGAGCTGATCCACGGCGAGTGGCGGCAGTGGCTGATCGACACGCCCGAGATGCCGGGCGTTCCCGGCCACAGCGACGAAGAGGTGACGCTGTGGGACATCGCGCTCACGATGTACGAGTGGGTGAAGATGTGGCTCGGCGAGCTTGACGCGAAGCACGGCAGCGTGCGCGTGGTGACGCGCACCACGGGCGCGGTGGCCGTCGCCGAAACGGCGGGCGGCGGCTGGCTCGAAGCCATCGCCGAACGCATCGAGCGCACCGTCGAGACCATCGCGGCCGACGTGCACAGCGTCTTCGACGCCGCCTGGGCCTTCGTGCAGAGCCTGCCCGGCCTCGCCGAACAGGACGACCACGACCACGTGCTGCAGGCCGCCACGCTCAAGGGCGTGCGCGCCGCACTGCAGGAACGCTACGCCGCCGAGGCCGAAGACGACAGCGTGGCCGACGACCTGCGCCACCTCTACATCTGCATCGACCTCGCGCTCGCGTCGCTCATCGGCATGCTGGAAGACGGCGTCTTCGTGCACGGCTTCGACGTCATCAACGACATCGACCTGCGTGCCTGGTTCATCAAGCATGGCGCCAACGAGAAGATCAGCGTCGACTCGGCGCCCGTCCGTGGCCTCTACGACCTCGTCTTCGCCTACGAAGACGGCGACTTCGACCGCCCCAACATCGAAGCCGGCACCATGCTGCGCGGCATCTTCCGCATGACCTGCGCCTACCAGGGCGGCATCATGTGGAAGATGCAGGCCGGCATGGGCGACACCGTGTTCACGCCCTTCTACGAGGTGCTCAAGAAACGCGGCGTGAAGTTCAAGTTCTTCCACAAGGTGGAGGAGCTGATCCCCGAGGCCGGCAGCAACGCGGTCGGCCAGATCCGCATCACGCAGCAGGTGGAGGTGCCGGGCGGCGACTACAACCCGCTGGTGCCGGTGAAGGGCCTGGCCTGCTGGCCGAGCGCACCCAAGTACGAGCTGCTCGATGCGGCGCAGGCCGCGCTGCTGCAGCAGGGCCAGATCAACCTCGAATCGAACTGGAGCAACTGGCCCGACCTGTACCAGCAGACCTTCCACAAGCCGCTGCCCACGCTCACGCTGCAGCGCGGCGTCGACTTCGACGAGGTGGTGTTCGGCATCGCGCAAGACGCGCTGCAGCTCATCTGCCCGCAGCTGGTGGCCCGCAGCCCCACGATGCAGGCCGCCTGCGCCAAGGTGAAGACGGTGGCCACGCAGGCCTACCAGGTGTGGCTCGACAAGGACCTGCACCAGCTCGGCTGGACGTACTACGGCCGCGACGACGAATCCCCCGTGCTCACCGCCTACACCGAGCCCTTCGACACCTGGGCTCCGATGGACCAGACGCTGCCGCGCGAAGACTGGCCGCAGCCTTACCAGCCCAGGAATGTCTCCTACTTCTGCAGCGCGCTGCCGGTGAAGGTGTACCCGCCCTTCAGCGACCACGCCTACCCGGCACGCATGGCGGCCGAAGTGAAGCGCGGCGCGATCCACCAGCTCAAGCACCAGATCTACAACCTCTGGCCGGCCATCGCAACACCGCAGGACTTCGACTGGTCGACCCTCGTCGACATGAGCGGCGGCGTGGGCGAGAAACGTTTCGACAGCCAGTACTGGCGCGCCAACGTCGACCCCTCGGAGCGCTACGTGCTCTCGGTGGTCAACAGCACCGAGGCCCGCCTGCACACCGACAACACCGGCTTCGCCAACTTCTACGTGACCGGTGACTGGATCAGGACCGGCATCAACGCCGGCTGCGTGGAAGCCGCGGTGATGGCCGGCATGCAGACCTCGCGTGCCATCAGCGGTTACCCGGAAGTGATCGTGGGCGAAAAGGACTTGTGACAACTGCGACCTGAAAACCGCCGACTTGCGCACGGAGTTGCCCACTCCGTGGCACATGAAGGCCGTGCATTTGTTACATTCCAGGCCACCCAAAAGAACGGAGGGGTAGCCGCATGCCAGGGTTGTCAGACCCTCTGCGCCGTGCACTGCACTGGCTGTTTGTCGCGTGTGCCGTTGTCGCGGCCGCACTCTTCGCCCCCCTCACCCAGGCGCAACCGAACCCGATCTCGCTGAACGCCGACGTCGAAGTCGAGATCTCGACACGCGGCCAGCTCTACCTGGCGCAAGACGAAGCGCCGCCGGCATCCGCCGAGGAACTGTCGGCCTGGCTGGCCCGGCACAAGCAGGCCGAGCGGGTGAGCCTCTTCGGCGGCAGCTACTGGTTCTTTGCCACCGTTCAGAACGACACCCTGCAGACGCGCTGGGTGATCGACCCGACCGGCACGCTGATGGAGCGCATCGAGGTGCGCGTCTACACCGAAGGCAAGCCGGTGCAGTCGTTCGTCACCGGCTACAACACGAGCGGTGCGTACATGATGCATTACGGCGGCAACGTGGAGCTGCCGCCGGGCGCCGTCGCGCAAGTGCTGCTGCGCATCGAGAGCCGCTATTTCGCGCGCTACCCGAGCGTGTACGTCGCCAGCGAAACCAACTACCGCAAGACGGTGGTGGCCGAGAACGTGCTCACGCTGTGCGCACTGGGCGCGATGCTCGTGCTCGCGCTCTACAACCTCTTCGTCTACTTCGGTGTGCGCGACAAGGCGATGCTGTACTACGCGCTCTACCTGCTGGTGGCCACGCCCTCGTGGGCGCTCACGCTGCACGTGGGCTCGGACTGGCTCGGCTGGCGCGGGCTCGCGTGGCACTACGTCGCCTTCATGCTGGGCGCGGTGTTCAACACCATGTTCTTCCTGGAGTTTCTGCACCTGAAGGAACATGCCCCGCGCCTGGCCTGGGTGGCGCGCGGCAACATGTACGTGACGCTCGCGATCACGCCGGTGTGTTTCATCTCGGTCGCGTATGCGCACCTGCTCGCCACGGCGGTGATCTCGGTCACGCTCACCACGGCGCTCGTCGCCGGCATGATCCGGCTCGGCCAGGGTTTCCTGCCGGCACGCTATTTCCTCGCCGCCTTCTTCGCACTCCTGCTGCCGGCCATCCTGATCCTGCCGGCCAACTTCGGCCTGGTGCCGAGCGTGATGCGCAACATCGAAGCTTCTTCACCCTGCTCGGCGCGACCACCGACGCAGTGCTGCTCGCCTTCGCGCTGGCCGACAAGATCCGCCTGCTCGGCCGCGAGAAAGATGCCTACATGCGCCAGCTCAACGACGCGCTCACCCAGGCCAGCACCGACTCGCTCACCGGCATCGGCAACCGCCACGCCTTCGACCGCGCGCTCGCCGGCATGACCCACGTGCCCAGCGACCCGAATGCCTCGCAGCGCGTGATGCTGGTGATGATCGACCTCGACGGCCTGAAGCGCATCAACGACGAGCGTGGCCACGCCCACGGCGACAGCCTGCTGCGCGAATTCGCCCAGAGCCTGAGCGTCGTCAAGGACGACGGCATGGGTGTCTTCCGCCTCGGCGGCGACGAGTTCGCCGTGCTCGGCGAGCGCCACCAGGAAGACCTGGTGCGCCACACCCTCGTCGTCGTCGAGCGCAAGCTGCATCAAGCCGGCTACCCCGACGCCGGCATCAGCTACGGCATCGCCTTCGGCTCCGAGATCAACTCGGGCTCGCAGCTGCTCATGCACGCGGACGCGCGCATGTACCTGCATAAAACGGCCAAGCGCACCCAGCCCGCCTAGCGCTCGCCGCGTTTGCTTTTCGAGCGCTCACGACCGGCGCGCGTCAGCGTCTTCCATCGCGACAGCTGGGCCTGGCGTTCCAGCGCAGTGAGCGTGTCGCGCCGGAGTTCGCGCTGCAGCTTCTGGTAGTTGCGCAGGCGGTCGGGCGACACACCTTCGCGCACCGCACAGCCGGGCTCGGCGCCATGCTGGCAATCGCGGAAGCGGCAACGGGGCGCCAGCGCGGCGATGTCGCCGAACACCGCATCGAGCGAAGCTTCATCGACATCCGGCCGCAGCGTTCGCACGCCGGGCGTGTCGATCACGCAGGCACCGCCCGGCAGGCGGTGGAGCGAACGCGAGGTGGTGGTGTGCTTGCCGCGGCTGTCATGCTCGCGCACGGCACCGGTGTCTTGCACCGCCGCGCCGAGGAGCGCGTTGGTCAGCGTCGATTTGCCGGCACCCGAGGAGCCGAGCAGCACCAGCGTCTGGCCCCCGCCGAGCCACGGCGCGAGGTGATGTGCGCTGGCTGGGTCCCGCCCGTCGATCGCCAGCATCTCCAGCCCGCGTGGCAGGCGCCCCCGCAACTCAGCCAGTGCGTCTGCCACGCGCTCGGGTGACACGGCATCGGCCTTGGTCAGCACGACCACGGGCGTCACGCCTTGCGTCTGCACGAGCGTCAGGAAACGCTCGAGACGGCGTGGGTTGTAGTCGTCGTCGAGCCCCATCACGAGCAGGGCGGTGTCGACGTTGCTCACCACCGGGTGGCGCCGGCCATCGGCGTCGCGGCGGGCAATGTGCGTGAGCGGCGCGATGCGCTCATGGACCCAGGGCTCGCCGTGGGCGTCCGCGGCGAGCAGCACCCAGTCGCCGACCGCGAGCGCAGTGTCGGCCTCGGCCAGCTCGCGGGTGAGGCGCGGCAACGGGCGCACACGGGTTTCCCGTTCGCCGTCGTGCACGACGAGCGTCTCGCGGTGCACTTCGGTCACACGCACCAGGCGTGGGGAAGCGCCGTCAGGCGTGGAGGGATGGGCGAAAGCCGCCTGGGCCATCGCCGGGGTCAAACCGATCGCGCGCAGTGGCGCGGCATCGAAGTCGATCATGGTGGGATCTGTCTTCCATCGTCAGGAATGCATGCAAACGCCAGCACGCGGCGCAGGGCCGTGTGCGGCAACGGTGGATGGAAGGGTCGTCGGCAGCAGCGCGCAGGCGCGGCAGCGACAGGTCAGATCCCGAACGGGCGTGAAGCGCTGGCGATGGGGCTCAGATGGCGGCGTCTGCGGCGACCCTGTGGAGGGCAATGTCAGCGTGTGTCATGGTTCTCTCCTTCAAGGTGGGTCGGTGGATGCACATCGACAGCCGATGTGCGGCGGCAGGGCGCGCAGTCTGGCACGCGCCTCGCGGGAGCGTCAACCGCGGTCGCGATTCAATTGTTGCGGGGGTGAATCGGGCACCTCGCGCGCCTCGATGTCGACCACATCGCCCGCCGGCGCACGCCGCCTCCCCATGCCGCCGAACGGCTGCGACGGATGCATGCGGAAGCGCTTTACCTGCGGCTTGCGCCCGCGCAGCAGGCTCCACACGATGAGCCAGAACGCAAGCACCAGGCCGAACAGCAGCGCCAGCAGGCCGAAGACAAGACCCACGGCCACCAACACCAGGCGCAACAGCGCAGACACCAATCTGGACACGACAAACTTTCAGGAGGACTGCAAGGCCCGGATTATCTCAAGCCGGCCCCTGGAAGCCGCCGGCGCGGAAGGTCAGCACCAGCGTGTCGCGGTGGCCGCCCGCATCCGTCGGCTGGATCGGCGTGCTTTCGTGGATGACACGCTCGTCGTCGAGCAGCAGCGTGGTCCACGCCTCGCTCATCGTGAAGCGGATGCCGCTCGGCCCCTGCGCTTCGAAGATGCGCGTCTCACCGCCCTTGATGCCGACACGGCTGACGAGGATCACCGCCACGAAATCGACGCCATCGCGGTGCGCGCCCTCGGGCGTGGGTCGGCCGATGCCGTCGGTGGTGTCGATGCGGAACTGGTGCGCCTCCACGTACCACGGCTGCACACCCTTGACCGACGAACACACCGCGCCCAGGCCACGCAGCAGGCGCGGCCAGGCCTCGTGGGCGACGACGCCCGGATCCATCGGCTCGAACCAGCGCTCCAGACCGCCGTGCAGCGCGTTGTATTCAACCGGCTGCCAGTGCGCACGGTGCGGTGCCTGCGTGACGAGGTCGCCTTCGAGCACGAAGCAGGAATGCCGGCGCCGCCGGTAACGGCCGCCATCGCGCAGGTAGGCGTCGGGTGGGAGAACGTTCCAGCTCGGCGCCAGGGCCTGCAGGTCGCCGCGTGCCACACCCACCAGCTCGCACAGGCCCGCGGGGCTGAGCGCGACGTGCCCCGCACTGCGCAGCAAGGGCGTCAGCTCGCGGGCCGGGACAAAAGGAGGTGGAAGCATCTGCGTCATGTGCGGAATGATGCCAGCCTTGGGTTAGATTTCCGCCATGCCGGCACTGCGCCGCCCCGCTTGCGGCGCACGACGGCTTCGACCTGATTTCGGAGTTTCCAGTCATGTACCACGGAGAACGCTTCAACAGCTACACCCACCTCGCCGGCCTATTGCTTGCCATCGGTGGCGCGGTCTGGCTCATCACCATGGCCGCATTGCGCGGCGACGCATGGCAGGTGGTGAGCTTCAGCATCTTTGCGGCCACGATGGTGCTGCTCTATGGTGCCTCGACGCTGTACCACAGCGTGCGTGGTGCCGCGAAGAAGGTGCTGGTGAAGTTTGACCATTGCGCGATCTACCTGCTCATCGCCGGCACCTACACACCGTTCACGCTCGTCACGTTGCGCGGGCCGTGGGGCTGGGCGCTCTTCGGCACCGTGTGGGGGCTGGCGCTGATCGGTATCGTCAAGGAGCTGTGGCTCGGCCGCGATCGTGTGCCCTCGGTGCCCCTGTACGTGGCAATGGGCTGGATGGGTGTCGTCGCCGCCGTGCCACTGGTGCAAGAGTTGCCCGGCGCTGGTCTCGCCTGGCTGGTGGCCGGCGGCCTGCTCTACACCATCGGCATCCTCTTCTACGCCAACGACGAGCGCTGGAAGCACGCCCACGGCGTGTGGCATCTCTTCGTGCTGGGCGGCACCGCCTCGCACTACTGCGCCGTGCTGCTCTACGTCGCCTGATGCGCGCACAGACCCTGATCGCGCAACTCGGGCTGCAGCCGCACCCCGAGGGCGGGCACTACCGCGAGTTCTTCCGCTCGCCCCACGGCGTGAGCCCTGATGACGGGCGCACGCGCCGCAGCGCGCTCACGAGCATCGACTTCCTGCTGCAGGCCGGCGAGTTCAGTGCCTGGCATCGTGTGGCCTCGGACGAGGCCTGGCACCTGCTCGAAGGCGACCCGCTGAAGCTGTGGTGCGTGCCGCCCTCGCTCGACCGTGTGGTGCAGGTGACGCTCGCGCCGGCCAGCGCCACCACCACGCCGCGGCACGTGGTGCCCGCCGGCTGGTGGCAGGCCGCAGGGCCGCTGGGCGCGTTTGCCTACGTGGGTGCCACCGTCGGCCCGGGTTTCGAGTTCGCCGACTTCAGCTTCGGCCGCGACGATGCGGGGTTCATGGCCGCGCTCGAGACGCTAGACAAGGGCTTGCTGCGCCTGGCCGGCAAGCCACACCGATGAACGCGCCGGCCCAACCTCGCAACCCGCTGCACGGCGTGACGCTGGAGCAGATGCTGAACGCACTCGTCGCGCATTTCGGCTGGCCCGGGCTCGGTGAGCAGATCAACATCCGCTGCTTCACCAGCGACCCGAGCATCTCGTCGAGCCTGCGCTTCCTGCGCAAGACGCCTTGGGCGCGCGAGAAGGTGGAAAGCCTCTACCTCTTCATGCTGCGGGAGCAGGCCCGCGCCGCTCGCCCACCGCGCCGCTGACGCCGTAGCGCACGCGTGGGGCATCTCCTACAGGAGAACCCAATAGAGGCCGACGCTCGGGCGCACGCTCGTCCGATCTTCATTTGTGGACCTCGCGGCCACCATTCCGGCACCGATGACCCACTTGGCATCGTGTTGAAGGACTACGCGAAAGGAAACCTCAAATGAACTTGAACAAACAACTTCTGGCGGCATGCGTTGCGGGCATCTGTGCGGTTTCGGCGGCTCAAGCGCAGGTGGCAGGCACCGGTCTCTACGTGGGCGGCAGCATCGGCCAGTCCAAGTGGAAGGGTGGCGATTTCGACGTCACCGACCGCAACAAGGTCGGCGGCAAGGCCCTTGTCGGCTACGACTTCACCCCGAACCTGGCGCTTGAACTCGGCTACATCAACTTCGGTGACTTCGGTGGCCTGGACGCCGACGGCGGCTTCGTCGACGGCGTGATCAAGGTGCCGTTCACGCCGCAGTGGACCGGCCTCGTCAAGGCGGGTGTGTTCCAGGGACGTGTCGACGCGGGCGAAACCAACCGCGATGGCACCTCGTACAAGGGTGGCCTCGGCATCCAGTACAACCTCACGCCGCAGCTCGGCGTGCGTGCCGAGTACGAGCGCTACAAGTTCGACGTGCTCGGCGGCCCGAAGTCCGACTTCGTGAGCGTGGGCGCGACCTACCGCTTCTGACGCCCGGGCTCTGAAGAAGCCCGACCGCCACGACTTGCGTCTCGCCGGAGGCGCTAGCTGCGGCGGTCGGGCTTTGGTTCGTGGGGCCGCTCGATGCCATCGAGCGGCGCCGGCATGGTGGGCGCATGCACCCTGACCCGCGCACCCGTCACGCTGACGACCTGCCCTGCGCGGATCTTCGCGGTCTTGCGCAACTCCTGCTGGCCATCGACCTGCACGAGTCCGTCAGCCACCATCGCCTTGCCCGCCCCGCCGCTGTGGGCCAGCCCGGTGACCTTGAGCAAGGCGTCGAGCGTGATGTAGTCGCCGTGCAGTTCGAATTCGATCAGTCTCATGACGGGCGAGTGTCCGCCAAACCGAAGGCCTGTGCCAGCAAGCTGTAAGACTTGCGGCGCACCGCCGGGTCGTGCGCCCAGGTGTTGATGACGATCTCGTCGAGCGACAGTTCGTCCGCCAGCGCCTGCAGCTTGCGCTTGACCTGCGCCGCCGTGCCGACGAAGGCCCGCTGACGCATCGGCTCGACCACACGCTCCAGCTCATCTACCGTGAAGCCACGCGCCGCCACCGCCTCCGGCGATTGCAGCGGCCCCAACACACCGCGCCCGCGGTCGACGCGCCACCGCTCCCGGCTGAGCGCGTGGTGCAGCGCTTCTTCTTCGGTGTCGGCCGCCAGCGCCCACACGCAGATGGTCGCCTGCGGCGCGGGGTGGCGCTCGCTCGGCTGGTAGAGGCGGCGGTAGAGGTCGAGCGCCTGTTCGACGCCTTGCCCGTCGACGAAGAAATACGCGTAGGCATAGGGCAGGCCCATGTGCGCAGCCAGTTGCGCGCCGTAGTCGGAGCTGCCCAGCACCCACAGCTCGGGCGCGTGCGGCCCACGCGGGTGGGCGACCACGCCACGGTGCGGCTGCCCGCTCGTCCACGCCTGCAGCTCTCGGATCTGCTCGGGAAAATGCTCCGCCGTGCCGTAGGTGTGCGGGTTGAGCGCCTGGGCAGTGCGCATGTCGCCGCCCGGCGCACGCCCCACGCCGAGGTCGATGCGCCCCGGCGCCAGGGCCTCCAGCACGCGGAACTGCTCGCTCACCTTGAGCGCCGAGTAGTGCGGCAGCATCACCCCGGCACTGCCGATGCGAATGCGCGTCGTGCGCGCGGCGATCGCCGCCATCAGCACCTCGGGCGCGCTGCCCACGATGGTGGGCAGGCTGTGGTGTTCGCTGAGCCAGAAGCGGTGGTAGCCAAGCGCCTCCACATGCTCGGCCAGCGCGAGCGTGTCGCGGATGGCCGCGTCTTCGCTGCTGCCGCTCAACGAGACGGATTGGTCAAGAACCGAGAGCTTCATGAAAAAAGGGACACGGATGCTGAGGTATATTCAGCCTACAGGTATACGCAAGACAGTGGTTGCGAGAGATTTTTTCGAACGCCGGCCTGGTTCCAGTCCGGTTCCGTCAGAACCCCCCGAGTACGTTTCTTGAGTGTCTCTGCGTGCGGAGCATGTGCTGCGCATTAATAACTTTGTTCAAAGAAAGATAGGAATCGTCCATGACGACTCAAACCGGAACCGTGAAGTGGTTCAACGAAAGCAAGGGCTACGGCTTCATCGCTCAAGACGCGGGTGGCGCTGACCTCTTCGCTCACTTCCGCGACATCCAAGGCTCAGGCTTCAAGACCCTGCTGGAAAACCAGCGCGTCGAATTCGAAGTCAAGCAAGGCCAGAAGGGCCTGCAAGCCGCGAACATTCGCGTGCTGGCTTGAGGCTCCGGCGCCCCAGGCGCCAGACTCTCTGAAAACGCGGCCCCGGCCGCGTTTTTTTATGCCCGATCGATGCCCATGGCGCTGACATCTGCGCGACAACGCCGCCTCCTGGGCGCACTAGCATTGCGCCACACATCCCAACGGAGACCGCCATGCCCGCCCTCACCGCCCTCACCAACCACCAGGTCCGCTTAGCCGCCCGCCCTGTGGGCAACACCAAGCCGAGCGACTGGAGCCACACCTCCGAGCCGGTGGCCGAGCCGCCCGCCGGTGGCGTGCTGGTCAAGACCCTGGTGCTCTCGCTCGACCCCGCGATGCGCGGCTGGATGAACGAAGGCAAGAGCTACATCCCGCCAGTGGGCATCGGCGAGGTGATGCGGGCCGGCGGCGTGGGCGTCGTCGTGGCCTCGAAGAACCCGGCCTATGCCGTGGGGGACCATGTCTACGCCAGCCTGGGCGTGCAGGAGTACTGCAGCATTCCCGAAAGCGAATTCAAGCGCGCCGGCCTGGCCAAGATCGACCTGCGCGCGGGCACGCCCACCCAGTGGCTCAATGTGCTGGGCATGCCCGGCATGACGGCCTACTTTGGCCTGATGGACGTGGGCCAACCCAAGGCTGGCGAGACGCTGGTCGTCTCGGGCGCCGCCGGTGCGGTGGGCCAGACGGTGGGCCAGCTGGCCAAGATCCGCGGGCTGCGCGTGGTCGGCATCGCTGGTGGCCCCGCCAAGTGCGAGTGGGTGGTCAAGGAGCTGGGCTTCGATGCCTGCATCGACTACAAGGCCGGTGACCTCAAGACTCAGCTGCGCGACCTGTGCCCGAAGGGCGTCGACATCTATTTCGACAACGTCGGCGGCGAGATCCTCGACACCGTGCTGACGCGCATCACGCGCGGCGCGCGCATTGTCATCTGCGGTGCGATCAGCCAGTACAACAACACGACCCCGATGCAAGGTCCGGCGAACTACATGTCGCTGCTGGTGAACCGCGCTCGCATGGAGGGCATGGTGGTGTTCGACTACGTCGACCGCTACCCCGTCGCCATCGCCGAGATGGCCGGCTACCTGAAGGCCGGCAAGATGAAGAGCAAGGAAGACGTGGTGACCGGCGGCGTGGACGCCTTCCCCTCGACCCTGCTCAAGCTCTTCAGCGGCGAGAACTTCGGCAAGCTGGTGCTGCAAGTCGCGACGGAGTAGGCACCGCGCGCCGGGAGCGGCCGCGCTCCCTCGAAAACGCGACCACATGGGGCACACGGGGGACTAGACTGCCCTCTCATGGCTCCCCCTCCGGCCCCGCCGACGTCGCCCAGCCTCGCCGCGGGGTGGGCCGCGGTGCTCGACGCCAGCACCGACGCGCTGGCCTTGCTCGACGAGCTGGGTCGCGTCGTCTGGGCCAACGCCGGCTGGGCCCAGGTCACCGGCCTGGCGCCCGCACAGGCCTTCGGCACCCCGATCGCCACGCTGCTACCCGGCCCCGCCGACGGGGTGCCCGACTGGCCGGGGCTGCTGCGTGACGGTGCGCCCCAGCAAGACCTGCCCCTGCGCTGGCACCGGGCCGGCGGTGAGCTGCGTCACGGCCTGCTCGCGCTGCGGCGGCTTGGCGCCGAGGAAGCCCTGCCCCCGGCCCACTGGCTGCTGCGCCTGCACGACACCACGGAACAGCATCGCCTGAGCGAAGAAGCCCGCCACAAGGCCGAGCTGCTCGACATGACGCAGGAAGTCGGGCGGCTGGCCGTGTGGGAGCGCGAGATCCCCGCCGGCACCGGCCGCTGGGACCGCCACATGTTCCATTTCTTCGGCCTGCCCGAAGGCGACGGCACGCCCTCGTTCGAAGAAGCCGCGCAGCGCATCCACCCGGACGATCGCCTGCCGGAAAGCTACCTTGCCTCGACCCGCGCCGCCGGTCGCTACGAGCACCACTACCGCATCGTGCTGCCCGACGGCAGCGTGCGCCGCGTGCATTCGCACTGGGAGGTGAAGACCTCGCCGACCGGTGTGCCCGACCGTGCCATCGGCCTGCTGGTCGACGACACCGAGGTCTACCGGCTGGCCGATGCGTACGACAAGACCAACGCCCACCTCAAGCTCGCCGTGGAAGCGGCCAACATCACGGTGTGGCGGCACGACCTCGCTCTCGACCGCTTCTTCTACAACGACCGCGGATTTCGCATCCTTGGCATGCCGCCGCGACCGGAGGGCATTTCGCGCGCCGAGTTGCGCGCGCTGATCCACCCCGATGACCTGCCGGGCATCGTGGCCTCGGCCGAACAATCGCTGCTCACCGACGACCCAGTCGACGTGCAGGCGCGCTACCGCCGCATCGACGGCAGCTGGGCCCACATCCTCACGCGGCGCGCGGTGCGCCGCAACGACAAGGGTGAGCCGGTCGAATTCATCGGCGTCGGGCTCGACATCACCGCCCAGGTGGAGCGCCTGCGCGAAGCCAGCGAGCTGGCCGAACGCCTGCAGATCGCGGTGAACGCCGCCGGCGTGGGCGTGTGGAGCCGCGACCCCGACAACCCGCGCGCCACCTGGAACGAGCAGATGTTCCGCATCACTGGCCGTCCGCCGCACCTGGGCGGGCCGACGCGCGAGGAGTGGATCAACGAGATCGTGCACCCCGACGACCGCGCGGCCATCCGTGCCGCGCGTGCGGCCGCCACGCGCGAGACGATGTCGCTGGAGCACGAATGCCGCATCGTGCGCCCCGACGGCGAGGTGCGCTGGCTGGTGCACCGCGTGCGCCGCGAGCGGCGCGACGGCGTGCTGATGGTCTTCGGCGTCACGCTCGACGTGACCGAGCGCGTGCGCGCCGAGATGGCGCTGCGCAGCGTCAACGAGCGGGTGGCGCTGGCCGCGCGCAGCGTGGGCATGGGCACCTGGGAGTGGAACGTCGACACCGGCGAGGCGGTGTGGGACGAAGCGATGTTCCGCCTGCGCGGCATGCCCCCGCAGCGCGAAGCGCTCAATGCGGCACAGCGCCTGGCCATGACGCACCCCGACGACGTCGAAGGCGTGAAGGCCGCGTTGCGACAGGCCGCGCGCAACACCGGGCCGACGTCGTACGAGTTCCGCGTGGTGTGGCCCGACGGCACGATCCGCTGGCTCGCCTCGCGCTCCACGCCGGCGCCCGATGCGGCCGGCGGCAGCACCAAGCGCATCGGCGTCAACTGGGACGTGACCGAAAGCAAGAAGGCCGAGGAGCGACAGCGCGAGCACGACCTTGCACTGCGCGAAAGCCGGGCCAAGTCGGAGTTCCTCTCGCGCATGAGCCATGAGCTGCGCACGCCGCTCAATGCGGTGCTCGGCTTCGCCCAGCTGCTCCTGATCGGCAAGGACGCACTGCCCCCGCAGGCGCGCCACAAGATCGCGCACATCCAGTCGGCCGGCGAACACCTGCTGGCCTTGATCGACGACGTGCTCGACCTCTCCAGCCTGGACAGCGAGCAGCTGCGGCTCGACCTGCAACCCGTACCCCTGCACCAGGTGCTGCGCGAGGCCTTGCCGCTCGTCGAAACCCTGGCGCGCAGCCACGGCGTCACGCTGCACGCCGGCACGCTGGACGGCACCGTGCTCGTCGACCGCACGCGCCTGCGCCAGATGCTCATCAACCTCCTGAGCAACGCCATCAAGTACAACCGGCCGCTGGGACACGTGTCGGTCACAAGCCTCGTCGAACGCGAGCAGGTGCTGCTGCAGGTGCAAGACACCGGCCTGGGCATGACGCCCGAGCAGCTCGCCCACCTCTTCGAGCCCTTCAACCGCCTGGGCCGCGAGCGCGAAGGCATCGAAGGCACGGGTATCGGCCTCGCCGTCGTGAAGGCACTCGCCAGGCGCATGAACGGCGAGATCACCGTCGAGAGCCAGGCCGGGCGCGGCTCGACCTTCACGGTGCGGCTGCCGCGTGTGGCCGAGCCGGCGCCGTCGCAAGACGGCAGCACGCCGACTGCCGCGCAGCAGGTCGCGCACCCGTCTGCGCCCACCCTCATGGCCGCCCGCCGCGGCAGCGTGCTCTACATCGAAGACAACCCGGTCAACGTGCTGCTGGTCGAAGAGCTGATCCGCATGCGGCCGGGCATCACGCTGTCGACGGCGACCACCGGCGTCGGCGGGGTCGCCCAGGCGGCACAGCTGCGGCCCGACCTGATCCTCATCGACATCCAGCTGCCCGACATCGACGGCTTCGAGGTGCTGCGCCACCTGCGCCAGCAGGCAAGCACGTCGCAAACCCCGTGCATCGCGCTATCGGCCAACGCCATGCCCGACGACATTGCCCGCGCCCGCAACGCAGGTTTCGCGGACTACTGGACGAAGCCGATCGACTTCGCCAACTTCCTGGCCGCACTTGACCTTCGATTCCCCGCGCTGCCGCGCGGTCACGACCAATGACACCTGCATGAGCCACCGTCCTGGGTGAGCATTCGTGCCCGCGGTGACGCAGATCGCCGCGCTCACGACAAAGCTCAGGAGGTTTCATGTCGCTTTCGCTGTCATCACGCATTGCCCTGCTGTCCGCTGCCGTTCTCGTTGCCGCCTGTGGCGGCGGCGGGGGAGACGGGGGCGGCTCGCCACTTCCACCCCCGCCGCCTCCGCCGGCCGGCAGCTTCCAGGTGTCGGGCCAGGTCCGGGTGGCCGACAACACGCTCGTCGACAGCGACGTCAACGACGTCAACGCGGCCTACGCGCCAAACGACAGCGTGGCCGCCGCGCAAGCCGTGCCCAACCCGGTGAGCCTGGCCGGCTACGTCAACGTCGCCGGCCAGGGCCCGAGCGGCCGCTCGCGCGTGCCCGGCGATCGCGACGACTACTTCCGCGTCGACGCGGTGGCGGGCCAGACGGTCTCGCTCATCGTCGGCGACCCGCTGGCCGGCGACATCGACCTCTTCCTCCACGACGAGAACGGCGTCGAGATCGACAGCTCCGAAGACACCGGCCGTTTCGAATCGGTGCCCATTCCGAGCACGGGCCGCTACTACGTGCGGGCGCATGCGTTTGCCGGCGCGAGCAGCTACGTGCTTGCCATCGGCCAGGCCACGGCCGCGGGCGCCGCGGCGAGCACGCTGCGGCGCAGCGCCGAATTCGTGCCCGGTGAGGTGGTCGTGCGCTGGCGCGAGCCGGCGCAGGTGCTGCAGGCCGGCAAGCGCAGCGCCGCCAGCGCGCTGTCGGTGCATGCGCTGTCCAAGGTGGCCGGCGCGACCGAAGGCGACTGGCTGGTCTCGCTCGACAACCCGCGCAGCCTGCTGGCGCTGTCGGGCAGCAGCCGGCGCGGCGCCCAGGCGGCGAGCGGCGCGCTGTCGGCCACTGACATGAAGACCGCCACCCTGCAGGCCATCAAGCGCCTGCGTGCAGACCCCGCGGTGCTCTATGCCGAGCCCAACTACATCCGCCACCGGATGGCCGTGCCCAGCGACCAGTACTACAACCTGCAGTGGCACTACCCGCTCATCAACCTGCCCGCCGCGTGGGACATCACCACCGGCAGCAACTCCGTGATCGTGGCCGTGATCGACACCGGCGTGCTGCTCGGCCACCCCGACCTCGCGGGCAAGCTCGTCGCCGGCTACGACTTCATCACCGACATCGGCAACGCCAACGACGGCAACGGCCCCGATGCCAACCCCGACGACCCGGGCGACAACGCCACGCCCAACGGCTCGAGCTTCCACGGCACGCACGTGGCCGGCACCATCGCCGCTTCGAGCAACACGACGCGCGGCGTCGCCGGCGTGGCCTGGGGCGCGCGCATCATGCCGCTGCGCGTGCTCGGCACCCGCGGGGGCACCTCGTTCGACATCACCCAGGCCGTGCGCTATGCCGCGCGTCTGCCGAACAGCTCGGGCACCCTGCCGGCACAACGCGCCGACATCATGAACCTGAGCCTGGGCGGCACCGGCTCCTCGCAAGCCGAGCAGAACGCCTACAACGAGGCTCGGGCGCAGGGCGTCATCATCGTGGCCGCAGCCGGCAACGACGGCAACGCGGTGCTCAACTACCCGGCCTCGTACGACGGCGTGATCTCCGTGAGCGCGGTGGGCATCCGCAAGACGCTCGCGAGCTATTCCAACTTCGGCTCGCGCGTCGACGTGGCCGCACCGGGCGGCGACTCGGGCGACGTCAACGGCGACGGCTACACCGACCTCGTGCTCAGCACCCACGGCGACGACAGCTCCGGCAGCGTGGTCTTCAACTACGGCTTCCAGGCCGGCACCTCGATGGCCACGCCGCATGTCGCGGGTGTGCTGGCGCTGATGAAATCGGTGAACGCCTCGCTCACGCCCGACGACATCGACCGCCTGCTCGCCGCCGGCCGGCTGACCACCGAGCTGGGCGCACCCGGCCGCGACGACCAGTTCGGCCACGGCCTCATCGACGCGCTGCGGGCGGTGCAGGCCGCGCAGAACGGCACCGACCCGACGCCCCCGCTGCTCGTGGCCACGCCGGGCACGCTCAACTTCACGCCCGCCACCACCTCGCAGACCCTGGTGCTCAGCAACAACGGCAGCCAGGCCCTGACCGTGACCGCGGTCAACGTGACACCGGGGACCAACTGGCTCACCGTCACGCCACCCGCCGCGCCCAATGGCCTGGGCACCTACACCGTCACCGTCAACCGCACCGGGCTCACCCCCGGCGCCTACAACGCCAGCATCGAGTTCGTGTCCACCGCCAACACGGTGAGCGTGCCGGTGGTGCTGCAGGTCACGGCCGGCGGCGGCACCGGGCCCAGCCCCAACCTCGGCGAGCTGTACATCCTGCTCGTCGACCCCGACACCATGACCGGCGTGGACCAGGTGCGGGCGCGCGCCACCGGCGGCGTCTACAACTTCCAGTTCACCGGCGTGGCGGCCGGCACCTACATCCTCGTGGCCGGCAGCGACCCCGACAACGACGACGTCCTGTGCAACGTGGGTGAAGCCTGCGGCGCCTACCTCACGCTCGACGAGCCGGTGCGCGTCACCGTCAACGCCAACCGCAGCGGGCTCAACTTCAGCGCCGGCTACGTGACCTCCATCGGCGCCCAGGGCCTCGGCTCGGGCAGCTGGAACCCACTGGCCCGCAGCCCCTCGGCGGGCGGCGGCAAACGACTGCGAGGAAGCACCCCATGACCCGACCCTTGAACCTGACCCTGCTCGGCGCCACCGCCCTGCTCGGCGCCTGCCAGGCGCAGGCCCCGGCCGCGCCGGCCGCCGTGCCGCACCAGGTGCTGCACACCGGCTCCCAGTGCAGCACCGAGACCCCCTCGGTGCGGCGCGTCACCGACGCCACCGCGCTGCGCCAGATCGTGCAAGGGCGCGCCCTTGGCGCCACGGTGGCGGTGCCGGCGGTCGACTTCGAGCGCTCGCTGGTGCTGCAGGTCTCGATCGGCCCGCAGCCCAACCCGGGCCACGGCATGAGCATCACCGGCGCGCGTGTGGAGGGCGCCTCGAAACGTCTCGTGCTCGACAGCGTCTGGGTGCTGCCTCAGCCGGGGCGCATGTACCCGATGATGGTCACGCTGCCCTGCGTGGTGGTCTCGGTGCCCCAGGGCGACTACCGCAGCGTGGCGGTGGTCGACGCGCAGGGCCGCGAACGCATCGCGGCCACGCTGGCGCGCTGACGGCGGCTCAGGCCGGCAGCACCTCGTCCAGCAGCCCGCGCTCGCGCAGCATCGGCTGCACCTGCGGGTCGCGCCCGCGGAAGGCCCGGTAGGCCTCACGCGGCTCGCGGCTGTTGCCGCTCGAATAGACGTGCTCGCGCAGGCGCTGCGCCACCGCCGCATCGAACGGGTCGCCCGCCTCGGTGAAGGCGTCGTAGCCGTCGGCGTCGAGCACCTCGGCCCACAGGTACACGTAGTAGCCGGCGGCATAGCCCGGGCCGGTGAAGAGGTGCAGGAAGTGCGGCAGGCGGTGGTTCATGCCGACGGCTGCCGGCAGCCCCATGCGCTCGACCTCGTCGCGCTCGAAGGCCACCACGTCGGGGCCCTCGGCCTCGGTGCGCGAGTGGATCGCCATGTCGACCCGGGCCGAGGCCAGGTAGCGCAGCGTCTCGTAGCCCTGGTTGAAGCGGTTGGCCGCCGCGATGCGTGCCACGAGTCTCATCGGGAATCGGCTCGCCCGTCGCGTGGTGCCGCGCATGGCGCTTGAGCACCTCGGGCTCGCTCAGCCAGTGCTCGAAGAGCTGCGAGGGCAGCTCGACGAAGTCGCGCAGTACGTTGGTGCCCGACAGGCGTTCGTAGTGCACGTCCGACAACAGGCCATGCAGCCCGTGGCCGAACTCGTGGAAGAGTGTGCGCGCATCGTCGAAGCTCAGCAGCGTGGGCTCGCCCGGCGCGCCCTTGGCGAAGTTGTTGTTGTTGGCGACGATGGGCAGCACCCGCTCGCCGTCGGCCTCGCGCGACTGCTGGCGGTACAGCGACATCCACGCCCCGCTGCGCTTGGTGGGCCGCGCGAAGTTGTCGTGCAGGAAGAGGCCGATCAGTTCGTCACCCGGCCCTGGCCCTGCGGCTTGCCACACCTCGTAGACCTGCACGTCGGGGTGGTAGGCGCGGATGTCGGCACGCGGCACGAAGCGCAGGCCGAAGAGGCGGTTGGCGCAATCGAACGCCGCTTCGACCATGCGATCGAGCGGAAAGAAGGGCTTCACCGCCGCCTCGTCGACGTGGAAGCGCGCCTTGCGCAGCTTCTCGGCGTGGTAGCGCCAGTCCCAGGCTTCGATCTGCGCCGGCTCGCCGTTCTCGGCGGCGAGCGCCGCCAGGTCGCGCTGCTCCTGCGCCGCCCGCTCGGCGGCCGGCACCCACACCTTGTCCAGCAGCTCGCTCACCGCCGAGCGTGTGCCGGCCATGGTGTCGGCGAGCGCGTAGTCGGCATAGCAGGCGTAGCCGAGCAGCCGCGCCTGCTCGCGGCGCAGCGTGAGGATCTCGCGCGCCAGCGGCCGGTTGTCGTGCGGGCCCTCGTGCTCGCCGCGGCTCACCCACGCGCGCCATGCGGCTTCGCGCAGGTCGCGCCGCTCGCTGAAGGTGAGGAAGGGCAGGATGTGCGAACGCGAGAGCGTGATCACATGCGCATCGCCTCCCGTGCCATCGGCGATGCCGCGCTCGGCGGCCGCCTGGCGCGCGGCCGCGCGCACGAAGTCGGGCAGGCCGGCGAGGTCGCGTTCGTCGCGCAGCACCAGGCGATAGGCCGACTCGTCGGCCAGCACGTTCTGGCTGAAGCGCGTGGTCAGCTCGGCCAGGCGCTGCATGACCTGCGCATAGCGCTTCTGGTCATCGTGGCCGAGCGTCGCGCCGGCGCGCACGAAGTCGAGATGCACACGCTCGACGAGCCGGCGCTGCTCGGCATCGAGCCCGAGCGCGTCGCGCCGCGCATGCAGCGCATCGACGCGCCGGAAGAGCGCCGCATTCATCGAGATCGCACTCGCGTGGGCAGCCAGCGGCACCGCCATCTCGCGCTCGACGGCCTGCAGCGCAGGCGAGGTCTCGCTCGCCGCGAGGTTGTGGAAGAGCGCCTCCACCCGCGCGAGCAGCCGGCCGCTGCGGTCGAGGGCGGCGATCGTGTTGTCGAAGCTCGGTGCGTCGGGGTGGGCGGCGATCGCGTCGACTTCCGCGCGGTGCTCGGCCAGCGCCAGGTCGAAGGCGGGCTTGAAGTGCTGGGCCTGCACCTCGGCAAACGGCGGCAGCCCGTGCGGCGTGGCCCAGGGTTGCACCAAGGGGTTGGAAGACATGGCGCGTCTCGCGTGGCAGAAGGTGCAGTCGATTCTAGGGAGCCGCCTCCAGCGCCACGCGTCGCGGGCGTGAAGTCCTTGTCAGCGGCTGTCGCCGCGGCGCCAGCCGAAACGACGAGCCGCTCCTATCATGGTCCGCAACCTCAGCCCCGACCCTTCATGAGCTCTCTCACTCCTTTGTCCACCTTGCTCGCCGGGCGCCGCCGCCAGGCGCACGACGTCAGCTTCGACATCCCCGCCGACTGGCTGCAAGGCCGCACCTCCTTCGGCGGCCTCATCTCCACGCTGGCCGTGCAGGCGATGCGCGACGTGGCCGGCCGCGACTGGCCCGCCACGGTGAAGCTGCGCGCCTTGCAGACGAGCTTCATCGGCCCGGTCGGCCTGGGGGCGATGGAGGTCAGCGTCACGCTGCTGCGCGAAGGCAAGAACATCCGCCAGGTGCAGGCCCTGGTGAAGCAGCATGGGCAGGTGTCGGCGCTGCTGCTGGGCGTCTTCGGCATCGACCGCGACACCATCGTGCCGGCCAGGTCGCCCGAGCGCCCGCCGGTGGCGCACGCGCCCGACGAGACCCCTGAGCGCTCGGTGCGCGGCGGTGCGCCGCACTTCACGCAGCACATGGACATGCGTTTCGTCGAAGGTGCCCCGCCCTTCTCGGGCCAGCACAGCGAGCTGAGCAAGATCCACCTTCGACTCAAGGCCGAGCCGGTGCCCATCGACCTGGAACTGCTGACGGTGCTGCTGGCCGACGTGCCGCCGGCGCCGGTGCTGAGCAACTTCACCCAGCCGACACCGGCCAGTTCGGTGTCGTGGGAACTGGAACTGCGCCCGCTTGCCCAGGCACCCGCCGTCGATGGCTGGTGGCGGGTCGACACCGACGTGCTCGCCTCCGGCGGCGGCTACGTCAACCAGGTCACCCGGCTGTGGGCGCCCGGCGGCGAGCTCGCCGCGCTGGGCTACCAGGTGGTCGCGGTCTACGGTTAGTCGCTGGCGTCCTTCGCCGCCGCCTTCTTGGCCGGTGCCTTCTTCGCGGCAGCCTTCTTCGCGGCGGGCTTCTCGCCGCCGTCCAGCGCCTGGGTCAGCAGTTCGGCGAGGAGGCCGTTGACGCCACCTTCGTGCGCGCTGCCGCGCTCGTTGATCCGCTTCACCAGCTCGCTTGGCAGCTTGCAGGCAAACGGCACCAGGCCGAGCGCCGCATCGCGCGCACGGCGCTCGCGCTTGTCGAGCGCCTCGGCAGCCCCTTGCGCAAAGCGGTCGGGCACGCCGGCGGCCTTCATGCGGCCGGCCACTTTCAGGCCGAGGTTCTTGGCGAGGTCGAATTTTTTCAGGCTCATGGCTTGCGTCTCCGCTCGTGCGAGGGTCGCCATTCTCGCTTCCCCGGCGGTGGTCTAATGCCCGGCTCCACCTCTCGGCGACAAGACTCCATGGCCCTCAAGGCAACGATCTACAAGGCACAGATCCAACTGGCCGACATGGATCGCAGCATCTATGGCGACCACAACGTGACCATCGCGCGCCACCCGTCGGAAACCGACGAGCGCATGATGATCCGGCTGCTCGCCTTCGCGCTCAACGCGCCCGCCGACGACCACCACGGCGCCCTTGAATTCGCCAAGGACTTGTGGGACGTGGACGAGCCCAGCCTCTGGCAGAAAGACCTCACGGGCCAGATCGTGCAGTGGATCGACCTCGGCCAGCCCGACGACAAACGCATCATGAAAGCCAGCCCGCGCGCCGAGCGGGTGGCGGTCTACAGCTTCACCCACAGCACGCCCATCTGGTGGAGCGGCATCGCGACGAAGATCACGCGCACCAGCAACGTGACGGTGTGGCAGGTGCCAGCCGAGCAGAGCCAGGCGCTTGCGGCACTGGCGCAGCGCACGATGCAGCTGCAGGTGACGGTGCAGGACGGCACGGTCTGGGTGGGCGACGGCGCGCAGAGCGTCGAAATCACCCCGCAGCGCCTCTACGGTTAGGGCCTGGGCCAATAATGGGCCCACCATGACCGACACCCCCGCCTACACCGTCTCGCACAACGCCGCCGAGCATCGCTTCGAGGTCCCCCTCGACGGCCAGCTCGCGGTGGCCGAATACCGGATGCCCAGCCGCTCGGTGATGCGGCTCACGCACACCGAAGTGCCGCAGGCCCTCGAAGGCCGCGGCATCGCGGGTGCGCTCGCCAGGGCCGCCATGGCGCATGCGCGCGAGCACCAGCTCAAGATCGACGCGCAATGCCCCTACATGCGCGCCTACATGGACAAGCACCCCGAGACGCACGACCTGCGCGCATGAAGCTCGTCGCCCGGCTCACCCGCTTCTTCGCCCGCGTGGCCACGATCCCGCCGATTCTTCTCTTCGCCAGCCTCCCCGCCATGTCACAGAACCCTGCCGCGCCCGACAGCACCGACCCGTTCCTCTGGCTGGAAGACGTGCAGGGCGACAAGGCGCTCGACTGGGTACGCGAACGCAACGCCATCTCGCAGAAGGTGCTGATGGCAGAGCCCGGCTTCGAGCAGACGCGCACGCAGCTGCTCGAAGTGCTGAACGCGAAGGACCGCATCCCCAACGTCACGCGCCGCGGCGACTGGCTCTACAACTTCTGGCAGGACGAAAAGAACAAGCGCGGCCTGTGGCGCCGCACCACGCTCGCCGACTACCGCAACGCCGCGCCGAAATGGGAGACGGTGCTCGACCTCGACGCGCTCGGCGCCACCGAGAACGAGAACTGGGTCTGGGGTGGCGCCGTGTGCCTGGGCCCGAGCTACCGCCACTGCCTGATTTCACTGTCGCGCGGCGGGGCCGACGCGAAGGTGGTGCGTGAGTTCGACGCGGCCAGGAAGGAGTTCGTGAAAGACGGCTTCACCCTGCCCGAGTCGAAGGGCGACGTCGACTGGATCGACGAGAACACGATCTACGTCGCCACCGACTTCGGCCCGGGCTCGATGACCGATTCGGGCTACCCGCGTGTCATCAAGCGCTGGCAGCGCGGCACGCCGCTCGGCGCGGCGGTGACGGTGTTCGAGGGCGAGCCGAAAGACGTCGCCGTGCACGTGAGCGTGGACCCGACGCCCGGCTTCGAGCGCACGGTGTTCTACCGCTCGCTCGACTTCTACAACAGCAAGGTCTTCCTGCTGCAGAAAGACCAGCTCGTGCCGCTCGACATCCCGAGCGACGCCAGCCCGGCCTTCATGCGCGACACGCTGCTGCTGCACCTGCGCAGCGACATGGCGGTCGGCGACCAGCGTTTCCCGGCCGGCTCCCTGCTGCACACCAACGCCTTGGCCTACACGCAAGGCGAGCGCAAGCTGGCCGCGCTTTTCACGCCGACGGCCACACGCTCACTCTCGGGCTACACCGCCACGAAGAGCCATGTGCTGCTCAACATCATCGACAACGTGGCGGGCAAGCTGGAGCAGTGGCACAAGCGCGGAGACAGCTTCACACGCCGCGAGGTCAACGCGCCCTACCCCGGTTCGCTCGGCGTGAGCGCCTTGCACGACCCCCTCATCCAGAACGACCCGCTGGCCGAGGCCTACTGGCTGAGCTACACCGATTTCCTTACGCCCGATTCGCTTTACCTCGGCAGCACGGCCGACGACAAGCGAGAACTCCTGAAGTCGCGCGGGGCCTTGTTCGACAGCAGCGGCATGCGCGCAGAGCAGCGCTTCGCCACCTCGAAAGACGGCACCCGCGTCCCGTACTTCGTGGTGTGGCCGAAAGGCGCCACGGCGGACGGCACGAACCCGACCCTGCTCTACGGCTACGGCGGCTTCGAGATCTCGCTCAAGCCGTGGTACTCGGGCGGCTTCGGCCGCTCGTGGTACCGGCGCGGGGGCGTGCTGGTGGTGGCCAACATCCGCGGTGGCGGCGAATACGGCCCGGCCTGGCACCAGGCGGCCGTCAAGGCGAACAAGCAGCGCAGCTACGACGACTTCATCGCGGTGGCGGAAGACCTGGTCAAGCACAAGATCACCTCGCCCAGGCACCTCGGCATCATGGGCGGCAGCAACGGCGGCCTGCTGGTGGGCGCGGCCGTCACGCAGCGGCCCGATCTCTTCAACGCGGTGGTGTGCCAGGTGCCGCTGCTCGACATGCGGCGCTACCACACGCTGCTGGCCGGTGCGTCGTGGATGGCCGAGTACGGCAACCCCGACCAGCCCGACGAGTGGGCGTTCATCTCGGCCTACAGCCCGTACCAGAACGTGAAGCCGGGCGTGAAATACCCGCGGGTTCTCTTCACCACGTCCACGCGCGACGACCGGGTGCACCCCGGCCATGCGCGCAAGATGGCCGCGCGCATGCTGGCGCAAGGCCACGACATCCTCTACTACGAAAACATCGAAGGTGGCCACGGCGGCGCCGCCGACAACGAGCAGCGCGCGCACCTGCAGGCGCTGGAATACAGCTACCTGTGGCAGCAGCTGGGGCGCTGAGCATGGACGCACAGGCACGAGAGGTTTTGCAGTTCTGGTTCGGCGACGGCCCGCCGTACGCCGACCGGCCGGAGTGGTTTCGCAAGAGCGACGCGTTCGACCGCGAGATCGAACGCCGCTTCGCGCCGCTGATCGAGACGGCGCTGAAAGACGGGCTGCAGGCCTGGGCGGGCGAGGCGCACACGGCGCTGGCGCGCGTCCTCGTGCTCGACCAGTTCACCCGCAACGTCTACCGCAACACGCCCAGAGCCTTCGCCGGCGATCCGCTCGCGCTGGCCGCGGCGCAAGCGATGGTGAGTGGCGGCCAGGACCGCAGCCTCGCCCCCGTGCAACGGGTCTTCGTCTACCTGCCCTTCGAGCATGCCGAAGACCCGGCCGCGCAAGACACCTCGGTACAACTCTTCGGCGCGCTCGCCCGCGAAGCGCCCGAGGCCGGCTCCGGCTGGCTGGACTACGCCCGCCGCCACCAGGAGATCGTGGCCCGCTTCGGCCGCTTCCCCCACCGCAACACGATTCTTGGACGCCCGTCCACTCCAGAGGAAATCGACTTCCTGCGCCAGCCCGGTTCGTCGTTCTGAATTGGGGTTTCAACACCATTCCGGCCGGCTTCACTTGTACTGAATTGCTGTCTCGGGCCATCGCTTTTCCGACTCGCGGGCAGGGTTGACGGGGGGCAAACTCCAAAACTGCACAGCCGTGCAACCAACTTGGAGCAGTCCCTTGAACACCAAATCCTTCTGGTCCACCGCGCTGGTCGGCCTCGCCCTGGCGGCGGGCCTGTCCGCCTGCGGTGGCAATTCCGACGAGGTCGAAACCACCACCGCCAGCGGTGTGGTGCGCGGCTCGATCAGCGGCAACACCCTGCGCTACCTGGGCATCCCGTATGCGGCACCGCCAGTGGGCAACCTGCGCTGGCGTGCCCCGGCCGCCGTCACCGCCTGGAGCGGCGTGCGCGATTCCAAGTCGTTCGGCCCGCACTGCGCGCAGCCGGGCACGGCCTTCGGCGCCGCCTCGACCAGCGAAGACTGCCTCTACCTCAACGTCTACGCCCCCAAGACACCCGGCAACTACCCGGTGATGGTGTGGATCCACGGCGGCGCGTTCTACCTCGGGCTGTCGAACGCCTACAACCCCGAGCGCCTGGTCGCCCAGGGCAATGTGGTGGTCACGATCAACTACCGCCTGGGTGCGCTCGGCTTCATGGCGCACCCCCAACTCAGCGCCGAGCAGACCGGCGCCTCCGGCAACTACGCCCTGATGGACCAGCAGGCTGCGCTGCGCTGGGTGCGCGACAACATCGCCAACTTCGGTGGCAACCGCAACAACGTCACCATCTTCGGTGAGTCGGCCGGCGGCTTCAGCGTGCATGCGCACCTGGCCTCGCCCGGATCGACCGGCCTCTTCCACAAGGCCATCATCCAGAGCGGCGCCTACGCCTTCAGCGCCGCCGCCCAGCCGACCCTGCCGCAATCGGAAGCCGTCGGCACCGCCATCGGCACCGCCTTCGGCTGCACCGGCATGAACAACACCGTGGCCTGCCTGCGCAGCATCCCGGTGGCCTCGCTGCTGACCGCCCAGGCGACCGCGTGGCCCTCCGGCCCGATCCCCTCGGTCGACACCGCGGTGCTGCCGGCGTCGGTGTACGCCCGCATCGCAGGCGGCAACTACAACCGCGTGCCGCTGATCCAGGGCGCGACGCGCGACGAGTGGCGCCTCTTCGTCGCCCTCGACGAAGTGACGGCCCCGACGATGGCCAAGCCCTACCTCGGCGCCGCGCTCAACGCCGGCAACTACCAGGCGGCGATTGCCGGCACCTTCCCGTACCTGGCCGCCGCGCCGTTCCCGGCAGGCTTCGTCAACACGCTGGCCACCACACCGTACAACCCGGCCCTCTACGGCGGCAACCACAGCGTGGCGCTCGGCGCCCTGGGCACCGACCTGCTGTTCGCCTGCAACTCGCGCCTCTCGGCCAAGCTTCAGGAAGCCAACGCCAGCGTGTACGTGTACGAGTTCGCCGACGACACGGTGCCGGCGTTCATCCCCGGCCGCAGCTTCCCGATGGGCGCCGCGCACACGACCGAGCTGAACTACCTGTTCGACACCGGCAGTTTCACCCGCACCGCCGCGCAGGACGCCGTGGCCGCCTCGTTGGTGTCGCACTGGTCGCGCTTCGCCGCGACCGGCAACCCGAACCCGGCGGCCACGCCGACCGCCTGGCCGGCCTTCGGCGCCACCGACCAGATCCTGCAATACAACCCGGTCGGCACTACGCTGCTGCCCGATGCGACCTTCAGCGCCACGCACCGTTGCTCCACGGTGTGGACACCGGGCGTCTGATCGCCAGGCGATCGAACAACAAGGTGGGGAGAGAGGGCCGGCGAAAGCCGGCCCTTTTTTCATGGTGAAGCAGAACCTGGCCAGCGCAGCGGGCCGAGCGCCGGGCCGCCCCAAGCCGGCCCCCGCGAGCCGCGAGACGCGGCTCGCACTCCGGCCGTCCATGCCCGCGCAGGCGGGCATGGAGCCGCGGCCTACGTTCCCCTCGGGGGACCGGCCGACATACTCGTCGGCCGAGGGGTCGTCATGTCGCTTCTTGATCCTGCAGCAAGCGCCACATGACCTTGCCCGAGCCCGACTTGGGCAGGCTGTCGACGAACTGCACGATCTTCGGCACCTTGTAGGCCGCCATGTGGTCGCGCGACCAGGCCATGATGTCTTCGCCCGTCGTCTTGCCCTTGGCCTCCGCACGCAGCACGACCACCGCCTTGACTGTCTCGCCGCGATAGGCGTCCTTCGCGGAAATGATGCAGGCCTCCTGCACCGCCGGATGCTTGTACAAGAGCATCTCCACTTCCGCCGGCCAGACCTTGAAGCCGCTTGCGTTGATCATGCGCTTCAGGCGATCGGTGATGAAGAAGTAGCCTTCCTCGTCCATGCGCCCGAGGTCGCCGGTGCGGAAGAACTTCTTGCCTTCGAACTCGATGAAGACGGCAGCCGTGGCATCGGGCTGGCGCCAGTAGCCTTTGAAGACCTGAGGGCCGCTGCTGATGATCTCGCCGATCTCGCCGGGCGGCAGTTCCTTGAGCGTGGTCGGGTCGACCACACGTGAGTCGACGCCGAAGATCGGGATGCCCAGGCACTGCGGCTTGGCGCGCTCGGGCGGATTGCCGTGCGTGGCGGCCGAGGTCTCTGTGAGGCCGTAGCCTTCGGCGAACACGATGCCGAATTCCTTTTCGAGCCGATCGGCGATGGCCGCCGGCATGGAAGCGCCGCCGCCGTTCATGAACTTCAGGCTGGAGAGATCGAAGCTCTTGTAGTTGGGGCTGCCGAAGAGGTCGATCACCATCGTCGGGATGCAGGTCCAGTGCGTGATCTTGTAGCGCGAGATCAGGCGGCCGACGAGTTCGCGGTCCCAGCGCGGCACCATCACCACCGTCGAGCCGGCAAAAACGCCCGCCGACATGCCGACCATGCCGGTAATGTGGAACATCGGCACCACGCCGAGCGCCACCGCCTCCGGCCCGCCGTGCGCCCACTGGATGCCGCAGCTGTTGTGCATCACGGTGCGATGCGTATGCATGCAGCCCTTGGGGTTGCCGGTGGTGCCCGAGGTGTAGGGCAGCACGGCCAGGTCATCGGGCTTGGCGGTGTGCGGGCCAGGCGACAGCTTCTGCGCCAGCGCGTCGTTCCACATCAGGTACTGCGCGCTGCCTTGGCCGGCAGCAGGCAGCACCGGCTCGCTGCGCAGCCAGGCCTCGACCGGCGCGGCCGGCGCGTCGGCCGGGTCGATGGCGCCGGGCGGGTGCATCGCATCGGAATAGCGCGTCACGAGCACGTGCGACATGCGCTTGTCCTGCGGCAGCGCGCCGTTGGCCGTCTCGACGATGGCGGCCAGGTCGGCGCCGCAGATCGCGACCCGGGCCTCGGGGTCGGTGATGTAGTGGCCGAGTTCGTCGGCCTTGTTCATCGGATTGACCGGCACCACCACGGCGTTAGCGCGCAGGATGCCGAAGAAGGCAGCCAGGAACTGCGGGCAGTTCTGCATGTACAGCAGCACCCGGTCCCCGGCCTTCACACCCGCGCTCTGCAGCCAGCCGGCCACGTGGTCGGCATCGTCATGCAGCTGTGCGTAGCTCATCGGCTTGCCGAAGAAGATGGTCGCCGCCTTCTCGGGGAAGCGCTGGGCGGTCACGAAGAGGTTGAACCACAACGAGGTGGCCGGGACGACCAGCTCACGCGGCAGGCGGCGCGGCCAGATGCGTTCGTGGGGACGGGATGCTGCTTCAGACACGTGAACTCCTTGAGACGGAAGGTTGGTTTCGAGAGAACGGTATGGCCTGAAGCATGGCAGTGCGGAAGGGTCGGGGCGGCTACGGACAAACCCTAGCGCGGCATGAGGGTTGCCCTCGTCCTTGCCGAGCGCTGCCGTGCCATCGGGCGCTCGCATCCCCGTCGAGGAGCATTCCATGAACACACGCTCGATCCTGCGCACCGCGCTGCGCCCCCTCATTTGCAGTGTCAGCACGCTGGCGCTGATCGCCTGCGGCGGCGGCGACGACCCGGTCACGCCGCCGAGCGGCAACCAAGCACCCGTCATCACCCTCGCGAGCCCGGCCGCCGATGCGACCTACCGCGCCGGTGACAACATCACGGTCAGCGCCGCCGCCACCGACCGCGAAGACGGCCCCCTCGCGGCGAACCGCCTCACGTGGTGGATCGACCTGCACCACGACACCCACAGCCACCCCGCCCAACCGGTCACCAATGGAGGAAGCGGTACGTTCCAGACGCCGGTGCGCACCGAGGTGTCGGCCAACGTCTGGTACCGCGTGCACGTGCGCGCGGTCGACAGCGCCGGGCGCACCACGGAGGTCACGCGCGACGTGCGCCCGCAGACCGCCGAGGTCACGCTCGCCAGCCAACCCCCGGGCTGCGGCTCACGCTCGACGGCCAGCCCGTCACCACACCGCACAGCTTCACCGGCGTGCAAGGGGTGGAGCGCGACCTGGGTGCCGCCGCGCAGGTGGTCAACGGGCGCCGCTACACCTTCAGCGGCTGGAGCGACGGCGGTGCCGCCACGCACACGATCGGCACGCCCACCACCAACACCACCTACACCGCTACCTTCGACGACGCCGGCCCGTCCGACAACATGCCGCCCTCGGTGACGCTGAACGCCGCCACGAGCGGCGTGGTCGGCACCGCGGTGGCGCTGTCGGCGACGGCGGCCGACAGCGATGGCGCCGTCGCCCGCGTGCAGTTCTTCGACGGCGGCACGCTGCTCGGAGAAGACGCCAGTGCGCCGTTCGAATGGTCATGGGCACCCACCAGCGCCGGCGTCCACAGCCTCACCGCCCGCGCCACCGACGACGCCGGCGACAGCAGCACCAGCGCCGCGATCGCCGTGACGGTGATCGACAACACCACCGCCGACAACCAGCCGCCCACCGTCACGCTCGCCAATCCGCCCCACCTTGCCGCAGCGGTGACGGGCACGGTGACCGTCAGCGCCACCGCCTCCGACAACGTCGGCGTGGCCGCGGTCGAGTTCCAGGTCGACGGCATGCCGCTCGGCAGCGAGGACACGAGCGCCCCGTACGAAGCCGCGTGGGACACCTCGGCCTTCCCCGCCGGCCAGCACGTCGTGCGGACCCGGGCACGCGACGCCGCGGGCAACGTCTCGCCGTGGCGCAGCGCCACGGTACAGGTCGTCGGCAGCGCCTCCGTGCCGCAGGGCTTCACGCTGCAAAGCGATTGGATCGGCGGCCTCAACAACGCCACCGCGTTCGTGCAGGCGCCCGACGGTCGCTTCTTCATCGCCGAGCAAGGCGGGCGCGTGCGCATCGCGAGTGCGAGCGGCCAGTTCCAGGCGCTGCCCTTCATCAACCTCAACGTCGACGACAACGGCGAGCGTGGCCTCATCGGGATCACGCTCCACCCCGGCTTCCCGCAGCCGGCCTGGATCTATGTGCACTACACACGCGGCCAGGGCCGCCCCAACAACCGCGTCGCGCGCTTCCAGTACGGCGATCTTGTCGTGGGCTCGGAAGACCGCTTGATCGACCTGCCCGACCTGTCGAGCGCCACCAACCACAACGGCGGCGCCCTCCACTTCGGCGCCGACGGCAAGCTCTACATCGGCGTGGGCGACAACGCCACCTCCAGCCACGCACCCGACTTGTCGACGCCCTTCGGCAAGCTGCTGCGCATCGACCCCGACGGCCGCATCCCAAGCGACAACCCCTACTACGACAGCCAGAGCGGCATCGCCCGCGCCATCTGGGCGAGCGGCCTGCGCAACCCGTTCACCTTCGCGGTGGAGCCTGGCACCGGCCGCATCTTCATCAACGACGTCGGTGCGGCGGATTGGGAAGAGATCAACCTCGGCGCGCCCGGTGCCAACTACGGCTGGCCCGCCACCGAAGGCCCGACCAACGCGGCCGGCGTGACCGCACCGCTCTTCGCCTACCGGCACGACCCCGCCAACCCGCCAGGCTCCGGAAGCGGCGGCTTCTTCACCGGGCAGTCGATCGCCGGCGGCGCGTTCTACCCGGCGACCGGCGGCAGCTTCCCGGCAGCCTACCGGCGCAACTACTTCTTCGCCGACCACGTGGCCGGCACGGTCGGCCGGCTCGACCCCGCGAACGGCAATGCGGCGTATGCTTTCGCGAGCCTCGGCGGAAACCCGGTGGACATGCTCGTCGGCAACGACGGCGCGCTCTACGTGTTGACCCGAACCGGCATCACGCGCATCGCCCCGACCCCTTGATCGCACCTTGATCGACCTGCCCCCCATCCTCGATGTCGAAGCCTCCGGGTTCGGCCGACACAGCTACCCCATCGAGGTGGGCTACGTGCTGCCCGACGGCAGCAGCTACTGCAGCCTGATCCGCCCGCTCCCGCACTGGACGCACTGGGACCCGGCAGCCGAAAGCGTGCACCACATCCGCCGCGACGTGCTGGTGCAGCACGGCCGCGACGTGCAGGACGTCGCCCGTACCCTCAACGACGCGCTGCGCGGGCGCACCGTCTTCAGCGACGGCTGGGCGCACGACTACCCCTGGCTGGCGGCGCTCTATGAAGAAGCCGATCTGGTGCCGAGCTTCAGGCTCGAGAGCCTGCGTGGCCTCTTGAGCGAAGAAGAGGCCTCGCAATGGGAGGCTACCCGCCAGGCCGTGATGCGTGAGCACCGGATCGAGCGCCACCGCGCGAGCACCGACGCACGATTGCTGCAGAGCACGCTGCGCCGCCTGCGGCAAGCGGCGTGATCGCATCCGGCGGCACCTAGAATTGCGCCTCTTCCGCAAGGCTCTCAACCAGGTTCCCGAGCATGACCGACAAGATCAACGCCACCATCACCACCCGTGCCAACGTCTACTTCGACGGCAAGTGCGTCTCGCACAGCATCCAGTTGCCCGACGGCACGAAGAAGAGCGTGGGCGTGATCCTGCCCTCGTCGCTGCGCTTCAGCACCGGCGAACCCGAGGTGATGGAACTGGTGGAAGGCGTGTGCCGCGTCAAGTACGCAGGCAGCGACAACTGGCTGCCGTATTCGGCGGGGCAGTCGTTCAGCGTGCCGGGCAAATCGCACTTCGACATCGAAGTGACGCAAACGCTGCACTACATCTGCCACTTCGGTTGAAGATGTGAGCCCCTCGGTCGCGAGTACGCGACCGATCCCCCGAGGGGATGCGGGCCGGCTTGGGGGCGCCCGGCGCTCGGCCCGCCCCGCTTCGTTCACCGGCCGCGACGGACTCTCAGCAGCTCGTCGAGGATCAGGAGCGCAGCGCCCGCGGTGATCGCGCTGTCGGCCACGTTGAACGACGGGAAGTAGTACTTCGCACCCCAGTGCACCTGGATGAAGTCGACCACGTAGCCGTGCAGCATGCGGTCGACCACGTTGCCGATCGCCCCACCGAGGATCAGCGACAGCGCCCAGGCAAACATCTTCTGGCCGCCGTGCGAGCGCAACATCCAGACGATGAAGATCGCGGCGGCAATGCCCAGCCCGATGAAGAACCAGCGCTGCCAGCCCGACGCCCCGGCGAGAAACGAAAACGCCGCGCCGGTGTTGTGGGCCCGCACGATGTTGAAGAACGACGTGATGTAGGTGCTGTCGCCGTACTGGTAGTGCTGCAGGATCAGGGTCTTGGTGATCTGGTCGAGCACGATCACCACGAGCGCGATCGCCAGCCACGGCAGCAGATTGGCCTTCGGGTTCGCCATGCTCAGGCCACCTTGCGGGGTTCGCCCGCGCCGTAGAGGTTGCTCGTGCAGCGGCCGCAGATCGTCGGGTGGGCCGCGTCGTGGCCCACGTCGTGGCGGTAGTGCCAGCAGCGCTCGCACTTGGTGGCGGTCGAGGGTGTCACCTTGACCGACAGTCCGGCCCCTTCGAGCAGGCGTGCCGCCGAGGTGATGGTCACGAACTTCAGGTCGTCGCCGAGCGAGGCCAGCAGCGCGTGATCGTCGGCCCCGGCCGTGATGTCGAGCGTGGCCTGCAGCGACGAACCCACCTTGCCATCGGTGCGCACCGCTTCGATTTCCTTGTTGGCCAGATCGCGCACCTCGTGGATGCGGTTCCACTTCGCCACCAGCGCCTCATCGGCCCAGCCCGCCACGTCGCTGTAGGTCTCGGTGAAGATCGACGGCGACACACCCGGCGCAAACACCTTCCACGCCTCCTCGGCCGTGAAGCTCAGGAACGGCGCCATCCAGCGCAGCATCGCATGCGTGATGTGCCAGAGCGCCGTCTGCGCACTGCGGCGGGCATGCGACTTCGGCGCGGTCGTGTAGAGCCGGTCCTTCAGCACGTCGAGGTAGAAGGCGCCGAGGTCTTCGCTGCAGTAGACCTGCAACTTGGCCACCACCGGGTGGAACTCGTAGACCTCGTAGTGCGCCAGCACCTCGGCCTGGAAAGCCGCAGCGCGTGCGAGCGCGTAGCGGTCGATCTCCAGCATCTCGGCCAACGGCACCGCGTCCTTCGCCGGATCGAAGTCGCTGGTGTTGGCCAGCAGGAAGCGCAAGGTGTTGCGGATGCGGCGATACGCATCGACCACCCGCGCGAGGATCTTGTCGTCGCCGGCGATGTCGCCCGAGTAGTCGCTGGCGGCCACCCACAGGCGGATGATCTCGGCGCCGAGCTTGTTGCTCACCTCTTGCGGCTCGATGCCGTTCTTGAGGCTCTTGCTCATCTTGCGGCCCTGGCTGTCGACGGTGAAGCCGTGCGTCAACAGGCCGCGGTACGGCGCACGCCCTTCGAGCGCGCAGGCGATGAGCAGCGACGAGTGGAACCAGCCGCGGTGCTGGTCATGGCCTTCGAGGTAGAGGTCGGCCTCGGGCCCGGTCTCGTGCCGGCCGCCTTCGTGGCTGCCGCGCAGCACGTGGAAGAAGGTCGAGCCGGAGTCGAACCACACGTCGAGGATGTCGGCGCTCTTCGTGTAGTGGGCGGCTTCGGCACCCAGCCATTCGGCCGGGTCGAGCTTGGACCAGGCCTCGATGCCGCCCTTCTCGACGAGATCGGCCGCACGGTCGATGAACTCCATCGTGTTCGGGTGCAGCTCGCCGGTGTCCTTGTGCAGGAAGAAGGGCAGCGGCACGCCCCAGCTGCGCTGGCGGCTGATGCACCAGTCGGGCCGATTGGCGATCATGTCGCGCAGGCGGGCGCGGCCGTTCTCCGGGTAGAAGCCGGTCGCATCGATCGCTTCGAGCGCCGTCTGGCGCAGGGTCTTCGGTGCCTTGTCTTTGGTGAAGACACCCTCGCCTTCGTCCATGCGCACAAACCACTGCGCCGCGG
Organism: Rhizobacter sp. J219; assembly: GCF_024700055.1. Classification (GTDB taxonomy): domain Bacteria; phylum Pseudomonadota; class Gammaproteobacteria; order Burkholderiales; family Burkholderiaceae_C; genus Rhizobacter. The sequence continues at coordinate 2,197,797 of NZ_JAJOND010000001.1, forward strand.
CGCGGTAGATCACCGGCGTCTTGTGGCGCCAGCAGTGCGGGTAGCTGTGCACGAGCTTGGCGGTGTTGAAGAGACGGCCGTGGTCGCGCAGCGTCTCGGTGATCTTCGCCGCAGCCTTCCAGATGTTCTGGCCGCCGAAGAGCGGCAGGCTCGCTTCGTATGCGCCGTTGCCCTGCACCGGGTTCAGGATGTCGTCGAGCGCGAGGCCATGCGCACGGCAGGAGTTGAAGTCTTCGATGCCGTAGGCGGGTGCGGAGTGGACGATGCCGGTGCCGTCTTCCGCGGTCGCGTAGTCGGCCAGGTAGACCGGGCTCAGGCGATCGTAGCCAGGGTCCACATGCGCCAGCGGGTGGTGGAAGTTGAGGCCCGCGAGGTTCTTGCCGAGCGTCGTGGCGACCACCTTGCCTTCGAGGCCGAAGCGCGCCAGGCACTTCTCGACCAGCGCCGAGGCCAGCAGCAAGAGGCCACGCTCGGTGTCGACCAGCGCGTATTCGAACTCGGGGTTGAGGTTGAGTGCCTGGTTGGCGGGGATGGTCCACGCGGTGGTGGTCCAGATGACGACGAAGGCGTCTTTCTCGATCTTGGGCAAACCAAACGCGGCAGCCAGCTTCTCCGGTTCGGCCGACTTGAAGCCCACGTCGACCGTGTGCGAGGTCTTGTCGGCGTACTCGATCTCGAACTCGGCCAACGACGAGCCGCAGTCGAAGCACCAGTACACCGGCTTCAGGCCACGGTAGACGAAGCCGCGCTCCATCACCCGCTTCAGCGCGCGGATCTCGCCGGCCTCGTTGCCGAAGTCCATCGTGCGGTACGGGTGCTCCCAGTCACCCAGCACGCCCAGGCGCTTGAAGTCGACCATCTGCTGCGCGATCTGCTCGGTGGCATAGGCACGACTCTTGGCCTGCACCTCGTCGCGCGGCAGGCCACGGCCGAAGGTCTTCTCGATCTGGTTTTCGATCGGCAGGCCGTGGCAGTCCCAGCCCGGCACGTAGAGCGCGTCGAAGCCCTTCAACTGCCGCGCCTTGGTGATCATGTCCTTCAGGATCTTGTTGACCGCATGGCCCATGTGCAGCTGGCCGTTCGCATAGGGCGGGCCGTCGTGCAGGATGAACTTCGGCGCGCCATGGCGCGCTTCGCGCAGGCGCTTGTAGATGCCCTGCTGCTCCCATTCCTTGACCCAGCCCGGCTCGCGCTTGGGCAGGTCGCCGCGCATGGGGAACGGGGTGTCGGGCAGGTTGAGGGTGGCCCGGTAGTCGGTGGTGGAAGTCTTGTCGGTCATGGCACTTGCACGCGACGAATGGCGTGCCTCGGGGAGTTCAGGGTCGGCCGCGCCGGCGGCCGGGCTCGCGATGAGAGGCGCGAGCTTTAAATTCGGTCGCGTGTGGTCTGGCGACGCTGAGCCGCGTGGGCGGCGAGGAAGTCTTGTGCGTCGCGGGCATCCTGCCGGATGGCGGCGGTCAGGGCCTCGAGCCCTTCGTAGCGCGCTTCGTCACGGATTTTGTGCAGGAGTTCCACCCGAACGATCTTACCGTAGCCCCCCTCGGGCCCCAGGTGCGCCGGCCACTCGAAGCAATGCGTCTCGAGCAGCACACGCCCGCTGTCGTCGACCGTCGGGCGCACCCCGAGGCTCGCCACGCCGGCCAGCGGCTGCTCGCCCAGGCCATGCACCAGCACCGCGAAGATCCCCATCGCCGCCGGCTTGGGATGGCGGAAGCGCACGTTGAGCGTGCGGAACCCGAGGTCGCGCCCGAGCTTCTTGCCATGCACCACGTGGCCGCTGATGCAGTAGGGCCGGCCCAGCAGCGCGGCCGCCTTGGCCATGTCACCCGCCGACAGCGCTTCGCGCACCGCCGAGCTGGAAACCCGCAGCCCGTGCACCTCGTAGCTGTTCATGCGCGCCACGTCGAAGCCCTGCGCACCGCCGGCCGCGTCGAGCATCGCGTAGTCGCCGGCTCGTTTGGCACCGAAGCGGAAGTCGTCGCCCACGAGCACGTAGCGCGCGCCCAGCCCCTGCACCAGCACGTCGTCGATGAACGCCTGCGCCGGCTGCGTGGCGAGCGCCTTGTCGAAGCGCAGCACCACCACCTGGTCGATGCCGCAGCGCTCCAGCTCGGAAAGTTTGTCGCGCAGCGTCGCGATGCGCGAGGGCGCCAACTCGGGCTTGCCGGCCAGGTGTGCGAAATAGTCGCGCGGGTGCGGCTCGAAGGTCATCACGCACGAGGGCAGGCCCCGGTGTTGCGCCTCGGAGCGCAACAGTGCCAGCATGGCCTGGTGGCCGCGGTGCACCCCGTCGAAGTTGCCGATGGTCAGCGCACAGGCGGGCGCGATGCCCGGGTGATGGATGCCTCGAAAGACTTGCATGGGCCGGGATTATCGGGCGCCGCCCGCGGGGCGGCTGTCACCTTCGGCGGGCAATTTGCCGCGGATCAGATGGCGTGCGGGCCAGGCAGCCAGCACCACTGGCCCGGCGCCAGGTCAGGCGGGAGCACGAGCTTGCCGAAGCTGCTGCGGTGCAGGCCCTCGACCCGGTTGCCCACCGCGGCCAGCATGCGCTTGACCTGGTGGTACTTGCCTTCGGTGAGGGTGAGGCGCAGCGTGGTCTCGCCGGTGGCCTCGGCCGCCGCGGCCCTCACGGTCGCAGGGTCGTCGATCAGCTTCACGCCCTCGAGCAGGCGCTGCACCTGCTCTGCCGTCACCGGGTGTTTGCAGCTCACCTCATACACCTTGGGCACGTGCTTCTTGGGCGAGGTGAGACGGTGGATCAGCGCGCCATCGTCGGTGAAGAGTAGGAGGCCGGTCGTGTCTTCGTCGAGCCGGCCGATGCTTTGCACATCGCGCCGGCGCAGCGGCGCGGGCAGCAGGCTGTAGACGCTCGGGTGGTGCTTGGGCTTCTGCGAACACTCGACGCCTGCCGGCTTATGCATCATCAGGAGCGCCCGCTCGTGGTACGCCCATTCCTCGCCGCGCACGGTGAACACGAGGCCTTCGGGGTCCACGTCCTCGAATGGGTCGTCGTGCACCACCCCACCGATGCGCACATGGCCGGTGGCGACAAGCCCTTCACATTCACGCCGGGCGCCGAAGCCCTGCGAGTACAGCACCTGACTGAGTTTCATGCGCGGATTGTCGGTGCCGGGCGCACCCCGGGGCACTCAGAGGCGCTTGAAAACGTCCCGGGCCTGCAACTCGGCCTGCAGCGAGGCGTCGAGCGGAGACCGGCACAGCCCGGCGTGGGCGTACTGCAGGTTCTCGTAGAGCTCTGCGGTCGCTGGGAAGGCCTGCAGCAGGAAGTCCAGGTCGTCGCCGGGCGGCACGTCAGCGAGTTCTTTCGACAGGTGGTCGACCACCGAGCGGTATTGGTCGGCGGCCATCGGTACGAGTCTGCGCTCCATGCGCTCCAGCAGCTGGGCCAGTGTCAGCAGAACGCGGAAACTCTCGGGGAGGGTGCGGGCAACAGCATTCATGCTCGTGAGGTGGTGACGCCCCGGCGCGCTTCAAGAGGTGAGAATGCGCCTCCATGAAGATTGCCACATTCAACATCAACGGCATGAACGCGCGCCTGCCGCGCCTGCTCGAGTGGCTGGCCGAGACCTCACCCGACGTGGCCTGCCTGCAGGAGCTGAAGACGCCGGACGACAAGTTCCCGGCCGAGACCCTGCGAGAAGCCGGCTACGAGGCCATCTGGCACGGCCAGAAGTCCTTCAACGGCGTGGCCATCCTGGCCAAGGGCGCGAAGCCCCAGGAACGGCGTCGCGGCCTGCCCGGCGACCCCGACGACAGCCACAGCCGCTACATCGAGGCCGAGGTCAACGGCATCGTGATCGGCTGCCTCTACCTGCCCAACGGCAACCCGCAGCCGGGACCGAAGTTCGACTACAAGCTCAAATGGTTCGACCGGCTGATCGAGCACTCGGCCACCCTGCTGGCCGAAGGCCGCCCCACCGTGCTTTGCGGCGACTACAACGTGATCCCGACCGACGAGAAGAAAGACATCTACTCGCCCGCCTCGTGGACGAAAGACGCGCTCACCCAGCCGGAGAGCCGTGCCGCCTATTTCAAGATGCTGGACCAGGGCTGGACGGACGCCATCCGCCAAGTACGCCCCGATGAGGAGGTCTACACCTTCTGGGACTACATGCGCCAGCGCTGGCAGCGCAACGCGGGCTTCCGCATCGACCACCTGCTGCTGACGCACGACCTCGCCAAGCGCCTGAAGGACGCCAACGTCGACCGCGCCACCCGCGGCAAAGAAAAGGCCAGCGACCACGCGCCGGTGTGGGTACAGATCGGCTAGCCGTTCAGCCTGCACCGAGTGTCAACGGCGTGTGAGTGCCGCAAACGCCAGCCGCGCATGAATCCGGGCCCCTCAAGGCCGGGCCGGGTTTTGCGCGCAATTTTTTAGTGGCGCGGCAATAGTTTATTGTTTTATGATAAAAATGACATGCACAACAGCAACAACCTGCCATGTCAACACAACGTTCCCTCCTGCTTCCGCCGCCCTTGCTGACCGCGAGGACATCGCTCTTGCTCAGCGTTGCCTGCTGTCTTTACCTGTCTGCCTGCACCACGGCGCGACCCCCGGCCGAACCCGTATTACAGGGTGATTTCAGCCACATGACACGCAGCCTGAACGCGCTGCTGCTCAATGCCTTGAAGCGCAGTTCGGTCCCCGGCGCCGCGGTGGTGGTGGTCAACGAGCGCGGCGTGGTCTGGGCACAACCCTTCGGCGTCACCGACACCCACAGCCGCACCCCCCATCAGCATGGACACCTGCTTCCGCGTCGGATCGGTGTCCAAGCTCTTCACGGCCACCGAGGTGATGCGCCGGGTCGGCCGCGGCGAGATCGACCTCGACGCCCCTCTGGCCACGCAGTTGCCAGGCTTCGGGATGCAGAGCCGTTTCGAGCCGGCGAAACCCATAACGGTGCGAGCACTGTTGAGCCACCACGCAGGCCTGCCCGCCAACCACCTGCGCGGCATGTGGGAGCCCGAGCCGGGCAGCTTGGCGCAACTGCAAACGGCCTTGCGCCACGAACCCCTGATCGCGTCACCGCAAACGCGCTATGTCTACTCCAACCTCGGCTACGCCATGCTGGGCCGTCTCATCGAAGAGCGCAGTCGCATGCCCTTTGCGAACGCCATACGGCAGGAGCTGCTGCAACCGGCCGGCATGTCGCACACCACCTTCGAGCGCCGAGCCTCGATGCCGGCCCACTGCGCCGCAGGCCACCGAAAAGGCCGGCCCGTTCAGCCCAGCGGGCTGCGCGACGAACCTGCGGGCGCCATGCTGGCGAGCGCGGCCGACATGGCGAATTTCCTGCAGCTCGTGCTCGCGAATGGGCAGGCCAACGGCCGGCAGCTCATCTCTGCCGAAGCCCTTCAGTCGATGTTCCAGCCGCAGTTCGAAGGCTTGCCGCTGGACTTCGGCCACCGCATCGGCCTGGGCTGGATGTTGAGCGGCGTCGAGGTCGCGGGTGCCGGACCCATTGCCTGGCATGCGGGGCAATACCCCGGCTACCACGCCGCGGTGGTCATGTCGCGCAGCGACAAACTGGCCGCCTTGGTGCTGACCAACGGTGAAGAAGGACGCAGCTTCGCCCTCCAGACCGCGGCCAAAGCCCTGGAGTTGGCGCTGGAAGTGCAGACGGGCCGTGCCGCACCGCCACGCCCCGACACCAAGCTCGTGCTGCGCACCGACGCCACGGCCGACGAACTGGCCCCTTTGGCCGGCGACTACGCCGTCTTCGGCAGCAACACCGCGATCAAACTCAAGAAGAACCGGCTCACCCTGGAGATCTTCGACAGCCAGCTGGATCTGGTGCCCACGAACGATGGCCGCTTCGCTCTGCAAAAGGGGGTGCTGGGGGTCCTGGATTTCACCGTACCGGATCTTTTCGTGCGCTTCACCTCGGCCGACGGCCGGCGCCATGCTGTGCTCGACGGCCTGCCCGCCCCCATGGCCTTCGAGCGCCTGGAGAAAAAGCCGATCCCGCCTGCCTGGCTGTCGCGCCTGGGCCGCTACACCAGCGACACCGCGGACAACGCCATGGAGTTCCGCGAATTCGAGCTTGCCGTCGACGATGGTGTGTTGATTGCACGCGTCGTCACCCACAACCCCGTGGCAGGCCTCGAAGGGGCCAGGGGCCGCGTGGCACTGCAGCCCGTATCGGACGACATCGCCGAGATCTTCAACGGCGGAGCCATGGATGGCGGGTCGGTGCGTGCGACTCGCCGCCAAGGCACAGACACCCTGCTCTTTTCAGGTTATGTTCTGACCCGAATTGCACCTTGAGCCGGTGTGCACGCCCCCAATACCTGTCATGACCACTCTTGCCTCCCGACCCCACGGAACCCGCACGCCCCTCGATCGCGTGCGCCGCCTCGCGCACTGGGTGCGCATGTTGACCGTCGCAGGCGCCGTCACACTGCCGCTTGGCACGCTGTGGGTCTGGTCGTCGCCGGATCGCATCGCCCGCTTCGTCGCGAGCACCCTCGGGTTGAATGCAACGGCCCTGCAGCTGGCACCCTCGACCTCGTGGCTGGGCGCGCTCGTCAACCTGTTGCCGGTGGCCGTGGGCTGGTTCGCGCTGCTGCAGATCTGGCGTTTGTTCGGGGGCTACATGCGGGGCGAGTTCTTCACCCCTGGGGCGACGCAGCGCCTGCGCCGCCTGGCGATGGCCTTGCTGGCCGTGGCACTCGCCCAGGTGGTGGCCCGCAGCGCCACAGGCGTGGTGCTCACCCTGCACCTGCCGCCGGGTCAGCGCCGGCTGATCGTGGGTTTTTCATCGCACGACTACGTGCTGCTGTTGTTCGGCCTGTTGCTGTGGGCAATCGCCCACGTGATGGTCGAAGCCACGCGGCTGGCGCACGAAAACGAACAGTTCGTCTGACGCCATGCCCATCGTCGTCAACCTCGATGTGATGCTGGCCCGCCGCAAGATGCGCTCGCGCGAACTGGCCGAGCGTGTGGGCATCACAGAGCAAAACATCTCGCTGCTCAAGAGCGGCAAGGTGCGCGGCGTGCGCTTCGACACGTTGGAGAAGATCTGCGAGGTGCTGGGCTGCCAGCCGGGAGACCTGCTGGAATACCGGACCGAATCGCCGCAGCCTTGAGCCGTCGGCTCATCAAGGCCGCTTTTCCAGCGTCATCATGTCGTTGACCCGCGTCATCTGGAAGCGGCTGAGGAAGCTGTTGCCCAGCAGCACGAAAGGCATCTGCGCCTGGACCACCGTGGCATCGACGCCATAAACCGTGACTTCGCCCACCCGCACCGACGTGAGGTTGACCCGGTAGATCGGCACCATGCCGCCAGCAGTGCTCGCCATGCCACGCTGGCCGTCGCGGTACTTGATGCCGATGCGCTCGGCATCGGCAGCACTCATGGCCACCGTCGTCGCGCCGGTGTCGACCATGAACTCGACCGCGCGTCCATTGATCGCCCCGCCCGAAACGAAGTGCCCACCCGGCCCTGCGGTGAGCACGATGCGTGTGCCGCCATCGCTGCCACCGCCTCCGGCGCCCAGGCTCACCGGCGTGCCGCCCATCGGCACGGTGTGGCGCCTGCCGCCGAGTCTCGACCACCGAGCCATCGGGGGTCAAGGACACGAGCTTCACACCCTGCACCGTCGCACCAACGGCCACGGTGCGCGGGCTGCCGTCGATCATCAGCAGCGCCTTGTCGCCCAGGCGGCCGCTCATGGAGACGGTCTGCGCCGCGGCCGCACCCGCCCACACCAGGGCGATCGCCGACAGCCAGCGGCCTGGCTTGACCACGCGGTCAGTCACGGAAGTTGTTGAACGACAACGGCGCATCGGCGATCTCCTTGCGGATGAGCGCGATCGCCGCCTGCAGGTCGTCGCGCTTGCCGCCGGTCACCCGGACGGTGTCGCCCTGGATCGCAGCCTGCACCTTCATCTTGCTCTGTTTGATGACGGTCTGGATCTTTTTGCCGTGTCGGAATCGATGCCGCTCTTGACCGTGATCTTCTGCTTGACCTTGTCGCCGCCGATCTTCTCGATCTTGGCGCTGCGGTCGAGGAAGCGGATGTCCACACCCCGCTTGGTCATCTTGGCCAGCAGGATGTCGAGCACCTGGTTGATCTGGAAGTCGCTGTCGGCGTAGACCGTCAGCTCTTCCTCCTTCAGTTCCACCTTGGCCGACGAGCCCTTGAAATCGAAGCGCGTGCCGATTTCCTTGGAGGTCTGGTCGACTGCATTGCGCACCTCGACGAGGTTGGGTTCCAGAACGGCGTCGAAGCTCGGCATAGGGGAAGGTCTTTCGAGGGCGGGATCGGTGAAAATTCTGCCATGCAAATCGAATCGGGCGTGAGCCTGAAACCGTACAACACCTTCGGCCTGCCAGCCGTGGCGCAAACGCTCGTGCGCATCACGGGCGATGCCGACGTGCGCCGCGTGGTCGACCACGCCGATCTGGGCACGGCGCCGAAGTTCATCCTCGGCGGCGGCAGCAACATCGTGCTCACGCGCGACATGCCGCAGGTGGTGCTGAAGGTCGAGGTGATGGGCCGGCGCATCGTGGAAGAGCGCGCCAACGCCTGGATCGTCGAAGCCGGTGCCGGCGAGAACTGGCACGACTTCGTCACCTGGACACTCGCACAAGGCTGCCCCGGCCTGGAGAACCTGGCCCTGATCCCGGGCACGGTCGGGGCGTCGCCGGTGCAGAACATCGGGGCCTATGGCATCGAGCTGAAAGACCGCTTCGACTCGCTCGACGGGGTGGACCTGCTCACCGGGCGCACCGTGACCCTTGGTGCCGATATGTGCAAGTTCGGCTACCGCGACAGCGAGTTCAAGCACTCGCTCGCCGGCCGGGTGCTCATCACCCGGGTGCGTTTTCGCCTGCCCAAGCCCTGGCAGCCGGTGCTCGGCTACCTGGAGATCGAGCGCAAGATGAACGAGACCGGCATCGGCCGCCCGACGCCGCAGCAGGTCTACGACTGGATCATCGCGATCCGCCGCGCCAAGCTGCCCGACCCGGCGGTGGTGGGCAATGCCGGCAGTTTCTTCAAGAACCCGGTCGTCACGCCCGAGCAGTGCCGCGACATCATTGGCCGCGACCCGGAGATCGTCCACTACCCCATGCCCGATGGCACGATGAAGCTCGCCGCCGGCTGGATGATCGACGCCTGCGGCTGGAAGGGCAAAACGGTCGGTCGCGCCGGTGTCTACGAGAAGCAGGCGCTGGTGCTCGTCAACCGCGGCGGGGCGATCGGCTCGGAGGTGATGACACTCGCCCGGGCCATCCAGGAGAGCGTCTACGGTCGCTTCGGCATCCGGCTCGAGCCCGAGCCGGTGGTGGTGTAACCGCGTTCAGGCCGGCAGCGCCGACTCGGCGTACTGCTGCACGAACTCGCCGCTGGCCGGAATCGGCGTAATGACGTCGACCATCACCCCATCGGGCGCCTGCACGATGAAATGCCGCTGGCCGAAGGCCTCGTCGCGCAAGGGCAGCAAGACCTCCAGTCCCGCAGCGGTGAGCCGCTCGTATTCGGCGTCGACATCGTCCACCTCGAAATTGAGCAGGACGCCCGCGCCGGGTGCGCCTCGACCGGCCGCCGGGATGGTCTCGTGGCGCGCATCGAGGATGGCAAGGCTCACCTGCGCGCCGGCTTCGCGCGATTGCAGGTGCACGTACCAGTCGGCGGTGAACAGCGCCTCGAAGCCGAAGTGCTGCTGGTAGAAGCCGGCGGTGGCTGCCACGTTGCGGGTCATGAGGACGGGGTAGTAGCTGGTGATGGCCATGGCGATTTCTCCTGGGTGGGCGGAACGTTGGAAGGGATTCTGCAACAAACATACGTGCTGTATGTTTGTTGAAATTAACATACAGTCTGTACGTATGCAACCCACCCGCACCAACCCTGAACGCAGCGAGGCCACTCGCACGGCGCTGCTCGACGCGGCGCGCGCCCTCTTCGTGGCCCACGGCTACGGCGACACGGCCACGCCAGCGGTCTGCGCCGCCGCCGGCATGACACGCGGCGCGCTGTACCACCATTTCGTCGACAAGCGCGACCTCTTCCACGCGGTGGTGGCGCGCGAGGCGCAGGCGGTCGCTGCCGAGATCGAAGCGGCGGCGCCGGCCAATCTGCCGGCCGACCAGGCCCTGCTGGCGGGCGGTGATGCCTACCTGGAGGCGATGGCCGTGCCTGGCCGCGCAAGGCTGCTGCTGGTGGAAGGCCCAGCCGCACTGGGCCGCGAGGCGATGCAGGCGCTCGACGCCGCCAACGCGGAAGGCACGCTGCGTGCCGGCCTGGCGGCGGCGGGCGTCAAAGGGGTCGACCTCGATGTGCTGACGGGTTGGCTGTCGGCCGCCTTCGACCGCGCGGCGCTCGACCTGCAGGAGGGGCGCGATGCCACCGCGGTGCGGCGCACGCTGCGCTGGCTGCTGGGCCGCATCCTGCCCAGCGGCGCGCCACCGGCAAGAAGCTCGCGCCGGCCGCGCGCCTGACGCGGCTCAGGGCTTCGCGCCGGCCTCGTACCAGCGCTTCACCAGTGCCCGCTCGGCGTCCGTCATCTGCGTGGCGTTGTTGAGCGGCATGAGCTTCAACACCGACGACTGCTGGTAGACCGCCTGCGCATTGCGCACGATCAACTCGGGCGTGTGCAGCTGGATGGCCTTGTTGACCACCTGCTCGCTGTGGCACATCACGCAGCGCTCGGCCATCACCTTCTGCACCTCGGCAAAGGTCGCCGGCGGCGCACCGGCCGCCTGCTTCTCGGCCTGCGGCATCGTCGCGGTGACCATGCCCGCGAGCAGCACCACCCCCACCACGGCGTACCACCACGGCACCGGCTGCCCGGTCGCGTGCGCCTTGTGGCGCATCACGAACGACTGGCGGATCAGTGCGCCCGCCAGCATCATCACCACCAGCGTCACCCAGTTGTTGGGGCCGGTGTAGAGAAAGCCGTAGTGGTTGCTGATCATCGTGAACAGCACCGGCAGCGTGAAGTAGGTGTTGTGCACGCTGCGCTGCTTGCCGCGCTTGCCGTGGATCGGGTCGACCGGCTGGCCCGCACGCAGGGCCGCGACCACCTTGCGCTGGCCGGGGATGATCCAGAAGAAGACGTTGCCGCTCATGGTGGTGGCGAGCATCGCGCCCACCAGCAGGAAGGCCGCGCGCCCGGCGAAGAGCTGGCATGACAACCACGACGCAAACACGACGAAGACGGCCACCAGCACACCGACGATCGCATTGCCGTTCTTGCGCTGGCCGAAGACACGGCAGATGCCGTCGTAGATCAGCCAGAAGCCGACGAAGAAACCGAGCGCCGCGCTGATGGCAGCGGCCGGCGACCAGTCGTGCACGCTCCTGTCGATGAGAAAGCTGCTCGCGTTGAAGAGATAGAGCACGGTGAAGAGTGCGAAGCCGGTGAGCCAGGTCGAGTAGCTCTCCCACATCGACCAGTGCAGCCGCTCGGGCAGCACCGCGGGCGAGACCGGGTACTTCTGCTGGTGATAGAAACCGCCGCCGTGCACAGCCCACAGCTCACCGCCGATGCCCTTGTCACGGTCTTTGGTGTCTTCAGGCGGCGTGAGGCTGTTGTCGAGCGCGACGAAATAGAACGACGCGCCGATCCACGCCACGCCCGTGATGACGTGGGCCCAGCGCAGCAGAAAGTTGAGCCAGTCGAGCAGGTGCGAATCCACGCGTCAGCTTCCCCGGTAGGTGGAATAGGCCCAGGGGCTGGCGAGCAGGGGCACGTGGTAGTGCTGCAAGGGGTTGGCGAGGCCGAAGTCGATGGGCACGGCATCGACGAACGGCGGGTCGGGCAGGTTCACACCCCGCCCCTTGAAATAGGCCGCCACCTCGAAGACCAGGCGGTAAGTGCCGGTCTTGAACGTGGCGTCGTCGAGCAGCGGGGCGTCGGCGCGGCCGTCGTGGTTCAGCGCGAGCTGCTTGAGCAGCACCGGCTGGCCGCTCTCGACGCGGTACAGCGCCACCAGCATGCCCGCCGCAGGGCAGCCGTTCATGGTGTCGAGCACGTGGGTGGTGAGCTTGCCCATGGTGGCCTTCGATGTGGGTTGCAAGACGCGGAAAAGTGTATACAGTTTGGCGCACACCGCCTAGTGACCGACACCATGCCGCGCTCCCCTGCCAACCTGACTGCCCTCCGCCCGGCGGCGCGCGGCACGGCAGGCGCAGGCAAGAAGCAGGCCGCCTCCCGCAAGACGGGCAGCAAGACAGCCGGCGCCGCCGTCCCCGACGACGAGCTGCAAAACACCACCCGCCGCATCGCCGACTCGATCACCGCCGCCATCGTCGAGCGGCGCCTGATGCCCGGCACCAAGCTCGCCGAGCAGAAGATCGCCGACATCTTCAAGGTCTCGCGCACCATCGTGCGGCAGGCCCTGCACCAGTTGAGCCGCGACAAGCTGGTCACGCTCACGCAGGCGCGCGGCGCGCGTGTGGCGCAGCCGAGCGTCGACGAAGCGCGCCAGGTCTTCGAGGTGCGCCAGATGCTCGAAGCCGCGATGATCAAACGCGCTGCCGCCGAGCTGACCGAGCCGCAGATCGCACAACTGCGCCAGCACCTGCGCGACGAAGAAGCCGCCGTGCAACGCACCGACGTGCCCGGCCGCACCCACCTGCTGGCCGACTTCCATGTGGTGCTCGCGCGCATGCTCGGCAACGAGGCGCTGGCCGACATCTTGCGAGAGCTGGTGTCGAGAAGCTCGCTGATCTCGTTGATGTACCAGTCCGCCCATTCGGCCGAACACTCCTTTGCGGAGCACGTGGCGATCGTCGACGCGCTCGAAGCCCGCGATGCCCGCGCGGCGGTGAAGCTCATGCAAAGCCACTTGCACAATGTCGAGCGCAACCTGCGCCTGAACCCCCGGGTGCCGGACTTGCCGTCGGTGCTGCATGCCGGAGACCCCTCATGACCAGCGAACAGAGCTACCCGAGAGATCTGAAGGGCTACGGGCGTGATGTGCCCCATGCCCAGTGGCCCAACGGCGCACGGATCGCCGTGCAGTTCGTCCTCAACTACGAGGAAGGCGGCGAGAACAACCCGCTGCACGGCGACCCGACCAGCGAGACCTTCCTCTCCGAGCTGATCACGGCCCAGGCTTACGAGAGCCGGCACATGACCATCGAGTCGATGTACGAGTACGGCTCGCGCGTGGGCGTGTGGCGCATCCTGCGCGAGTTCGAGAAGCGCAAGCTGCCGATGACCATCTTCGCCGTGGGCATGGCGATGCAGCGCTACCCCGAGCTGCTCGCGTGCTTCATGGACAACGGCTACGAGATCGCCAACCACGGCCTGCGCTGGATCCACTATCAAAACCTGCCCGAGGCCACCGAGCGCCGCCACATCGAGCTCGGCACGCATGTCTTGAAGGACATGACCGGCGGTGCCTGGCCTCTGGGCTGGTACACGGGCCGCGACAGCCCCAACACGAGGCGCCTCGTGGTCGAGCATGGCGGCTACGAATACGACAGCGACTACTACGGCGACGACCTGCCCTTCTGGATGCCCGTCACCAAGAGCGACGGCAGCGTTTCGCAGCAGCTGGTCGTGCCCTACTCGCTCGACTGCAACGACATGCGTTTCGTGCAGACGCAGGGCTTCAACACCGGCGACCACTTCTTCACCTACCTGCGCGACAGCTTCGATGCGCTCTACGCCGAGGGCGAGGACGGTGATCAGAGAGGGGCGCCGAAGATGATGAGCATCGGCATGCACTGCCGCCTGCTCGGCAAGCCGGGGCGCATCGGCTCGCTGCAGCGGTTTCTCGACCATGTGCTCGCGCACGACAAGGTGTGGGTGTGCCGCCGCATCGACATCGCGCGGCACTGGAAGCAGCATCACCCGGCCCCAGCATGAGACTCACCCTGCAAGCGCTCAACGATGCACCGCCCGACGTGGCGCTGCAGATGCTGGCGGGCGTCTACGAACACTCGCCGTGGATCGCGGAGAAGGCGCTGGCACAGCGGCCGTTCAAGAGCCTCGCTGCGTTGAAGGTCTCACTGGCGCAAGCCGTGCGCGAGGCGTCGGCCGAGCAGCAGCTGGCGCTGATCCGCGCCCACCCCGAACTTGCCGGCAAGCTCGCCGAGCAAGGCCAGCTCACGGCGGAGTCGAGCCACGAGCAGCAGACCGCCGGACTCAAGGCCTGCTCGCCGGAAGAGCTGGCCGCGTTGCAGCGGCTCAACGCCGAGTACCTCGCCAAGTTCGGCTGGCCCTTCATCCTCGCGGTGCGCGGCCCGCGCGGCACCGGCCTCACGCGGCAGCAGATCATCGCCACCTTCGCGCGCCGGCTCGAAGGCCACGCCGACTTCGAGCGTGCGGAGTGCTTGCGCAACATCCACCGCATCGCCGAGCTGCGCCTGAACGACAAGTTCGGCGTCGAACCCCTGCTCGGCCACCAGGTCTGGGACTGCGCCGAGCTGCTCGCGCAGCACAGCGACGTCGACGACGCGCTCACCGTCACCTACCTCACGCCCGCCCACATCGCCTGCCAGCGCCAGCTCGCCTACTGGATGCGCGATTGCGGCTTCGACGAGGTGGAGATCGACGCCGTGGGCAACGTGGTGGGCATCTACCACGGCACCCAGGAGGAAGCGCCGCGCCTGCTCACCGGCAGCCACTTCGACACCGTGCGCAACGGCGGCAAGTACGACGGGCGACTGGGCATCTTCGTCCCGATGGTGTGCGTGCGCGAGTTGCACCGCCAGCACAAGCGCCTGCCCTTCGACATCGAAACCATCGCCTTCGCCGAAGAGGAAGGCCAGCGCTACAAGGCCACCTTCCTGGGTTCGGGTGCGGTGATCGGTCGGTTCGACCACAGCTGGCTCGACCAGCGCGACGCCGATGGCATCGCGATGCGCGACGCGATGGCCACCGCCGGCCTCGACCCCAAGCGCATCGCGTGGATGGAGCGCCACCCGTCGCGCTACCTCGGCTTCGTCGAGGTGCACATCGAACAGGGCCCGGTGCTCAACGAGATCGACCTGCCGCTGGGCGTGGTGACCTCCATCAACGGGAGTGTGCGCATGCTGGGCGAGATGGTCGGCACCGCCAGCCATGCCGGCACCACGCCGATGGACCGGCGGCGCGATGCGGCGGCGGCGGTGGCCGGTCTCATCCTCTTCGTCGAGAAGCGCGCGTCGCAGGAGCCGAATCTCGTCGGCACGGTCGGCATGCTGGAGGTGCCGGCCGGCTCGATCAACGTCGTGCCGGGCCGCTGCAAGTTCAGCCTCGACATCCGCGCCACCACCGACGAGGTGCGTGACGCGATGGTGCACGACGTGCTCGCCGAGGTGCGCGCCATCACCGAGCGGCGTGGCCTGCACTGCACGCTGGAGGAAACCTTGCGCGCCCCCGCCGCACCGAGCGCGCCCGACTGGCAGCAGCGCTGGGAGCGCGCCGTCGAATCGCTGGGCCTGCCGGTGCACCGCATGCCCAGCGGCGCCGGCCACGATGCGATGAAGATGCACGAGGTGATGCCGCAGGCCATGCTCTTCCTGCGCGGCGGCAACTCGGGCATCAGCCACAACCCGCTGGAGACCATCACCAGCGACGACGCGCAGTTGTGCGTCGAAGCCTTCCAGGCGCTGCTGGACGACCTCGCGGAGGAACGATCATGACGCGGCACCACGACCTCGACACCTGGATCGACCAGCACTTCAACGAGGAGGTGCGGTTTCTGCAAGCGCTCGTGCAGGTGCCGACCGACACACCCCCGGGCAACAATGCGCCTCACGCGGAGCGCACCGCCGAGCTGCTGCTCGGCTTCGACATGGAAGCCGAGCGCCACCCGGTGCCGGAAGACGAGGTGCGCGCCCATGGCCTGCAATCGATCACCAACCTGATCGTGCGCCGCGAATACGGCGAAGGCACCACCATCGCGCTCAACGCCCACGGCGACGTGGTGCCGCCCGGCGAAGGCTGGGTGCACGACCCCTACGGCGGCGAAGTGGAAGACGGCAAGCTCTACGGCCGCGCCTCGGCGGTGAGCAAGAGCGATTTCGCCACCTTCACCTTCGCGGTGCGCGCACTCGAATCCCTGGGCGCGCCGCTCAACGGCGGCGTGGAGCTGCACTTCACCTACGACGAAGAGTTCGGCGGCGAGCTGGGCCCCGGCTGGTTGCTGAAGCACAAGCTGACCAAACCCGACTACCTGATCGCCGCCGGCTTCAGCTACGAGGTGGTGACCGCGCACAACGGCTGCCTGCAGATGGAAGTCACCGTGCACGGCAAGATGGCGCACGCCGCCATCCCGACGACCGGCGTCGATGCGCTGCAGGGCGCGGTCACGATCCTGAACGCGCTCTACGCCCAGAACACGCTCTACAGGCAAACGACCTCCAAGGTGCCGGGCATCACCCACCCGTACCTCAACGTCGGCCGCATCGAAGGTGGCACCAACACCAATGTCGTGCCGGGCAAGGTGGTGCTGAAGCTCGACCGCCGCATGATCCCCGAGGAAGACCCGGTCGCCGTGGAGGCCAACATCCGCCAGGTGATCGCCGATGCCGCAGCGTCCTGTCCCGGCGTCACGGTCGACATCAAGCGTCTCCTGCTCGCCCATGCGCTCAAGCCCCTGCCCGGCAACCAGCCGCTGGTCGAGGCCTTGCAGAAGAACGCGCAAGCCGTTTTCGGCGAGGCCATCCCGGCGATGGGCACGCCGCTCTACACCGACGTGCGCCTCTACTGCGCTCAAGGAATCCCCGCGGTCATCTATGGCGCCGGGCCGCGTACCGTGCTGGAGTCGAACGCCAAGCGGGCGGACGAACACCTCGTGCTCGAAGACCTGCGCCGCGCCACCAAGGTGGTCGCACGCACCCTTTACGACCTCCTCAAATGATGCAGCCCCCACGCTCACTTCGTTCGCTGCCCCCCGAGGGGGCTTCAGGCCCCTTGGGGCGGCCCGGCGGTGCCTGAACATGCTTCGCCTGGAACTCACCAAGCTCAGCAAGAGCTACCCCGCCGTCAAGGCCAACGACCAGGTGAGCCTGCGCGTGAAGCCGGGCGAGATCCACGCGGTGCTGGGCGAGAACGGCGCGGGCAAGTCCACGCTGATGAAGATGATCTACGGCGCGGTGCGGCCCGACGAAGGCGAGATCCGCTGGAACGGCGAGCCGGTGCAGGTCAAGACGCCGGCCGAAGCGCGCGCCCTGGGCATCAGCATGGTGTTCCAGCACTTCAGCCTCTTCGACACGCTCACCGCGGCCGAGAACGTGTGGCTGGGGCTCGACAAGTCGCTCACGCTCGCCCAGGTGACCGAGCGCATCCAGAAGGTCTCGAAGGACTACGGCCTCGACGTGGAGCCGCTGCGCCCGGTGCACACGCTTTCGGTCGGCGAGCGCCAGCGCGTCGAGATCGTGCGCGCGCTGATGACGCACCCGAAGCTGCTGATCCTCGACGAACCCACCTCGGTGCTCACGCCGCAGGCCGTCGAGACACTCTTCGTCACGCTGCGCAAGCTCGCCAGCGAGGGCTGCAGCATCCTCTACATCAGCCACAAGCTCGACGAGATCCGCGCGCTGTGCCACCACTGCACTGTGCTGCGCGGCGGCCGTGTGACGGGCGAGGTCGATCCGACGAAAGAGACGAACGCAAGCCTCTCGCGTCTCATGATCGGCGCCGAGCCGCCGCAGCTCAGGCACGAGCCCCGCACGCCGGGCGAGGTGGTGCTCGCGGTGCAAGACCTCACGCTGCCCAAGCTCGCCCCATTCGGAACGACGCTGCAAGGCATCGGTTTCGAGGTGCGCGCCGGCGAGATCGTCGGCATCGCCGGTGTCTCCGGCAACGGACAGCAGGAGCTGATGGCGGCGCTCTCGGGTGAAGACACCCGCGCCGCCGCCGCGAGCATCCAGCTCTTCGGCCAGCCCATCGCCAACAAGCCGCCGCAGGTGCGGCGCGCGGCCGGCCTGCACTTCGTGCCCGAAGAGCGGCTCGGCCGCGGCGCGGTGCCCACGCTCTCGCTCGCGCAGAACACGCTGCTCACCCGCACCGAAGCGGTGGGCCAAGGCGGCTGGTTGCGCACCGGCGAGGTGGCAGCGCTCGCGCAATCATTGATCGCACGGTTCAACGTCAAGGCCGGTGGCCCGAACGCCGCGGCCAAGAGCCTCTCGGGCGGCAACCTGCAGAAGTTCCTCGTCGGCCGCGAGATCGACGCCAACCCGAAGCTTCTCATCGTCTCGCAGCCGACCTGGGGCGTGGACGTGGGCGCCGCAGCGCAGATCCGCGGCGAGCTGCTGAAGCTGCGCGACGCCGGCTGCGCCCTGCTGGTGGTGAGCGAAGAGCTGGACGAGCTCTTCGAGATCAGCGACCGGCTGCTCGTCATCGCGCAGGGCCGCATGTCGCCGTCGATCGCGACGCGCGACGCCACCGTCCCTCAGATTGGAGCCTGGATGTCGGGACTCTGGACGAAAGAAGCCGCCGATGCTGAAGCTTGAGACACGCCCCGAGCCGAGCCGGCTGATGTCGGTGCTGTCGCCGCTGCTGGCGCTCGCCATCACGGTGCTGATCGGCGTGGTGCTCTTCGCGGTGCTGGGCAAGGACCCGCTGCGCGGGCTGCAGGCCTTCTTCGTGGAGCCGGTGAAGAGCGTCTACGCGCTCACCGAACTGGCGATGAAGGCGACACCGCTGCTGCTGATCGCGCTCGGCCTCGCGGTGTGCTTCCGCTCCAACGTGTGGAACATCGGGGCCGAAGGCCAGTTCATCCTCGGAGCCATTTTCGCGAGCGCCGTCGCGATGACGGCCGACAAGGAATCGAGCCGCTTCATCGTCGTGGCCATCCTGCTGGCCGGTGTGCTGGGCGGCATGGTGTGGGCCGGCATCGTCGCCTTCCTGCGCGACAAGGCGAACGCAAGCGAGATCCTGGTGAGCCTGATGCTCGTCTACGTGGCCGAGATGGTGCTGAGCTACCTGGTCTACGGCCCCTGGAAAGACCCCAACGGCTACAACTTCCCCCAGACCATCAACTTCCTCGCAGTCACGCAGATGCCGAAACTCGCCACCGGCTTTCGCGTGAACATCGGCCTCTTGATCGCGCTCGCCTGCGTGCTGCTCTTCTGGCTCTTCCTCTTTCGCAGCTACGCGGGCTACCAGCTGCAGGTGGGCGGCCTCGCACCGGCCGCGGCGCGTTATGCCGGTTTCTCGTCGCGCAAGGCCTTGTGGACGACGCTGCTGCTGTCGGGCGGCATGGCGGGTCTTGCCGGCGCGCTCGAAGCGGCCGGGCCGCTGGGCCAGCTGACGCCGCACGTGCCGGCGGGCTACGGCTTCGCGGCCATCATCGTCGCCTTCGTCGGGCGCTTGCATCCGCTGGGCATCGTGTTCTCGGCCATCCTGATGAGCATGTTCTACATCGGCGGTGAGCTGGCGCAATCGCGCCTGGGGCTGCCCAAGTCGCTGACCGGCGTGTTCCAGGGGCTGCTGCTCTTCACGCTGCTGGCGTGCGACACCTTGATCCACTACCGCGTGCGCTGGGTCACGCGTCACGCCACCCCCGGGTCACCTGATGGACGCCTTCGCCCTGCTCATCGCCGCCACCCTCAATGCGGGCACCGTGATCGCCTTCGCCGCGCTCGGCCTGCTCATCAACGAACGCGCCGGCATCGTCAACCTCGGCGCCGAGGGGATGATGCTCGTGGCGGCCATTGCCGGCTTCGCGACCGCCGTGCACACCGGCAACCCGTGGCTCGGCCTCGCAGCAGGCGCACTGGCGGGCGCGTTGCTCGCCGCCGCCTTCGGCCTGCTCGTGATCTGGCTCAACACCAACCAGTACGCGACGGGCCTCGCGCTGAGCCTCTTCGGTGCCGGCTTCTCGGCCTTCATGGGCATCAAGTACACGCAGGAGCGCCTGCCCGAGCGGCCGCCGATCCACGTCCCGCTGCTTGGAGACCTCCCTTTCGTTGGGCCGGCCTTCTTTCGCCAGCACGCGATGGTCTACGTGGCGATTGCGCTCACGGTCGCGCTCGCCTGGTTCCTCTACCGCTCACGATCGGGCCTGGTGCTGCGCGCGGTCGGCGAGTCGCCCGAATCGGCGCATGCGCTCGGCTACCCGGTGCGGCGCATCCGGCTGCTGGCCGTGATGGTGGGCGGGGCGCTGTGCGGCATTTCAGGCGCCTACATCTCCACCGTCTACACGCCGCTGTGGGTCGAGGGCATGGTGGCCGGCAAGGGCTGGATCGCGCTCGCGCTCACCACCTTCGCCACCTGGCGCCCGGCACGGGTATTGCTCGGCGCCTACCTGTTCGGCGGCGTGACCATGCTGCAGTTCCACCTGCAAGGCGAAGGCGTGCAGGTGTCGAGCCAGTTGCTGACCATGCTGCCCTACGTCGCCACCATCGCCGTGCTCGTGCTGATCTCGCGCAACGCCACCTGGATCCGCGTGAACATGCCGGCCTCGCTGGGCAAGCCGTTCTTTCCTGGGAGCTGATAATTCGACGCGCTGTTGCACCCACCTCGTCGCTCGCGCCACAAGCGCAGACTTTTCATCTGGAGAAGACATGACCTCATCCTCTAAACGTTCCCTGCTGAAGATCGCAGGGTGGAGCACCCTCGCAGCCGCAGCGGCGCTGGTGGGCTGCGGCAAGAAGGAAGAAGCGGCAGCGCCCGCGGCCTCGGCCCCGGTGGCCGCCGCTTCGGCCCCGGCCAAGCCAGCCCCGCTGAAGATTGCCTTCGCCTACGTCGGCCCGGTGGGCGACGGCGGCTGGACCTTCGCGCACGACAACGCGCGCAAGGCCATCGAGAAGGAATTCGGCGACAAGGTGGTCACGAGCTTCGTGGAAAACGTGCCCGAGGCCGCCGACGCCGAGCGTGTGTTCCGCGACATGATCAGCCAGGGCAACAAGCTCATCTTCGGCACCACCTTCGGCTACATGGACTCGATGCTCAAGATCGCACCAGAAGCGAAGGACGTGAAGTTCGAACACGCCACCGGCTACAAGACGGCCGAGAACATGCGCACCTACGACAGCCGCACGTACGAAGGCGCATACATGGCCGGCATCATCGCGGGGGCGATGACCAAGTCGAACACGCTGGGCATCGTGGGCTCGGTGCCCATCCCCGAGGTCATCCGCAACATCAACAGCTTCACGCTGGGCGCCCAGTCGGTGAACCCCAAGATCAAGACCAAGGTGGTCTGGGTCAACAAGTGGTTCGACCCGCCGAAGGAAACCGAGGCCGCGCAATCGCTGATCAACGGCGGCGCCGACGTGCTCTTCCAGAACACCGATTCCTCGGCGGTGCTCAAGACCGCCGGCAAGGCAGGCAAGCTCGCCTTCGGCTGGGACAGCGACATGTCGTCGTACTCACCCGAGGCGCACCTCGCCTCGGCCATCATCAACTGGTCGCCGTACTACATCAAGGCCACCAAAGACGCGCTCGAAGGCACCTGGCAGACCGGCAGCGTGTGGTGGGGCGTGAAGGAAGGCGCGATCGACATCGTGTCGATCTCTGACAAGGTGCCGGCCGAGATCAAGACCAAGGTCGAGACGGTGAAGGCCGGTCTGAAAGACGGCTCGTTCGTGATCTGGAAGGGCCCCATCCTCGGCCAGGACGGCAAGGAAGTGGTCAAGAAAGACACCGTCGCCGACGACAAATTCCTCGGTGGCGTCAACTTCTACGTGAAGGGCGTCGAAGGCAAGGTGCCGGGCGGGAAGTAAGCCCACGGCATGTTGTCGATGACGAAGGCCGCCACCGTGCGGCCTTCGTTGTCTGGAAGCCATTGACCATGATCGAGTCGACCCTCTGGCACCCGGTGGCCGCGAGCGAAGCGCTTGTGGCCGATGTGCCCTTGCCGGTACGCCTGCTGTCGCAGGACTTCGCGCTGTGGCGCGATGCGAGCGGCACCGCCCACGCCTTCCCCGACAAGTGCCCGCACCGCGGCACGCGGCTTTCGCTCGGGCGTGTGCTGCACGACGCGGCGGGCTCGCGCCTGGAGTGCCCGTACCACGGCTGGCAATTCGATGCCGGCGGCCAGTGCCGGCACATCCCGGCCCTGCCGAGCTTCACCCCCCCGGCCTCGCACGCGGTCTGCACCCACGAGCTTCAGGAACGGCATGGCCTCGTGTGGCTGCGCCTGCAGGCGGCAGACACCACCCCACCCGCCTTCGGCGCCGAACTCGACACGCGCCTGCGCAAGCTGCTCTGCGGCCCCTACGAGGTGCAGTCCAGCGCACCGCGCATCGTCGAGAACTTCCTCGACCTCGCGCACTTCGGTTTCGTGCACGACGGCTGGCTCGGCGACCGGAGCCACACGGCGCTCGACGCCTACCGCATCGAGACCACGCCGCAGGGCTTCGTCGCCCACGGCTGCACCGCGTGGCAACCGCAGAGCAACCGGCTGTCGACGGAGGGCAGCCAGGTCGAATACCGCTACGAGCTGACCGGCCCCTACAGCGCGCAGCTCACCAAGCTGCCGCAAGCCCAAGCGGGGTATCAGGACGTGATCGGACTCTTCGTCTGCCCCGTCGACCCAGAGCGCAGCCGGGTCTGGTTCCGCCTGGCGGTGACCGACTTCGACTCGGCCGAGGCCGAACTGCGAAGCTTCCAGGACACGATCTTTCTGCAGGACCAGCCGGTGCTCGAATCGCAAAGCCCCAAGCGCCTGCCCTTGAGCGGGGGCGAAGTGCATTGCGCCGCCGACCGCAGTTCCGCCACCTACCGCCGCTTCCTGAATGAACGCGGCATCACGTTTGGAGTGTGCTGATGACGACCCTGCCCGACTTCGCCAAGATCCCGCGCGCGCGCCTGCCCGAGCTGCTGCGCACGATGCCCAAGACCGAGCTGCACCTGCACATCGAAGGCTCGCTGGAGCCCGAGCTGATCTTCCAGCTCGCGCAGCGTAACGGCGTGAAGCTCGCCTACGCGAGCGTCGAAGCCCTGCGAAAAGCCTACGCCTTCACCGACCTGCAGAGCTTTCTCGACATCTACTACGCTGGGGCCAGCGTGCTCCTGAAGGAAGAAGACTTCTTCGACATGGCCATGGCCTATTTCCGCCGCGCCAAGGCCGACAACGTCGTGCACGCCGAGCTCTTCTTCGACCCGCAGACGCACACCGAGCGCGGCGTGAGCTTCGAGACGGTCATCAAGGGCCTCACCCGCGCCTGCGAGACGGCGAAGCGCGACCTCGGCGTGAGCTCACTGCTGATCATGTGCTTCCTGCGCCACCTCAGCGAAGAAGCGGCCTTCGCCACGCTGGAAGACGCCCTGCCGTGGCGTTCGCACTTCGTCGGCGTGGGGCTCGACAGCGGCGAGCGCGGCAACCCGCCGGAGAAGTTCGCACGGGTCTACGCCAAGTGCCGCGAGATGGGCCTGCGCCTCGTGGCCCACGCCGGCGAGGAAGGCCCGGCCGAGTACATCTGGAACGCGCTCGACGTGCTCAAGGTCGAGCGCATCGACCACGGCGTGCGCTGCGTCGAAGACCCGAAGCTCGTGCAGCGCCTGGCGGCCGAAAAGGTGCCGCTCACCGTGTGCCCGCTGTCGAATGTGAAACTGTGTGTGTTCAAGACCTTGGACCAGCACAACCTCGCCGCGCTGCTGGCCGCGGGTCTTTGCGTGACCATCAACTCCGACGACCCTGCGTACTTCGGGGGCTATATCAACCAGAACTTTCTGGAGACGTTCGAGTCACTGCCCTCGCTGGGCGCCAGAGAGGCCTACCAGCTCGCACTCAACAGCATCGACGCCAGCTTTGCGCCCGCGGGCGACAAACAGGCTTGGCGGGAGAAGCTGGCTGCCGCCTTCTCCTGACGACGCGCCTGCGAAGAAGGAGGCGCCGTCCTACAGACAGCCGTCACACGGCGGCCCTACCCTTCGCGTCCATGTTCGAACACATTCGCGCAGACTTGCGCAATTACCGAGGACGCTGGTGGGAGCAGGGCTTCTGGGTCATGCTCGTCTACCGCTTCGGGCGCTGGCGCTACGGCATCAAGCCGGCGCTCGTGCGCAAGCCCCTGTCGCTGCTCTACAAGATAGCGTACAAGTTTGTCCAGATCCTCACCGGCATCGACTTGCCGTGTGAAGTGGAAGTCGGACGCAACTTCATCATCGACCACTTCGGCGGCATCATCGTCAGCGGCTATGCGAAGTTCGGCGACAACTGCCGCCTGCGCCACGACGTGTGCGTCGGCCTGCGCCACACCGATGAGCCGGTCGCCCCGGTGATCGGCCACAACGTCGACATCGGCGCGGGTGCGAAGATCCTCGGCTCCATCACCATCGGCGACAACGTGATGATCGGCGCCAACGCGGTGGTCATCACCGATGTGCCGTCGGACTCCATCGCAGTGGGCGTGCCGGCGGTCATCCGCCCGCGGGTGCCGCGACCCAAGGAAGGTGAACTCGCTCGCCGCAAGGCCGACATGCGCATGCCCGCGGCCAAGAACGTGCGCGAGCTGGCGGCGGCCCGCTCGGCCCTCGGCTCGGAAGCCAGCCGCTACTGAAGCGCTGGCCGCCGATGGTGGCGCCTCAGCGCAGGCCGCTCGTGTACTTCTTGAGCATGCGAGCCCGCAGCTCAGCCTCGTCGGCCGCGGTGCCGGAAGCAGGGGTCGCCTTCGGCTCGACCGCCTCGCTCGACATCGGGGCCCTGGCAGCAGGTGGCGGCGAGTCGGCCACACGCGCTCCGTGGTACCGCTGCTGCACGTAGTTGGCGTATTCACGCAGGCGGGCATCCTGGCTGCCCAAGGCCTGGTCGATGACCTCCCGGGCGTAGGCAAAGTCGTGCATGAACTGCTGCACGTCGACGCTGCGCCCGAACTCGCGCCGCATCGGCACGATCATGCGCACCAGGTAGTTCATCAGCTGGCTGTCGTTGGCGCCGCTATCCATGGTGGTCGTGCTCATCGTGCCTCGGTCGTTTGCGATCAGGCCTGTGGCGAAGCGGTCGGGGCCAGCATCTCACCGTGCTCGGAGATGTCGAGCCCCACGTTCTCCTGGGCCGCGCCGACGCGCAGCCGGGTCACCAGCGAGAGCGCCTTCAGGATGATCCAGGTGGCGACGCCGGCGTAGGCCATCACGGCCAGCGCACCGAGGGTGTTGGTCCACACCGTGGCGGTCACCGGCGCGACGGCGGTCAGTGCGAACACCGGCGTCAGCACCGTGCCGACCAGGCCGCCGATGCCGTGCAGCGCAAACACGTCGAGCGCATCGTCGATGCCGGTGATCGACTTGAAGTAGACGACGGCGAAGAAGCACACCACGCCCGCCAGCGAGCCGATGCACAGCGCGCCGTTGATGCCCACGTAGCCCGAGGCCGGCGTCACGGCGATGAGGCCGGCGATGGCGCCCGTCATCATGCCGAGCACGCTCCACTGACCGCGGCGGATGTATTCACAGAAGCCCCACAGCATGGCGCCGGCACATGCCGCCACCTGCGTGGCCAGCAGTGCCCCGGCCGCACGCGGGCCGGCCTCGAAGGCCGAGCCGGCGTTGAAGCCGAACCAGCCGGCCCACAGCAGGCCCGCGCCGAGCACCGTCAGCATCAGGTTGTGCGGCACCATCGGCTCCTTGCCGAAGCCGCGCCGCGGCCCGAGCACGACGGCGGCCACCAGCCCCGTCACGCCCGAGGCGATGTGCACCACGGTGCCACCGGCGAAGTCCATGTGGCCCATCTTGGCGAGCCAGCCGTTGGGGTGCCAGATCCAGTGGGCGATGGGCGCGTAGACCAGCAGGCTCCAGAGCGCCGCGAAGGCGATCGTCACTCCGAGGCGCATGCGCTCGGCGGTGGCGCCCAGCACGAGCGCGAAGGTGATGATCGCGAACGAGAGCTGGAAGAGGAAGAACACCGGCTCGGGCAGCGTGGGCGCCGAGACATGCGCGCCGACCTTCGAACCGATCAGCCCTTCGGCAAACATGCGCGACATGTCACCGAACCAGGGGCCGCCCGAGGTGAAGGCGATCGAGTAGCCGAACATCGCCCACAGCACGGTGATGACCGACGCCCCGGCCACCGTGTGCGCCACGATGGAGAGCGCGTTCTTCGAGCGCAGCATGCCGCCGTAGAAGAGCATGATGCCGGGCATCGTCATCAGCATGACGAGCACGGTGGAGATCAGCATCCACGCGGTGTCGGCACCGTTGAACACCGTGGCGGCCGACGCGGCGACAGCAGGCGCCGCCGCGACCTGGGCCCACGCCGACGATCCCGCCGACAGCAACGCTGTTGCCAGCATGCCCATCACCATTCGACGACCGGCTCGTTCCATGCGCTGTCTCCGAGAAGTTGTTCGATCCATTCTTGAAGCGAGCGCCCGCCCTACGCAATGGGAAAGTTCCACAAACAGCGGCTTGGCACTTCACGATCCCGCGCATTTTGATGATTAGTTCTCGGCTGAGGCTCAGGGCGTGCCCTGTCCCAAGCTCTAGGGAGAAGCCAGCGGCCGTGCCCCACAAAAGTGCGTCTGCGACAATCCGGGCCTTCGAGCCGCCTGCGTGCCCCCGCAGGCGGTTTCGCTTTCAACCTTGGGGCCATGTAGAGGAACACCATGTTCAAAAACCTCGCCCGCGGCCTCCTGGCCGCGATGCTCGCTGCACTTGCAGCGTCAACACCCGCCCTCGCGCAGACCCCCGCACCGCTGAAGGTCGGCTTCGTCTACGTGAGCCCGATCGGCGACGCCGGCTGGACCTATCAGCACAACCAGGGTCGCCTCACGATGGAGAAGGCCCTCGGCACGCAGGTGAGCACCACCGCCGTCGAGGCCGTGGCCGAAGGGGCCGATTCGGAGCGTGTGATGCGCGACCTCGTCGCCCAGGGCCACAAGCTCATCTTCGCCACCAGCTTCGGCTACCTGGAGCCGGCGCTGCGCGTGGCCGCCGACCACCCCGACGTGGTGTTCGAACACGCCGGCGGCTTCAAGACCGCGAAGAACCTCAACACCTACAACGCCCGCTTCTACGAGGCCCGCTACCTGGCCGGCCTGCTCGCGGGCAAGACCAGCAAGAGCGGCATCGCCGGCTACGTGGCCGGCTTCCCGGTGCCCGAGGTCGTGCAGGGCATCAACGCGTTTGCGCTCGGCATGCGCGAGGCCAACCCCAAGGCGCAGGTCAAGGTGGTGTGGCTCAACACCTGGTTCGATCCACCGCGCGAGCGTGAAGCCGCCACCTCACTCATCCACCAGGGTGCCGACGTGCTGACCAACCACAGCGGCTCGCCCGCCGTGCCGCAGACGGCGCAGGCGCACTTCGCCAGCAAGGGCGTGCGCGTGATCGCCTACCAGAGTGACATGAGCCGCCACGCGCCCGACGCGCAGCTCACCGCCATCACCCACCAGTGGGGCGCGTACTACACGCGCGTGGCCGACGCCGTGCGCAAGGGCACATGGCAGGCCAAGCCGGTGTGGGGCGGCATGAAAGACGGCTTCATCGCCTTCGCGCCCTTCTCGCCCACCGTCCCCACCGAGGTGGTGAAGCTCGTGAAGGCTCGCGAGGCCGACATCGTGAAGGGCAAGTTCCACCCCTTCTCGGGCCGCCTGGTCGACAGCACCGGCAGCGTCCGCCAGGACACCGGCACGATGGACGACGCCACGCTGGCCAAGATGAACTGGTTTGTCGACGGGGTGACGGGCACGCTGCCCAAGCCCTGAGACACTCGGGGGATGTCGTCGCCGCAGCACCTCACGCCCCGCATCGCCTTCTTGCTCACCCTGCCGCCGCTGCTGTGGGCCGGCAACGCGGTGGTCGGCCGGGCACTCGTCGGCACCGTGCCGCCGATGGCCCTGAGCGCGATGCGCTGGGCCATCGCGCTGGTGCTGCTGCTGCCCTTCGCCACCAAGCTGTGGCGCCGCCCGCAAGACATCCGCGAGCGCTGGCCCTACCTGGCGTTGATCGGCATCCTCGGCGTGGGCACCTACAACTCGCTGCAGTACCTGGCGCTTCAGACCTCCACGCCGATCAACGTCACGCTCATCATCTCGAGCATGCCGCTGTGGATGCTGGCGGTGGGCGCGATCTTCTACCGCGAGCACCCCACGCGCCAGCAGATCGTCGGCGCCCTGCTCTCGCTCGCCGGCGTGGCCCTCGTGATCTCGCGCGGCGACCCGACCGTGCTGCTTAACCTGCACCTGCTGCCCGGCGACGTGCTGATGCTCATCGCCATCGCCCTGTGGGCCTGGTACAGCTGGCTGCTCGCGCGCCCGCCTGCGCACATGCGCGGCGAGGCGCGGCCCGACTGGGGCTGGGCGGAATTGCTCGTCGTGCAGATGATCTTCGGCACGGTGTGGGCAGGCCTGGCCGCAGGGGTTGAATCGGTCGTGAGCCCGGCGAGCATCCACTGGTCACCCTGGGTGGTGCTCGCACTGGCCTATGTGGCCATCGGGCCGTCACTGCTCGCCTATCGCTTCTGGGGCGAGGGTGTGTCGACGGTCGGGCCGGCGATTGCAGCGTTCTTCAGCAACCTGACGCCGGTGTTTGCGGCGCTGATGTCGGCCTTGTGGCTGGGCGAGCCGCCACGCTGGTATCACGTGGGGGCGTTTGTGCTGATCGGGGCGGGGATCGTGGTGAACTCTCGGCGCTGAGTCGGAGCTAGCACGCTGGGCTGGGGTGTCGCACTCCGCTCATGTCCCCCGAAAGAGATCGCTCCCGCGATCTCTTTCTCCTCCTTTACTTCGCTCCGTGCGACACCCCAGCCCAGCGTGCCGGCACCTTTGGAACCATGCCCGCCTCCGAAGTGCAGGTGCGCATCGCGCATCGGCCACGGGGTGAGGGGCGGAGTGAAGTGAAGGAAGGAATTGGTGGACGCGGGAGCGTCCACCAAGGAGGGACATGAACGGAGCCCCTCACCCCGTGGCCGATGCGCCGCTCCGACGAGCGCACGCGCTCCGACCTAAAACGTGCCGGGGTAAGCCCCCCCATCCATCAGGATGTTCTGACCGGTGATGAACCCCGCATGCACGCTGCAGAGGAAGGCGCACATCGCGCCGAATTCCACCGGCGTGCCGAAGCGGCCGGAAGGGTTCTGCTTGCGGCGCTGGTCCGCGATCACGTCGATGCCCACGCCGCCTGCCTTGGCAGCACCGGCCATCGTCACCCGCAGGCGGTCGGTGTCGAAGGGGCCGGGCAAAAGGCTGTTGATCGTCACGCCCTTGGCGACCGTCTTGCGCGCCAGCCCCGCCGTGAAGCCGGTGAGACCGGAGCGCGCACCGTTCGACAGGCCGAGGATGTCGATCGGCGCCTTCACCGCCGCCGAGGTGATGTTGACGATGCGCCCGAAGCCGCGCGCCATCATCGGGTCGACCACCGCCTTCATCAGCTCGATGGGCGTCAGCATGTTGGCGTCGAGTGCCTTGATCCACGCGTCGCGGTCCCAGTCGCGGAAGTCGCCCGGCGGCGGGCCGCCCGCGTTGTTGATGAGGATGTCGACCTGCGGGCAGGCCGCAAGTGCCGCCGCACGGCCTTCGGGTGTGGTGATGTCGCCGGCGACCGCGCGCACTTCGCCCCCTTTCAACGCGCGTAGCTCATCGGCGGTCGCTTCGAGTGCCTCGGCGCCACGCGCGGTGATGACGACGTTGACACCGTCCTGGACCAGCGCCTGCGCGCAGCCCTTGCCGAGCCCCTTGCTGGCCGCACACACCAGCGCCCACTTGCCTGCGATACCGAGATCCATGAACTACCTCCATTTGGCGAGCAACCAGATGCCCGCAAGAACCAGAACCGTGCCGGCGGCGATCCAGGCCGTGAACGGCTCACCGAGGATCACCACGCCCATCAGGATCGTCGACAGCGGCCCGAACATGCCCACCTGCGTGGCCATCGAGGCGCCGATGCGTTCGATGGCCAGCATCACCAGCAGCACCGGGCAGAAGGTGCAGGCCACCGCGTTGAGCACGCTGAGCCAGATCACCTCGGGCGCCACCGCCATCGCGCTCACCGGCCGCAGCAGGAAGAACTGCGCGATGCACAGCACGCAGGCAATCGACGTCGCCAGGCCCGTCAGGCGCAGCGCGCCCAGGCGCTTGACCTCTTCGCCGCTGAAGACGAGGTAGAGCGCGTAACTCACCATGCTGCCGAAGACGAGGGCCGCGCCGAGCGCCACGTTGCTGCCGAGCAGCGTCACCTCGTGGCCGAACACCAGCAGCACGCCGCAATAGCTGACCGCCAGCGAGATGAGCTGCCGCTTCGTGACCTTCTGCTTGAAGAGCAGCACGCCGAGGAAGAGCACCAGCGTCGGGTTGAGATACAGGATGAGCCGCTCGAGGCTCGCGGTGATGTACTGCAGGCCGGCGAAGTCGAGAAAGCTTGCGAGGTAGTAGCCGCTGAAGCCGAGGCCGGTGACAGCCAGCCAGTCGCGGCGCGTGAGCGGCGCCTTGCCGCGCCCCGCCCACCACGACAAGACGAGGAACATCGGCAAAGCGAACAGCATGCGGTACATGATGAGCGTGACCGCATCCACCCCATGGCGATAGGCGAGCTTGACGATGATGGCCTTGCCCGAGAAGGCGACCGCGCCGAGCACGGCAAAGACGAAGCCCGGCCACAAAGCCTTGTGCGGCACGCCGGCCGCAAGGGAACCCGACGTCATGCTCAGGACACCACCGCCTGCCCATCGCGCCGCGGGTCGCTGGCCGCCACGTAGCCTTCCACCGCCGGGTCGCCCAGCCGCCAGATGAACTGGCCGGCGCCGAAGTCCTGGTACGAGTCGTTGATGACTTCCATCACGTGGCCGCGCTCGGCAAGGCCTTGCACCGTCCCCGGGTTCATCGCGCTCTCGACGTTGATCTCGAGGCCCGCGTTGAAGCGCCAGCGCGGCGCGTCGCAGGCCGCCTGCGGGTGCTGGCGGTAGTCGAGCATGCGCACCACCGTCTGCAGATGCCCTTGCGGCTGCATGTTGGCGCCCATCACGCCGAAGCTCATCACCGGTTTGCCGTCTTTCGTGAGGAAGGCCGGAATGATGGTGTGGAACGGCCGCTTGCCCGGCGCCACCACGTTGGCGCTCTTCGCGTCGAGGCTGAAGGCGTGGCCGCGGTTCTGCATCGACAGGCCGTACTCCGGCACCACCACACCCGATCCGAAGCCCTGGTAGTTGCTCTGGATGAAGCTCACCATCATGCCGCGCTCGTCGGCGGCGGTGAGGTAGATGGTGCCGCCCTTCACCGGATTGCCGGCGCCGAAGTCCTGCGCGCGCTTCATGTCGATGAGCTTGGCGCGCGAGGCGAGGTAGGCGTCGTCGAGCAGCTGCTCGGCCGTGACCTCCATGCTTGCCGGCTCGGCGACGAAGCGGTAGACGTCGGCGAAGGCGAGCTTCATCGCCTCGATCTGCAGGTGCTGCGAGTCGACCCCGTCGACCTTCAGCGAGGCCAGGTCGAAGTGCGACAGGATGCCGAGCGCGATCAGCGCCGCGATGCCCTGCCCGTTGGGCGGGATCTCGTGCAAGGTGTGGCTGCCGTAGGGCTTGCCGATGGGCGTGACCCACTCGGGCGTGTAGCCCGCGAAATCGGCGGCGGTGATCGTGCCGCCGTGCTCGCGTGCATGGCGTGCCGCAGCCTCGGCGATTTCGCCGCCGTAGTACGCCGCCCCCTTGCTTTGCGCGATCAGGCGCAGAGACTTCGCCGCAGCCGGGAAGCGGAACAGCTCGCCCACCGCGGGCGCGCGGCCATGCGGCATGAAGGCCTGCGCAAACCCCGGCAGTTCGTGCAGCAGCGGCACGGCCGCCGCCCACTTCTGCTGCACCACCACCGGCACCGCATAGCCGCGCTCGGCGATGTCGATCGCAGGCTCGAGCAGGTCGGCGAAGGGCAGCTTGCCGAAGCGTTCGCTCAGGGCCACCCAGCTCGCCACGGCACCCGGCACGGTGACGCTGTCCCAGCCCCGCTGCGGCGGGTGCCGGGCGTCGTCACCGTACTTGGTCTTGAAGTACCCAGGCGTCCACGCGCCGGGCGCACGGCCCGACGCATTGAGGCCGTGCAGTTGCTGGCCGTCCCAGAGGATGCAGAACGAATCGGAGCCGAGGCCGTTGCTCACCGGCTCGACGATCGTCATCACGCTGGCGGCAGCAATGGCCGCATCGACGGCGTTGCCGCCTTTCATCAGCATGCGCATGCCGGCCTGTGCGGCCAGGGGGTGCGAGGTGGAGACGACATTGCGCCCGAAGACAGGCAGCCGCTGCGTGGCGTAGCCGGTGGTCCAGTCGAAATCGTGGGTCATGCGCAGAGTCCTCGGCGGTGTTGTCTGGAGCGCTGGGGGCCTCAAGCGTAGCCCCATTCGGCAAGGCACGTCGTCTTCCAAAAGAACAAGCCGCCTCGGAGGGCGGCTTGTCGGTGCGATGCGGCCGGCGTCAGTCGTCGACGAATGCCTCTTCGCGCTTCTTCTTGATCGACGGCAGCATCACCACCACGATCATCAGCACGGCTGCGATCAGCAGGCCGGCCGACAGCGGGCGCACGATGAAGGTCGACCAGTCGCCGCGCGACAGCAGCAGCGCACGCCGCAGGTTCTCTTCCATCATGGGCCCGAGGATGAAGCCCAGCAGCAGCGGCGCACCTTCGCAGCCGAGCTTGTAGAACAGGTAGCCGATCACCGCGAACACCGCCGTGAGGTACACATCCCAGTTGTTGTTGTTGAGGGTGTACACGCCGATGCAGCAGAAGAGCGTGATCGCCGGGAACAGGAAGCGGTACGGCACCGTCAAGAGCTTGATCCAGATGCCGATCAGCGGCAGGTTGAGCACCACCAGCATCAGGTTGCCGATCCACATCGAGGCGATCAGACCCCAGAAGAGCTGCGGGTTGCTCGTCATCACCTGCGGGCCGGGCTGGATGCCCTTGATCGTCATCGCGCCCACCATCAGCGCCATCACCGCGTTGGGCGGAATGCCGAGCGTGAGCATCGGGATGAACGAGGTCTGCGCGCCGGCGTTGTTGGCCGACTCGGGGCCTGCCACGCCGCGGATGTCGCCCTTGCCGAAGCGGCCGTTGGCGCCGGCGATCTTCTTTTCCATCGTGTAGGCGGCAAACGACGACAGCAGCGCGCCGCCGCCCGGCAGCACGCCCAGCACCGAGCCCAGCGCGGTGCCGCGCAGCACGGCGGGGGTGGCGTCCTTGAAGTCCTGCTTGGTGGGCCACAGGCCCTTCACGTCTTTGGTGAAGACCTCGCGCTTCTCGGCCGGCTGGCCGAGGTTGGCGATGATCTCGCCGAAGCCGAAGATGCCCATCGCGATCACCACGAAGCCGATGCCGTCGGTCAGCTCGGGGATGTCGAAGCTGTAGCGGGCGGTGCCGGAGATCACGTCGGTGTTGATCTGCGCGAGCGTGAGGCCGAGGATGATCATCGCGATGGCCTTGATGAGCGAGCCCGAGGCCAGCACCACCGCACCGATCAGGCCCAGCACCATCAGCGAGAAGTACTCCTGCGGGCCGAACTTGAAGGCCAGCTCGGTGAGCGGCGGCGCGAAGGCCGCGATCACGATGGTGCCCACGCAGCCGGCGAAGAAGGAGCCCAGGCCGGCGGCCGCGAGGGCCGCGCCAGCGCGACCCTGGCGTGCCATCTGGTAGCCGTCGATCGCGGTCACGACCGAGGCCGACTCACCAGGCACATTGATCAGGATGGCGGTGGTCGAGCCACCGTACTGCGAGCCGTAGTAGATGCCGGCCAGCATGATGAGCGCGGCCGTCGGGTCGAGCGCGTAGATCGACGGCAGCAGCATCGCGATGGTCGCCACCGGCCCGAGGCCGGGCAGCACGCCCACCAGCGTGCCGAGAAGACATCCCCCCAGGGCGTAGAGCAGGTTCTGGGCGGTGAAGGCCACCCCGAAACCCAACGCCAGATTGCTGAGCAACTCACTCATGTTCTTGACCCTCGTTCGGCTTGTCGGTCTGTCAGTTGGCGATGAAGCTGGGCAACACGGGAATCGTCAGGCCGAGGCCCTTGACGAAGACCAGCCACGAGAAGATCGTGAGAACGACGGCCGCAATGAGCACGCCTTTCCACTTGAATTCGTCGCCCGCGAAGCTGACCATGACGATCAGCACCGGGATCGTGAGAAACATGCCCAGGCGCGGCAGCAGCACCGCAAACATCGCAATCGAGGCCACGACCACCAGCAGCGGGCGCCATGCGATGTGGCCGATCTTGTCGCCACCTTCGGTTTCGATCGTGAGCGACTTGAACAGCACGATCGCGCCGAGGATGGCGAGGATGATGCTCAGGATCAGCGGGAAGTAACCGGGCCCCGGGCGTGCCGAGGTGCCCATGCTGTAGTTGGTGGCACCCACCGCAAACACGATGCCGACCACCAGGAACATGATCCCGGACCAGAAGTCTTTTTCGCTCTTGATTTTCAACGCCCGCTCCTCGCAACAATCAGTCGGAGGATTCTAGGCAGCACACCCTAGGGCGCCGTGTGTGGTTTACACGTACCGGTGTGCATGTCTCGCTGCGCGGAACGAGCGCCGCTCACACGTCCCACGCCGGGGTGGAACGCAACACTTCTTCGAGCGTGGTCACACCTTCGGCGACCTTCATCGCACCGGCCAGGCGCAAGGGCCGCAGGCCTTCGGTCAAAGACTGCTTGCGCAGCTTGGCGATGTCGGGCTGAGGGTGGATGAACGCATTGGCTGCTTCGCTCACGGTCAGGAGTTCGTAGAGGCCGGCCCGGCCGCGGTAGCCGGTCATGCGGCATTCGAGGCAGCCGACCGGCTTGTAGGCCGCGACGCGGCCGTTGATGCGCCAGGGCTTGATCACCTCGTCGATGGCCTCGGCGGTGGTGTGCGCATCGGGCTGCTTGCAGCTCGCGCAGAGCGTGCGCACCAGGCGCTGCGCGAGCACGCCGATCACGGTCGCGCCGATCAGGTAGGGCGGCACACCCAGGTCGGTGAGGCGGGTGATGGCCGAGGCCGAATCGTTGGTGTGAAGGGTGCTGAAGACGAGGTGGCCGGTGAGCGCGGCCTGGATCGCCATCTCGGCGGTTTCGAGGTCGCGGATTTCGCCGACCATGATGATGTCCGGGTCCTGGCGCATCAGGGCGCGCAGGCCTTCCGAGAAGTTGAGGTCGATCGCCGGCTGCACCTGCGTCTGGTTGAGCGCCGGCTGGATCATTTCGATCGGGTCTTCGATGGTGCAGACGTTGACCTCGTCGGTGGCCAGGCGCCGCAGCGTGGAATAGAGCGTGGTCGTCTTGCCGGAGCCGGTGGGGCCGGTCACGAGGATGATGCCGTGCGGGCGCGAGACAAGGCCCTCCCAGCGCTGCGCATCGTGTGCACCGAAACCGAGCGCATCGAGGTTCTTGACCGTGGTGTCGGGGTCGAAGATGCGCATCACCAGCTTCTCGCCGAAAGCGGTGGGGATGGTCGACAGACGCATTTCGACTTCGTCGCCCTGGGGGTTGCGCGTCTTGATGCGGCCGTCGAGCGGGCGGCGCTTCTCCACCACGTCCATGCGGCCGAGCAGCTTGATGCGCGCGGTCATCGCGTTCATCACGCCGGGGGGCAGCTGGTAGACGGTGTGCATCACGCCATCGATGCGAAAGCGGATCACGCTCAGCTCGCGGCGCGGCTCCAGGTGAATGTCGCTCGCGCGCTGGTCGAAGGCGTATTGCCATAGCCAGTCGACCACCTGCACCACGCCCTGGTCGTTGGCGTCGAGCTGCTTGTTGGTCTTGCCAAGCTCGACCAGCTGCTCGAAGCTCGCCTGAGCCGACTGCTCGCCGGTCTTGATGGCGGCGCGCACCGAACGCTGCAGCGTGTAGAACTCGGTGGTGAACTTAGCGACGTCGACCGGGTTGGCCAGCACCATCCGGAGCGTCTTCTTGGTGTGCGCCTCGATCTCAGGCACCCAGGCCAGGTCGAAGGGCTCGCTGGTGGCCACCGTCACTTCGTTGAGGCCGAACTGCAGCGGCAGCGCCCGCCGCCGCTCGGCGTAGGTGATTGACATCACGTCGGCCACCCGGCCCACATCGACCTTCAGCGGGTCGATGCGCACGAAGGGCATGCCGATGTGGCCGGCCAGCCACTCCGAGAGCATGTCGACGTCGAGCGGCTTGCCGTTCTTGGCGTGCAACAGCTGCGCGTTGGCCAGGCGCACGAGCGGGTGCTGGATGCTGTCGCCGGCGGCGAAGCGCTGCGCGGTCTGCTCGTGCATGGCCGAGCTGATGATGCCGTCTTCGTGCAGCCAGCGCAGCAGGCGCCGCCAGTCGAGCCGGCCGGCCGGGTGCGACACCTGCTTGACGGGCTTGGTGGGCTTTGCGGTGGGCGAAGAAGCTGTGCTCATGTCGTCTCGTCGGCCGGTGCATCGGGGCCCGGCAATGCGCGGATCATGCGCAGCCACTTGCGGGCCGGCAATGCGTACCGAGTTTCAATGGTTTCCGCTCGTGCGGCAAGCAGGTCGCGCTCGGGCATGGCCATGCCCTTCAAGGCAACGACGATGGTGTTGCCTTCCTTGGTGGGGCGCAGGCTGCGCACCGGGTCGCTGCCGAAGGCCTGCGCGATGCGCGCCGCGCTGCGCTCGAAGCTCGCATCGCGGCCGAAGAGGTTGACCGTCATCACGCCCTCGTCGGCCAGCAGCCGGTGGCACGCGTCGTAGAAGGCCTGGTCGTCGAGCACGGGGCTGGCGGCATCGTGGTCGTAGAGGTCGACGTTGAGCACGTCGGCGGTGCCGATGTGGGCCGCATCGGCCACGTAGTCGGCCGCGTCCTGGTTCAGCACGGTGAGCTTTGCGTCGTCGGCCGGCAGGTTGAACCACATGCGGCAGGCGGTGATGACCGTCGGGTTGAAGCTCGACCGCGGTCGTCTTCATGCGCAGGTTGCGGTGGCAGAAGCGCGTGATCGACGCCGAGCCCAGGCCCAGCTGCACCGCATGCGCCTTGCCCACGTAGGCCGGGTTGCGAAACAGCAGCCAGACCATCATGCGCTGCACATATTCGAGTCTCAAGCGCATGGGGCTTGCGCACGCGCATCGCGCCCTGCACCCAGGGCGTGCCGAGGTGCAGGTAGCGCACACCTTCGAACTCGGAGATCGTGGCGGGGGCCATGTCCTGGCGCGCCTTGGTGGTCTTCGTCATGCGATGCCGTGCGCCGCAAAGGCCTCGCGCCAGGCGGCCAGCTTGCGCTCGAAGCTCCACGAGGCGTTGGCCGGGCTGGTGGAGGGAAGGCGCCAGACCGCGAGGCCGAGCGTCTTGGTGAAACGCATCCCACGTGCCGACTCACCGCCGTTGTGGGCCACGCCTTGCAACTGCGGTGCATGCGCCTTCACGCCCCCGAGGTCGTTGAATTCGGCGTCGCGGATCGCACTGTCGAGGCTGCCCTCGCGCCGGCAGTGGGCATAGACGTCCCAGATGCCGAGGCCACGCTGCAGCACCTCCTGCAGCCGCCGGGGGTAGGCCAGTGCCCGCAGGTCCACATTCCACAGCGCCGACAGCAGCGGCCAGAAATGGTTGCGCGGGTGGGCGTAGTACTGCCCCGCCTGGAGCGACGCCACGCTCGGGAAGCTGCCCAGCACGAGCAGGCGGGTGCGGCGGTCGATGACGGGTGGCAGGCCGCGCAGGAGGTCGGGCGAGTCGGTGGGTTCGATGGGAGCAATGGGCATGGGCCCGTCAGTCTGCCAGAGCAGCAAGGCCCGCCAGACGGGGCAGCGCGGCCTGCGCGTTGCGCCAGGTGATGCCGGCGGCTTCGGAGAGCGACCAGCCGCGCAGCTCGACGAGCGTCTGCGCGATGCGCGGCAGCTGCGCCGGCTCGTTGCGCGAGGTCTCGCCGGCCGAACGTTGCGCCGCCGTGCGGTAGAGCCAATGCGGCGAGATGTCGGGCGCATCGGTCTCCAGCACGAGGCTGTCGGCCGGGACGCTCTCGGCCAAGCGGCGGATCTGCAGCGCTCGGTCGAAGGTCATCGCCCCGCCGAAGCCCAGCTTGAAGCCGAGGTCGATGAAGACCTGCGCCTGCTGCTCGCTGCCGTTGAAGGCATGGGCGATGCCCTGCACCGGAATGCGGCGCAGTTGCTTGAGCAAGGCGTCGGCAGAGCGCCGCACGTGGAGCAGCACCGGCAGGCCGGCGGCCTGGGCGAGCTTGAGCTGCTCCACGTAAAAGTGCTGCGCCTTGGCCTGATCAAGCCCGGGCACGAAATGGTCAAGCCCGATCTCGCCGACCGCCACCAGGCGTGGGTCGTCGCGGTGGGCGTGCAGCGCTTCGCGCAGTGCCGACAGGTCGGATTCCGTGGCATCGTTCACGCAAAGCGGATGGACGCCGAGCGCATAGGCCAGGCCATGCCGGTGGGCGAGCGTGCGCACCGTGTCGAAGTTCGCACGTGCCACCGCCGGCAGCACCTGCATCACCACCCCGGCCGTGCGGGCACGCTCGACCACGGCGTCGCGGTCGGGGTCGAACTCGGGGGCATCGAGGTGGCAGTGGGTGTCGATCCAGCGCATGGCCCGATGATGCCTTGGGCATGCACGGAAGCTTGCGGCGTGATACGGTGTGCATGTCGCCGATGCGGTCGTGCGCGCGGCGAAGGTGTTCGGAATCCAGCAGTTCCCCGCGAACGCCCCCGCAGGAGGTGGCAGGCATGAGAAAGGCTCCGCTTTACAGCCGCTCGCCGCGACAGACGTCGCAGCCCGCGACCGCCGCCGCGCCGCGGCCCACCTCCGGCGACACGGCACCTGCCGCCGCCACCGCCCCCCCGGGCGCCGCAACGACCGCGGCGAGCGCGGGCAGACGGCCTTCCCCCTGGCGCGAGCGGACGGCCTGGGCGCTGGTCGGCCTCATGCTCGTCACACTTGGCGCCTTGAGCCAGCGCGCCTTCGCACCGGGCAACCAGCTGCTGACGCAGAAAGACATCGACGCCTCGGTGCGCCGCTCGCTCGAAAAAGACCCGCTGCCCTCGGCCTACGCCCGCGCGCATGCCGCCATCGCCCCCTCGGTCGTGCGGGTCGAAGGCGACGACGGACCCGACGATGCCCCGCCTCCGCAGCAGCAGCCCGCGCCCCCGGCAAGGCCGCAAAGAAAAAGACCGGGCCGGAAGGCGGCCCGCCCACGCCCAACCATGCCATCGGCACCGGTGTGGTGATCGTGGACAACGGCACCATCCTCACCAACCTGCACGTGGTGGCCGGCTCCAAACGGCTGAAGGTGACCTTCGCCGACGGCAGCGAATCGGATGCCACGCTCATCGGCGTGCAACCTGAGCACGATCTGGCCGTGCTGCGCGCCCGCAGCATCCCCGACGATCTGGTGGCGGCCACCATGCGCTCCACCGCCGACCTGCAGCCGGGCGACGAAGTGATCGCGGTCGGCTACCCCTTCGGCGTCGGCCCGTCCGTCTCGGGCGGCGTGGTGTCGGGTCTGAGGCGGGAATTCCGCTCGCCGCAAGGACAACGCAAGCTGACCAACCTGATCCAGTTCGATGCTGCCGCCAACCCGGGCAATTCGGGTGGGCCGCTGGTCACGATGGATGGCAGCGTGGTGGGCATCGTCACCGCCATCCTGAACCCGTCGGAGCAGCGCACCTTCATCGGCATCGGATTTGCTGTGCCCATCGAGAACGCAGCCGCGGCTGCTGGAATGCCACCTTTCTGAGGAGACCTCATGACCGAACACGCGAAGACGGCCACCCTCATGGAGCAGATCCTCTATGAGGTGAAGCGTGTGGTCGTCGGCCAGGACCGTTTCCTCGAACGTGTGATGGTGGCCATGCTCGCGCAGGGCCACCTGCTGGTGGAAGGCGTGCCTGGGCTCGCCAAGACGCTGACGGTCAAGACGCTCGCCACCGCGCTGCGCGGCAGCTTCAAGCGCATCCAGTTCACGCCCGACCTGGTGCCGGCCGACCTGGTGGGCACGCGCATCTACAACCAGAAGACGGGCGAATTCGCCACCTCGCTCGGGCCGGTGTTCGCCAACCTGCTGCTCGCCGACGAGATCAACCGTGCGCCGGCCAAGGTCCAGAGTGCGCTGCTCGAAGTGATGCAGGAGCGCCAGGTCACGATCGCCGGCGAGACGCACAAGGTGCCCTCGCCCTTCCTCGTGATGGCCACCCAGAACCCGATCGAGACCGAAGGCACCTACCCGCTGCCCGAAGCGCAGGTCGACCGTTTCATGATGAAGGTGCTGGTCGACTACCCGACCGAGGAAGAAGAGTTCGTGATCGTCGAGCGCGTGACCGGCGACCCGGTGGCCATCAGCCCGATCGCGAGCACGGGCCAGCTGGCCGAGCTGCAGCACGAGTGCCGCAAGGTCTACGTCGACCCTTCGCTCGTGCAGTACGCGGTGAAGATCGTCGGCGCCACCCGCACGCCGGCGCGCCACGGCCTGCAGGAGCTGGCCAAGTACATCAGTTTCGGCGCGAGCCCGCGCGCCACCATCGGCCTGATCGAAGGTGCCCGCGCGATGGCCATGCTGCGCGGCCGCAGCTATGCGTTGCCCGAAGACGTGGCCGATCTCGTGGGCGACGTGCTGCGCCACCGGTTGGTGCTGAGCTACGAAGCCCTGGCCGACGGCATGAGCGCCGACCAGATCATCCAGCGCATCACGGCCAAGCTGCCGAAACCCGACAAACCCATGCATGGACGCCCCGTCGACACCAACGCCTGACGCCATCCTGCGTCGCCTCGAGTGGACGGTGATCCGCCGTCTCGATGGCGTGCTGCAGGGCGACTACCGCACGCTCTTCCGCGGCGCGGGGCTCGACCTCGCCGACCTGCGCGAGTACCAGCACCACGACGACGTGCGCCACATCGACTGGAACGTGACCGCACGGCTGCAGCAGCCCTATGTGCGCGAATTCACCGAAGACCGTGAGCTGACGGCGTGGTTCCTGCTCGACCTGTCGGGCAGCGTGGACTTCGGCTCGGCGCGCAGCAAGCGCAGCGTGTCGGCCGAGTTCGTGGCGGTGCTCGCGCGCCTGCTCACGCGCCACGGCAACCGCGTCGGCGCCATGCTCTACGGTGACGCGCTCGGCGAGGTGCTGCCGCCCCGGGGCTCGCGGCAGCACGTGCTGCACCTGCTGCAGCGCATGATGAAGCACCAGGCCAAGCAGGCCTCGACCACCACGCAACTCGAAGACCTGCTGCGCCGCGCCGCGCCCTTGATGCCGAGACGCTCTACCGTGTTCGTGGTCTCCGATTTCCTCAGCACGCCGGGCTGGGACGCGGCGCTCGCGCAACTCAGCCTGCGCCATGACGTGCTGGCAGTGCGCCTCTACGACCCGCTGGAGATGGCCCTGCCCGACCTCGGCATGGTCACGCTGCAGGATGCCGAAACGGGCGAACAGTTCATGGTCGACACCAACGACCCCGGCTTCCGCTCGCGCTACGAGAAGGGGGCCGAGCAGCAGGAAGACGCACTGCGCGAGTCGCTGGCCCGTGCCGGCGTCGACACGCTGGAACTGTCGACCGATGAAGACCTGCTCGCCACGCTCTTGCGCTTCGTCGATCTGCGCAAACAGCGCATGCGGCTCAACTCGGGTGCCGGCATGCCGGCTCATCTGAAAGGCAACACCACCGGAGGACGTCATGAGCTTCGTGTGGCCTGAGTTCCTGTGGTCGCTGGCGGCCTTGCCGCTGCTGGTGCTGCTCTATTGGTGGCTGCTCAAGCGCC
This sequence comes from Rhizobacter sp. J219, assembly GCF_024700055.1. Taxonomy (GTDB): domain Bacteria; phylum Pseudomonadota; class Gammaproteobacteria; order Burkholderiales; family Burkholderiaceae_C; genus Rhizobacter. The sequence goes on from NZ_JAJOND010000001.1 coordinate 2,239,278, forward strand.
GCAAGAAAGTCACGCTCAAGTTCGCCAACCTGGCGCTCGTCAAGCAGGTGGCCGGCAAGGGCCCGGGCTGGCGCCGGCACGTGCCACCGGTGCTGATGCTGCTGGCCCTGGCCACGCTGCTCGTCGCAGCCAGCCGTCCGCGGGCGGTCGTCACGCTGCCGCTGCAGCAGGAAACCATCATCCTCGCGATGGACGTCTCGGGCAGCATGCGCGCGACCGACGTGCAGCCCAACCGGATGGTGGCCGCGCAAGAGGCCGCCAAGGCCTTCCTCAAGGATCTGCCCCGCAGCGTACGCGTGGGCGTGGTGTCGTTCGCCGGCACCGCCGCCGTGGTGCAACCACCGACGCTCAACCGGGAAGACATCGAAGCCGCGATCGACCGCTTCCAGCTGCAGCGCGGCACCGCCATCGGCAGCGGCATCGTGCTGTCGCTTGCGACCATCTTCCCCGAGGCGGGCATCGACCTCTCGCAGATCACCGGCGCGCGCAACATGCCGATCGGCCCCGGCGACAAGCCGCCGAAGGAATTCACGCCGGTGGCACCAGGCTCGTTCTCGTCGGCCGCGATCGTGCTCCTGACCGACGGCCAGCGCACCACCGGCCCCGACCCGATGGACGCCGCCAAGATGGCTGCCGACCGCGGCGTGAAGGTCTACTCGGTCGGCATCGGCACCAAGGAAGGCGAGACCATCGGCTTCGAAGGCTGGTCGATGCGCGTGCGGCTCGACGAAGAGACGTTGAAGAACGTGGCCACCGCCACGCGTGCCGAGTACTTTTACGCCGGCACCGCCGACGACCTGAAGAAGGTCTACCAGTCGCTCAGCTCGCGCCTCATCGTCGAGAAGAAAGAAACCGAGATCACCGCGCTCTTCGCTGCAGGCGCCGCGTTGCTGGTGCTGCTGTCGGCCGCCCTGTCGGTGTGGTGGTTCGGGCGCGTGGCCTGACGCGGCCTCAGGGCACAAGGAGGCTGCGCACCTGCTCGGCAAAGGTCGCCACCTCGATCGGCTTGCTGAGGTAGCCGTCGCAGCCGGCGGCGAGCAGGCGCTCGCGGTCGCCCTTCATGGCATAGGCCGTGAACGCCACCACCAGCAGGCCCGCGGTGGCGGGGTCAGCGCGCAGCTGGCGCAAGAGGGCCAGACCGTCGACGTGCGGCATCTGGATGTCGAGCAGCACCAGGTCGGGCCGGGTGTGCGCAAGCAGCGCCAACGCCGACTCGGCGCCATCGGCGGTGTCCACTGCCATGCCTGCACCGCGCAGCACCAGCGAGGCGAGTCTCGAGGTTGATCGGGTTGTCGTCGACGATCAGGACACGCGGCTCGCTCATGGTTCGCGCCCCTACGCTAGCCCCGGCCGCCGCGGCAGCCGCATGTGGAACACGCTGCCCACGCCGGGCTCGCTCTTCAGCCCCACGCTGCCGCCTTGCAGCTCGACCAGCCGACGGGTCAGCGCCAGGCCAAGGCCGGTGCCGCCGTGGGCCTTGGCCAGGCCGGTCTGCACTTGCTGGAAGGGCGTGAAGAGGCGCATTTGGTCGGCCGCGGCAATGCCCACGCCGTTGTCTTCGACCTCGATGCGGAACCAGTCGTTCCCGTCGGCCAGCGCCCGCAGCTGCACCCGGCCGCCGGGCCCGGTGAACTTGATCGCATTGGAGAGGAAGTTGTAGAGCACCTGCTTGAGCCGCGCCGGGTCGAGCACCAGGTCGTCGAGTGCCGGATCGAGCGTGACCTCGACCACGATGCGCTTGCGCTCGGCCTCGGCATGCAGCACGCCAGTCACCTCGTCGACAAGGTTCTTCAGGTCGACCGGCGCCGGCATCAGTTCCATCTTGCCGGCCTCGACCTTGGCGAGGTCGAGCACGTCGTTGATGAGTTGCAGCAGGTGACGGCCGCCGTTGGCGATGTGGCCGAGGTACTCGTCGCGCTTCGGCGAATCGGCCGGCAGCAGCGGCGAACGCAGGATGTCGGCAAAGCCGATCACCGCGTTCAGCGGCGTGCGCAGTTCGTGCGACATGTTGGCGAGGAACTCGCTCTTCACGCGGCTTGCCTCCAGCACCTGGCGGTTCTCGGCTTCCAGCTGCACACGCTGCACCCGCAGCGCTTCGGCTTCGACGCGGTCGGTGATGTCGATCACCATGCCCAAGAGGCGCACCGGCACATCGTTCTCGACGACAAGCATGCCGCTCGTGGCCAGCCAGTGCACGCTGCCGTCGGACCAGACGACGCGGAACTCCTGGCGCCATCGTGGCTTGCGCTGGCGCTGGATGTCTTGCATGTGCAAGTTGACACGCTCGCGGTCGTCGGGGTGCACATGGCGCCAGAAGTCGTCGAGCGTCCACCTCGCGAGCGGCTGGGCGTGGCCGAACGATCGGTCGTGGCGCGCCGAATGCTTGATCTCGCCGGTGCGCAGGTCCATGTCCCAGTCGCCGATCTCGCTGGCGTCGAGCGCCAGGCGCAGCAGCGATTCGCTCTCGGCCCGTGCGGCCTCGGCGCGCAGGCGGGCGTCTTCGCGCTGCTGCAGCAGGGCCTGGGCCTGCACCAGGGCGCGCGCCACGTCGTTGGCTTCGGCCAGCTCGCTGGGCGCGGGCATGGCCGGCTCGCCATGGCCGATGGCCAGCGCCGGCGCCACCAGCGCCTGCACCGGCTCGGCAATGCGCCGTGCCATGAAGCTCGCCAGCCACCAGCCCAGCAGCATGAGCAGCACGCCCGCGACGAACACCAGCCCGAGCCGGCGCGCCAGCTCCATGTGCAGCACCTTCGCCGGCATGCCGATCACGACCGTCCAGCCATAGGCGCTCGATCGGGTGAAACAGGCGATGGTGTCGATGCCGTCGGAGGTGCGGCCGCTGAAGGTGCCTTCGTTGCGCTGGCGCAGCTGCTCCTGCACCACCGGCGCGACGGGTTTGCCGACGAAGTTGGCCTCATCGCGGTTGCGGGCCACGATGTGGCCAGTGAGGTCGAGGATGGCCACCGTCCAGCCGGGATCGAAGCCGTGGCGTTCGATGATCTGTTGGAAGCGGGCCGGCTTGAACACCATCTCCAGCCGGCCGATAGCGCGGTCGTCGCGCACCACCGCGACCGCCACCGCCACCTGCGGCTGGCGCGACACCTGGCCGACGAAGAGATCCGACACGGCCGGCTGCAGGCTCGTCATCACCGCCGGAAAGCGGTCATGCCGCAGCTTCGGCAAGGGCGTGCCGAACGGGTGGGCCACGCTGACGAGCCCCTGCAGCTCGGTGTCGAACAGCACGATGTTGTCGCCGCCGCTGTGCTTGAGCGTTTCGGTCGCGCGTTCGTGGAAGCGGCGGTGGTCTTCTTCGTCGATTCGCGTCGAGGTGGCCAGGGTCTGCAGGATCGCGATGCTGGTGGCCAGCTCACGGTCGGCCTGATGGAGCATCGCGCGGGCCGTCTGCAGCATCGCTTCGAGGCGCGTGTCGCGCTCGCGCTGGTAGGCCGCCCACACCATCACCAGCGCCAGCACCCACCCCGGCACGATGGCCGCGACCACGAGCCAGCGGGTCAGCGCACGAACCGGGCGCGGGCGAAGGGGCGACACGATGGGTGTTCCACGAGGCTTCGGCAAGGACGCCTCGGGTCAGTCTAGCGAGCCGGGGCCCGCTTGTCGCGCGGACGACGGACCAGCGGGCCTGAGCGACGCCACGAAGCCCGTCGGGGCGTCAGTCCACCAGCCGGCCGAGCTGGAGGTGCAGCGTGCGGCCGCAGCGGCCGGCCAGCGCTTCGTCGTGCGTGACCATCACCAGCGCCATGCCGCGGTCGCGCGCCAGGCCGAGCATCAGTTCGAACACGGTGTCGGCGGTGCGCCGGTCGAGGTTGCCGGTGGGCTCGTCGGCCAGCAGGCAGGCGGGGTGGCCGGCCAGTGCCCGGGCGATGGCCACACGCTGCCGCTCGCCGCCCGAGAGCTGCGACGGCCGGTGCTCGACGCGCTCGGCCAGACCCACCTGGGCCAGCACCGCGCGCGCCTGTTCGCGTGCCTCGGGCTTGGGCACGCGGCGGATGCGCAGCGGCATCGCCACGTTGTCGAGCGCGGTGAACTCGGGCAGCAGGTGGTGGAACTGGTAGACGAACCCCAGGTGCTGGTTGCGCCACACGCCCTGCTCGCCGGCGCTCATGCCGGCGAAGCCGCGCCCGGCGAGCTTCACCTCGCCCTGGGTGGGCGATTCGAGCCCGCCCAGCAGGTGCAGCAGCGTGCTCTTGCCGGAACCGGAGGCACCGACGATCGCGAGCGTCTCGCCGCGCTGCACGGTCAGGTCGACACCTTGCAGCACGGCCACGTCGAGCCCGCCTTCGGTGAAGCGCTTGTGCAGGCCGCGGGCCTCGATGACCGCGTCACTCATAGCGCAGCGCCTCCGCCGGTTGCACGCGGCTTGCGCGCCAGCTCGGGTACAGCGTCGCCACGAAGGCGAGCAGCAGCGAGATCAGCGTGATGGGCACGATGTCGGCCGACTGCGGCTCGCTCGGCATCTGGCTGATGAGATAGACGCTGCCCGGCAGGAAACTCGTCTGCAGCAGGCGCTCGATGAAGGGCACGATGGTCCCCACGTTGAAGGCGACCAGCAGGCCACCCAGCACGCCGGTCAGCGTGCCGATCACGCCGGAAGCCGCACCCTGCACCATGAAGACGGCCATGATCGAGCGCGGGCTTGCGCCCAGCGTGCGCAGGATGGCGATGTCGGCGCGTTTGTCGGTCACCGTCATCACGAGCGTGGAGACGAGGTTGAAGGCGGCCACGGCAACGATCAGCGTGAGGATGATGAACATCAGGCGTTTCTCCAGCTGCACCGCGGCGAACCAGTTGCGGTTGGTGCGCGTCCAGTCGCGCACGTACAGCTGCGAGCCCATCGCCGCGCTCAGCTCGTAGGCCACGGTGGGCGCCTGGTGCAGGTCTTTCAGCCGCAGCTGCACACCGGTGGGCCCTTCGACGCGGAAGAGACGCTGGGCATCGTCGAGGTGGATCAGCGCGAGCGTGCTGTCGTATTCGTAGTGGCCGGAGTCGAAGGTGCCGACGACCGTCATCTGCTTGAGCCGCGGCACCACGCCGGCCGGCGTCACTTGGCCGCCGGGAGCGAGCAGGGTCACGTTGTCACCGGCGCGCACGCCCAGCTGGCGTGCAAGTTCGCTGCCGAGCACGACGCCCCACTGGCCGGGCACCAGGCGGGCGAGCGTGCTGTCTTTCAGTTGTGCCGCGAGGTCGGTGACGGTCGCTTCTTCGTTCGGGGAGATGCCGCGCACCACGGCGCCGCGCATCTCGTCGCCGCGGGCGATCAGCGCCTGGGCCGCCACGAAGGGCGCCGCTCCCACGACCTGCGGGTTTTCGCGCGCCTTGGCCGCCGTGGCGCGCCAGTCCGGTAGCCCGGCGCCCTGACCTTCCAGCACCTCGACGTGCGCCACCACCGACAGCATGCGGTCGCGCACCTCCTTCTGGAAGCCGTTCATCACCGACAGCACGATGATCAGCGCCGCCACGCCGAGCGCGATGCCCAGCATGGAGACTCCGGAGATGAAGGAGATGAAGCCGTTGCGGCGACCGACGCGGCCTGCGCGTGTGTAGCGCCAGCCAATCTGCAGTTCGTAAGGCCAGTTCATATGGGCGGGGATGCTAACCGAGGCACCCCGCCTCACCGGCCAGGGAGGCGCAGTTCAGCGCTCTATGCGCGCGTAAGCGGAGTGGTTGTGGATCGACTCGAAGTTCTCCACGTCCACGCTGTAGCGGCCGATGCGCTTGTCGGCATTGAGTCGCAGCGCCACATCGCGCACGAGGTCCTCGACGAACTTCGGGTTCTCGTAGGCGCGCTCGGTGATCCATTTCTCGTCGGATCGCTTGAGCATCGGCCAGATCTCGCTGGAGGCGCTCTCTTCGGCGAAACGCACGAGTTCGCCCCAGCTCACTTCACCCAGCAACTCGGCGCGGATGGTCACGTGCGAGCGCTGGTTGTGGGCGCCGTAGTCGGAGATCTCCTTCGAGCACGGGCACAGCGACTTCACCGGCACCAGCACCTGCGACCACACGATGGTCTGGCCGGCGCGCGCTTCGGCGATCCAGCAGCCTTGGTAGTCGAGCAAGCTCTCCAAGCCCGACACCGGCGCCCGCTTGCGGATGAAGAACGGGAAACGCACTTCCACACGGCCTTCGGTCGCGTGCAGCTTCTGCAGCATCTCGTCGAAATGGCGGCGCAGCGTGGCGGGGTCGAGCGGCTCGTGGAGCGTGTCGAGCCACGCCACGAAGCGAGACATGTGCGTGCCCTTCTGCTCGGCGGGCAGGGCGACGTCCATGTCCCACACGCCGATGGTGGGCTGGGGGGTCTTGCCCATGCGCAGCGTCATGGGAAAGCGCACGTCTTTCACGCCCACGCGCTGGATGGCCAGGTGGCGCTCATCGCGTTCGCTTTGCGTGTCGGGGATGTGGAGCGCGTCTTTCATCAACGCGCTCTTCGCGTCTGTCATGTGATTCATACCAAAACCTCTCAGCCGCCTCGTCCGCGCGGTCTGACTGACTCAGACCCACGAGGATGACAGCAATTCCGTCGCCGCGCTGCCGCGGGGGCTCCCGGTGGCGCGGACTTCTTAACGATTGACGGCGGGCCGCAACAACGCAGGGCGGGCGCCGAAGCGCTTCAAGATCGATTGCTCGATGCCTGCGGCGTCCAGGCCACACAAGCTGAGAAGCTTGGCGGGGTCACCATGCTCGATGAATTCATCGGGCAAGCCCAGACTGAGTACCGGCACTTCGATGCGCGCCGCTTGCAGCGCTTCCTGCACCGCGCTGCCGGCGCCGCCCATCAGGCAGCCTTCTTCCACGGTCACGATTGCATCATGGCTGCGCGCGAGTTCAGTCACGAGCGCGACATCGAGCGGCTTCACGAAGCGCATGTTCGCGACGGTCGCGCCGAGGTTTTCGGCGGCGGCCAAGGCCGGGTAGAGCAAGGTGCCGAAGGCGAGGATCGCGATGCGCTCGCCGCGGCGACGCACCTCGCCCTGGCCCCAGGGCAGCACATCGAGCGTGGGCTGCACGGCGACACCGGCGCCCGAGCCACGCGGGTAGCGCACGGCGGTGGGGTGGTCCTGCTTGAAAGCGCTGGTGAGCAGCTGGCGGGTCTCGTTCTCGTCGGCCGGCGTCAGCACGCTCATGTTGGGAATGCAGCGCAGGTACGAGATGTCGTAGGCGCCGGCGTGCGTGGCACCGTCGGCCCCCACCAGGCCCGCGCGGTCGAGGGCGAACACCACCGGCAGGTTCTGCAGGGCCACGTCGTGGATCAGTTGGTCGTAGGCCCGCTGCAGGAAGGTGGAGTAGATCGCCACCACCGGCTTCATGCCCTCGCAGGCCAGGCCGGCGGCGAAGGTGACGGCATGCTGCTCGGCGATGCCGACGTCGTGGTAGCGCTTGGGGAAGCGCTGCTCGAACTCGACCATGCCCGAGCCCTCGCGCATGGCGGGGGTGATGCCGATCAGGCGCTCGTCGGCCGCGGCCATGTCGCACAGCCACTGGCCGAACACCTGCGTGAACGTCAGCTTGGGCGGGGTGGTCGGCTTCTTCAGGCCTTCGGCCGGGTTGAACTTGCTGGGCCCGTGGTAAGCGATCGGGTCGGCCTCGGCCAGCTTGTAGCCCATGCCCTTCTTGGTGACCACGTGCAGGAACACGGGGCCTTTCATCTCGCGCAGGTTTTCCAGCGTGGGAATCAGCGAGTCGAGGTCGTGGCCGTCGATCGGGCCGAAGTACGTGAAGCCGAACTCCTCGAAGATCGTGCCGGGCACGACCATGCCCTTGGCATGCTCCTCGAAGCGACGGGCCAGCTCGAAGAGAGGCGGCGCGTTCTTCAGCACCGTCTTGGCGGTGTCGCGCGCCGCAGCGTAGAACTTGCCGCTCATCAGGCGGGCGAGGTAGCGGTTGAGCGCCCCCACCGGCGGCGAGATCGACATGTCGTTGTCGTTCAGCACCACCAGCATGTTGGCGCCGGCCACACCGGCGTTGTTGAGGGCCTCGAAGGCCATGCCGGCGGTCATCGCGCCGTCGCCGATCACGGCGACCGAGCGACGGTCTTCGCCGCGCATCTTGGCCGCGACCGCCATGCCGAGTGCAGCCGAGATCGAGGTCGACGAATGCGCGGTGCCGAAGGTGTCGTACTCGCTTTCGTCGCGGCGCGGGAAGCCCGACAACCCACCGTACTGGCGCAGCGTGGACATGCGGTCACGCCGGCCGGTGAGGATCTTGTGCGGGTAGGTCTGGTGGCCCACGTCCCACACGATGCGGTCGTGCGGGGTGTTGAAGACGTGGTGCAGGGCGATGGTGAGTTCAACCGTGCCGAGATTCGATGACAGGTGGCCGCCGGTCTGCGACACGCTTTGCAGCACGTAGTCGCGCAGTTCGACGGCGAGTTGCTTCAGGTCGACGCGCGAGAGCTTGCGCAGGTCGGCCGGGCTCTGGATGGTGTTGAGCAGTGCGTGGTTCATGTCAGCAGTCCCTGTCCACCACTTTGTTGGCGAGGTCGGCGAGCCGGTGTGTGTGGGGCAAGTGGCTGCCCATCAGCGCCGAGAGGGCTTTTTCGCGCAGTTCGCGGGCGTGCCGCCGGGCTGCATCGAGGCCGAGCACCGAGACGTAAGTGGGTTTGTTGGCATGCTGGTCTTTGCCAGCGGTCTTGCCCAGGGTTTCAGACGCCTGGGTCACGTCGAGGATGTCGTCGACCACCTGGAAGGCCAGGCCGATGGCGTCTCCATAGTTCGACAGCGCCTGCCAGGCGACAGGGTCGGCCTGGCCGCAGGCCGCGCCCATCAGCACGCTGCCCTGCAAGAGGGCGCCGGTTTTGCGGTGGTGCATGTCACGCAGCGACTGCTCGTCGAGCGTGACACCGATGCTGGCGAGGTCGATGGCCTGGCCACCGGCCATGCCGGCATGCCCGGCCGACCGCGCCAGCAAGGCGCACAAGCGGGCCTGCAGCGCGGGCGGCACGCCCTGCTCCGGCGTGAGCACCTCGAAGGCGAGGGCCTGCATGGCGTCGCCCGCCAGCATGGCCTGGGCTTCGCCGAACTGCACATGCACGGTCGGCTTGCCCCGGCGCAGCACGTCGTTGTCCATGCAGGGCATGTCGTCGTGGATCAGCGAGTAGGCGTGGATCAGTTCCACCGCACAGGCGGCCCGCAGCGCCGCCTCGCCCTCTGCGCCGTTCACGGCTTCGGCGGCGGCCATCACCAGCAGCGGGCGCAGGCGTTTGCCGCCGTCCAGCACGCCGTAGCGCATGGCCTGGCCGAGGCCTGCCGGCGCCTGCAGTGGCACCCAGGCGGACAGGGCGGATTCGACGGTGTCGAGCTGGGTGCGGCTCCACGTCTCGAAATCGACGACCATCATTCGTTTTTCCACGGCTTGAGTTGGCCCTCTTCGAGCACTTTGACCTGCTGCTCGACCGCGTCGAGCCGCTCGCGGCAGTAGTTGAGCAGGTCGGCGCCTCGGCGGTAGTTCTGCAGCAGCGCATCGAGCGGGAGCTGCCCGCCTTCCATGGCCGCCACCAGGGCTTCCAGCTCGGCCAGGGCTTCTTCGTAGTTCGCGGGCGCCGGGCTGGCAGGCGGGGTAGGAGGAGTCTTGGCCATCTTGGTGCGCAAAGCCGGGATTGTAGTCAGCCGGCACTCCCGCCACGCCCCGGCCAAACGCCTAGCGGGCACGGTGATGCAAGTCAACCACGCACCCCCAAAAGGGCCATCGACATGCCTGGGTACAATCCGCGTCCCTCGCTGAATGACCGGGCTTAGGCATACGTACCGAACCCGTCCGCGCCGTGCGCAGCGATGAGCCCCACCCGAGGCTTGCGGTCCTGGGTGGCACGTTCACCATCGGTCAAAAGGAAACCTCGGGATCATGTCTGACCTGAGCCTTGCTCTCCCCGCTCTGGGGCCCTCTCGCCTGGAGCACCCTCGCCTCCAGCTCCCCGTCTCCTCGTATTTCGACGACGACCTCCATCGTCGCGAGATGGAGCTGATGTTCCAGCATGGCCCGCGCTACCTCGGGCACGAACTCGCCGTGCCGGAGGTCGGCGACCACTACGCCCTGCCGCAGGAAGGCGAAGGCCGCGCGCTGGTACGCACCTCACAAGGTGTGGAGCTGATCTCCAACGTCTGCCGCCATCGCCAGGCCGTGATGCTGAAGGGCCGAGGCCATACCGGGGCCAACATCGTCTGCCCGCTGCACCGCTGGACCTACGACCTGAAGGGCCAGCTGCTCGGTGCCCCGCACTTCCAGCAGGACCCTTGCCTGCACCTCAACCGGTACAAGACCCGTACCTGGAACGGGATGATCTTCGAGGACAACGGCCGCGACATCGCCGCCGAACTGGCCACCCTCGGCCCGCGTGCCGACCTCGACTTCAGCGGCTACGTGCTCGACAAGGTGCACATGCACGAGTGCGACTACAACTGGAAGACCTTCATCGAGGTCTACCTCGAGGACTACCACGTCGGCCCGTTCCACCCGGGGCTCTCGCAGTTCGTGACCTGCGACGACCTGGCCTGGGAGTTCGGCCGCCACCACTCGGTGCAGACGGTGGGCGTGAACAAGGGCTTCGCCAAGGCCGGCTCGGCCACCTACCTCAAGTGGCACGAGGCGGTGCTGAAGTTCCGCGATGGTGTGCCGCCGAAGCAGGGTGCGATATGGCTCACCTACTACCCGAACATCATGGTCGAGTGGTACCCGCACGTGCTGGTGGTGTCGACGCTCTACCCCAAGGGCCCGCAGAAGACGCTCAACGTGGTGGAGTTCTTCTACCCTGAAGAGATCACCGCCTTCGAGCGCGAGTTCGTCGAGGCGCAGCAGGCGGCCTACCTGGAAACCTGCGTTGAAGACGACGAGATCGCGCTGCGCATGGACGCCGGCCGCAAGGCGCTGTGGGAACGCGGCGACAACGAAGCCGGGCCCTACCAGTCGCCGATGGAATACGGGATGGAGGAATTCCATGCCTGGTACAGGCGAACGATGAACTTCAAAGGGTGAGTTCGCGCCTGTCCGCGCCGGTGCTGATGGTGCTGGCGTCCTTCCTCTTCGCCACCATGAGCGTGTGCGTGAAGCTCGCGAGCGAGCTGTACGGAACCGCCGAGATCGTCTTCTACCGCGGCATGGTGGGCGCCGTCGTGCTGTTCTTCGTTGCCAAACGCCAGGGGGGCACACTGCGCACCGCGGTTCCGGCCATGCACTTCTGGCGCAGCGTGAGCGGCGTGCTGGCGCTCGGCCTGTGGTTCTATGCCATCGGCAACCTGCCGCTGGCCACCGCGATGACGCTCAACTACATGTCGTCGGTCTGGATGGCGCTCTTTCTCATCGGCGGGGCGGTGATGCTCGGTACCTCGAGGGTCGACGGCCGGCTGGTGGCCACCGTGCTGCTGGGCTTCGTGGGCGTGGCGCTGATCCTGCGGCCCACCATCGAGCAGAACCAGCTCTGGCACGGCCTGATCGGCCTGATGTCGGGCATCCTCGCCGCCACGGCCTACTTGCAGGTCACGGCGCTCGGCCGCGCCGGCGAGCCGGTGTACCGCATCGTTTTCTACTTCTCGCTCGGCGGCATGCTGCTCGGACTGGTCACCACCTTCGCCAGCGGCGGCCTCACGCAGCACACCACCTGGCAGGGCCCGGTGCTTCTGCTGGCGGTCGGCGCGCTCGCCACCGTGGCGCAGATGATGATGACGCGTGCCTACGGAGTGGGCCGGCCATTGGTGAACGCCAGCCTGCAGTACCTGGGCATCGCCTTCTCGTTCGTCTACGGTGCGCTGCTCTTTCACGACAAGATCACCTGGATGGCCGTGCTCGGCATGTGCTTCATCGTCGCCTCGGGTCTGGGCGCCACGATGCTGCGCAGCCGCACCGCCTTCAAGGACACCACCACCCCCACCGAAAGCTGAGCCCATGCACCCCTTGATCAGCGCCGCCGACCTGCGCGCGTGGCTCGCCCGCCGCCCCGAGACCGTGCTGCTCGATTGCAGCTTCGACCTGGCCGACCCCTCGGCCGGCGAACGGGCCTACGCCGAGGCCCATCTGCCCGGCGCACGCTACGCGCACCTCGATCGCGACCTCTCCGCCCCCAAGACCGGCCGCAATGGCCGCCATCCGCTGCGCGACCGGCCGGCCTACGCCGCCTGGATGGGCCGCATGGGCGTCGCGCCCGGCGTGCCGGTGATCGCCTACGACCGCCAGGGCGGCATGTTCGCGGTGCGGGCCTGGTGGGTGCTGCGCTGGATGGGGCATGCCGACGTGGCCCTGCTCGACGGCGGCCTGCCGGCGTGGCAGGCCGAAGGGAATGCGGTGACGGCCGATGTCCCCGCCGAGCGCCCGGCCCCGGCCTACCCCGACCTGCCTCCCGCCATGCCCCGCATCGACGCCGCCCAGCTGCAACCACGCCTCGGCGAGGTGCAGATGCTCGACGCCCGCGCACCCGAGCGCTACCGCGGCGAGGTCGAGCCGCTCGATCCGGTGGCCGGCCACATCCCCGGAGCGCTCAACCGCTTCTTCAAGGACAACCTGCAGCCCGACGGCCGCTTCAAGCCGGCCGAACAACTCAAACGCGAGTTCGAGGCCCTGATCGACACCGAGCGCCCCGTCGTGCACATGTGCGGCTCTGGCGTCACCGCCTGCCACAACCTCCTGGCGATGGAAGTCGCCGGGCTCGGCCGCTCCCGCCTCTACCCCGGCTCCTGGAGCGAGTGGTGCAGCGACCCTTCGCGGCCGGTGGCCAAGGGTGCCGCCGCGTAGGCGTTGACCTACGTCAGCTCACAGCCCGCTGCGGTTGACCCGTCACCCCGGCGGCGATAAGTTCAGGCCGAACGCCACCGTTCGCCACTGGAGCTGACCATGTTCAAGCGCATCCTGGTTCCCACCGACGGCTCGGACATCACCCAAAAAGCCGTGGCCTCCGCCATCACCCTGGCGAAGTCCGTCAACGCCACGCTGTACACGCTGAGCGTCAAGGAACCCTTCCCCTACAGCGCCATCTCCGAGATGCAGCCCACGCCGCCGCAGGAGTTCTTCGACGCGCAGGAGCGCATAGCCGCGGCGCGGGTGAAGGAGGTGCGCGACCTCGCCAGCGCCGGCGGCCTCCCGTGCGAGGCCCACACCGTGGAAGCCCTGCACCCCTGGGAAGCCATCATCGACCACGCCAAGCGCCACGAGTGCGACCTGATCGTGATGGCGTCCCACGGCCGGCGCGGCGTGACGGCCCTGCTGCTCGGCAGCGAGACGCAGAAGGTGCTCACGCACACCAACATCCCCGTGCTGGTCGTGCGCTGAGCACCGCTGTTCAGTTCAGTGGTGGTGCAGGCCCCGCACCACCAGCACGATCACCACCATGCCCACCGCCAGCCAGGCGAGCTGGGCAAGGGTGTCACGCAGCGTCAGGCGGTGTTGCAACTGCGGGATGAGGTCGGCCACCGCCACATAGATGAAGCTGCTCGCCGCCACGACCAGCAGGTAGGGGAAGAGGTCGACCCACGGCCCGACGATGAAGTAGCCGAGCACGCCACCCGCCACCGCCGCGAGGCCCGACATCGCGTTGTAGAGCAGCGCCTTCGAGCGCGACAGGCCCGCGTTGAGCAGCACGATGTAGTCGCCCACCTCCTGCGGAATCTCGTGCGCGATCACCGCCAGCGCGGTGACGATGCCCACCTGCGTGTCGGTCAGGAAGGCCGCGGCGATGATCACGCCGTCGCAGAAGTTGTGGATGCTGTCGCCCAGCAACACGGTCCAGCCACCCCGGCCGGCCTGCTGGCGGTCGAAGTGGTGATGGTGGTGGTGGCCATCGCCCTCGTGGTGGTGGCTGTGCCGGTACAACTCGGCCTTTTCCAGCAGGAAGAAGAAGATCAGGCCCGCGAGCAGCGTGGCAAACAGCGCCTGCGGGCTCGCCTGGCTCTCGAAGGCCTCGGGCAGCATATTGAGCAGCGCGGTCGCGAGCAGCACGCCTGCCGACAGGCTCACCAGGTGGTGCACCACGCGGCTGAGCACGCCGACCGTGAGGCTGGCGGCGATCAGCACCGAGAGCAGGCCGCCAGCGAGCGTGGCCACGAGGATGTAGAGGAGCGTCATGGGATCACAAAAAAAGCCGCGAGAAACCTCGGCCCACGCAAAAAAAGCCGCGCGGGGTGCGCGGCTCGTTTTCGAAAGACGCAGGTTTCAGGCCACGCCGTTCGCCTTGAACCAGGCCACCGCGCGCTTCCAGCCGTCAACGGCTGCTTCCTTGCGGTAGCTCGGCCGGTAGTCGGCGTGGAAGGCATGCGGCGTGTCGGGGTAGACCACGAACTCCGACTTCTTGGCCGCAGCGCTGCCAGTGCTCAAGGCAGTTTTCATCTTATCAACCGTGTCAACCGGGATGCCGGTGTCGGCGCCGCCGTAGAGGCCCAGCACCGGGCCGTTGAGCTTGGCCGCCAGGTCCACCGGGTGCGCCGGCGTCAGCGGCGTGCTGTTGCCCACCAGCCGGCCGTACCAGGCCACGCCGGCCTTCACGGCCGGGTTGTGCGCGGTGTAGAGCCAGGTGATGCGGCCGCCCCAGCAGAAGCCGGTGACGCCGAGCCTGGCGGTGTCGCCGCCGTTGCCCCTGGCCCAGGCGACGGTGGCATCGAGGTCGCGCATCACCTGCTCGTCGGGCACCTTGGCGATCACCTCGCTCATCAGCTTGGCGATCTCGGTGTACGACTTCGCGTCGCCCTGGCGCACGAAAAGCTCGGGGGCGATAGCGAGATAGCCGAGCTTGGCGAAGCGGCGCGCCACGTCGGCAATGTGCTCGTGCACGCCGAAGATCTCCGAGATCACGAGAACGACGGGCAGGCCCGTCTTGCCGGCCGGTGCTGCGCGGTAGGCGGGCATCTTGAAGTCGCCCACGGCGATCGTCACCTCGCCGGCGGTGAGGCCGTCGGTGTCGGTCTTGATCGTCTGTGCGGTCACCGGCAACACCGCGGCGGCAAAACCGCTGCCCACGGCCGTCTGCATGAAGCCGCGGCGGTTGAAGTCGCGGCTGGGGGTCAGGCTGTCCAGGTCCTTGCTGAGCATGGGGGTCTCCGAAGGGGGTGGTGGGAAGGATGGGGCGAAGAGCGAGGCCGCGATTCTAGGAAGCGGCGTGAAACAGTGCACAGCCAGGGGCTCACCCCGTGCCTGCGGGGGCATCACGCGGCGCCTCGAAAAACGGCATTTTTCGCGCCACGCCCGGCGCGCATGCAGACACACCCTTGCGCGGCCCCGCCGCAGCGGCAATCCTCGCCCATTCGCTGCTCTGCCCTGCCCGTCCACCGTGCGAGAAACACTGGCCTCCGTCGTCGACAGCGCGCCTTTGACCGAGGCCGAACCGTCCGAGCTGGCCGGCTCCCCGGCGAAGGACATGCGCGGCCGCCTGCGCGCGATGCAGGTGCAGGCGGTGCTCACGCTCACGCCGGTGGTGGCGGTGTCGTACCTGATCGGCACCGTCACCCTGTGCTGGACCTTTCGCGACAACGCACCCCTCTGGGCCCTGGCGACCTGGGCCGCCCTGGTGTTCCTGACCGTCGGCTGGGGCGCACACGCCTGGTGGCGCTGGCGCTCGGCACCGCCACCGGCGCAGGCCTCGCGCCGCGCCACCAACCGCACCACGCTGCACGCCATCTTGCTGGGCCTGCTGTGGGCGGTGCCGCTGCCCTTCTTGGCCGCGCTGGCCTCGCCCTCGCAGTTCCTGGTGCTGACCGCCATCACGGTGGGCATCGTCTGCGCAGGCGCCACGGCGCTGGCGCCGATCCGCCGCGCGGGCACGGCCTTCCCGCTGGTCGTGTCGGTCGGGGCCGCCATCGCGCTGACCCAACTCAACTCCGATGCGGCCGGCACGCTGGCGGGACTGCTGCTCGCCTACCTGCTGGTGATGCTCTACGGCGTGCTGTCGTGGTCGCGCATGTTCAAGGCCCGCATGGTGGCCGAGCTGCGCGCCGACGAGCACCGCGAAACGATCGGCCTCCTGCTGCGCGACTTCGAACAGAACGCAGCCGACGTGCTGTGGGAGATCGACGCCGAAGGCCGCCTCGTGCGCGTGTCGCGCCGCATGGCGCGGCTCTTCAGCCGCTCGCAGAGCGCCCTCGAAGGCCGGCTGCTGGTCGAACTGCTGGCGCGCCGCCAGCGCCGCCTGCCGACGGCCAGCGCCGGTGAAGGCGCCGCAGCGCTCAAGAAGCTCGCCAAGCACCTCGAAGACGGCACGCCCTTCGGTCACATCGAGCTGCCGGTGTGGCTGTCGCAGCGCACCGTGTGGTGGTCCCTCACCGCCAAGCCGGTCGACGGCGGCGGCTGGCGCGGCGTGGTCGCCAACGTGACCGCGGCCCGCGAAGCCCAGCAGCACGTGTGGCAGCTCGCCCATTTCGACAGCGTCACCAACCTCAGCAACCGCCACCGCTTCCGCATCGAAACTCGACGCCGCGCTGGAGAGCGTGCGCCAGACCGGCGAGCAGTGCGCCGTGCTGTGCCTCGACCTCGACGGCTTCAAGACCGTCAACGACGCCCTCGGCCACGACATGGGCGACATGCTGCTGCGCGTGGTGGGCCAGCGCCTCGAAGCCTCGCGCCGTACCGGCGACATCGTGGCGCGCCTCGGCGGCGACGAATTCGGCCTCATCGTGCGCGAGATCAACACGCCGGATGAAGTGGCCCTCGTCGCCGGCCGCGTGCTCTATGCGCTGAGCAAACCCTGCGAGATCGGCGGGGTGACGGTGCCGCTCGGCGCGAGCCTGGGCATCGCCATCGCCCCGCGCGACGGACTCGAAGCCGACGTGCTGCTCAAGCACGCCGACCTCGCGCTCTACGCCGCCAAGGCCGCTGGCCGCGGCCAGTTCAGCTTCTACACGCACAGCATGGAGGCGCGCGTCGTCAAGCGCCTGGGGCTTGAGCGCGCGCTGCGCGAGGCCATTCCGGGCCAGCAGCTGCGTCTCGTCTTCCAGCCGCAGATCCGCCTGGGCGACAACCGGGTCAGCGCCTTCGAGGCCCTGCTGCGCTGGACGCACCCCGAGCTGGGCGACGTGCCGCCGCAGGAGTTCATCCCCGTGGCCGAAGAGGCCGGGATCATCCATGACATCGGCAAATGGGTGCTGCACCAGGCCTGCAAGGAGGCACGTGCCTGGCCCGACGCGGTGCGCGTGGCGGTGAACCTGTCGCCGCTGCAGGTGATGGCACGCGACCTGCGCGCCGACGTGGCGCACGCCTTGGCCACGAGCGGCCTGCCGTCCGACCGGCTGGAGATCGAGATTACCGAGTCGGTGCTGATGGGCGACAGCCACACCACGCTCGCCAAGCTGCACGCCCTGCGCGAGCTCGGCGTGCGCATCGCGCTCGACGACTTCGGCACCGGCTACTCGTCGCTCGCCTACCTGCGCCGCTTCCCGTTCGACCAACTCAAGATCGACCGCAGTTTCGTGCGCGAGATCGTCACCCGCCCCGATGCGCGCGCCATCGTGCGCGCCACGATCGAGATGGCCAACGCCCTGCGCATGGAGACGCTCGCCGAAGGCGTGGAAGACGAGCGCGCCGTCGACGTGCTGCGCGAACAACAGTGCGGCGCGGTGCAGGGCTACCTGATCTCGCCGCCGATCCACCACGGCGACGTGCTCGACTTCCTGCGCGCCCGGGGCGAAGCACCGGAGCCAGCATCACGGCCCGCCGGCGACCGCACGGCCGCTTGACGAAGCTCCTCCGTGGGCTGCGGTACGCTTGCGGCCCGTGTCTGACTAACAAAAGAATCTCATGGTCAAAATCTGGAAGCTGCTGCTCGCCGTGATGGCGACGGCTGTGTTGGCGGGTTGTGCCGGACCCCTGAAGCAGAAGTTCGAGCCTGACAACAAAGTCTGCGGCGCATCGCCGTGCGCTGCGCTGGGCACGATCTACACCACCAGCTATTTCCAGGAGCGCTTCCTGCTCAGGCACATTGCAGGGCAAGTCGTCGGTGGCGCCGTCGGTGGCGCCATCGCCGCCACCGCGCCCGGCGCGCAGCCCGCTCAAACGAATCCGCGGCTCGAGGTCAACGACTTCGAGAAGAACCTCGGCGTCTTCGACACCACTCAATACTTTTCCCAGGCGCTGCAGAAACACCTCGGCACGCTCCCGCAGCTAGGCATCAAGTTCGTGGAGGACGGCCCGGCCAAGGAACAGATCCAGGCGCAAGTCCGCGCCACCTCGGGGTGGGCGCCCCATGTCGTCGACCCTAAAACCGGCGACAAGCTCACCAACGTGGCCGCCTTCCGGGTGAAGTACGGCATGGGTGCTCGGGTGGGCAACGAGCAACTCGGGTTCCGCAAGTCCTATCGCCCCTTCGTGCAAGTGGTCGGTCAAGTCAGGAACCTTCCGAGCGGCAAACTCGCCTGGGCCGACATGGTCCTGGTGTTCGGCCCCCAGCGCTTTGTCGGCTCCGCGGCGGATGCGGACAGGGTGAACACCGACGAACTGCGCACGACGCTTCAGGCCGTTTGCCAGGAAGCAGCCGCTCTGCTAGTCAAGAGCCTGAGCGGCGAGCAGCTACCGGAAATGCCCGAGATCGTCGACGCCAACACGACCGATTGGGAGTTCTGAGTCGCAGAGGCTCAGCACCAAAAGGCCGCGCTCATCGCGTTCTGTCGCGCCGCAGCACGCACAATCGAGGTCATGACTGACTCGCTACCGCCGCCCTCCGGCGTGCTCGCGGCCATCGACATGGGCTCCAACAGCTTCCGGCTGGAAATCGCCCAGCTGAGCCCCGGCCGCTACAAACGCATCGACTACCTGAAGGAGACCGTGCGCCTGGGCGCCGGGCTCGACGAGCAGGGCCTGCTCACCGAAGACGCGATGCAGCGCGGCCTGGCCTGCCTGCAGCGCTTTGCCAAACGGCTGGAAGGAGTGCCGTCGCAGCACATCCGCGCGGTGGCCACGCAGACGCTGCGCGAGGCGCGCAATCGCGATGCCTTCCTGCTGCGCGCCCGCGCCGCGCTCGGCCAGCCGATCGAGGTGATCTCGGGCCGCGAAGAGGCCCGGCTCATCTTCGCCGGCGTCGCCCGGCTGCAACCGTCGGACGAATGGCGCCTGGTGATCGACATCGGCGGCCGCTCCACCGAGATGATCCTCGGCCAGGGCCGCATGCCGCTGCGCGCTGAGTCGTTCCAGGTCGGCAGCGTGAGCCTGTCCATGCGCTACTTCGGCGACGGGCGTTTCACCGAAGGTGCCTTCCGCGCCGCGCAGGTGGCAGCCGGTGCCGAGCTGGAAGAAGCCCTCGCCCCCTTCGCCTCACGCCATTGGCGCGAGGCCCTCGGCTCCTCGGGCACGGCCGGTGCGGTGTCGCAGCTGCTGGCCGCCAGCGGCATCACCGACGGCGTGATCACACCCGACGGCCTGCGCTGGTGCATGGAGCAATGCCTGCGCGCCGGCCGCATCGACAAGCTCAGCCTGCCCGGCCTGAAAGAGGACCGGCGCGCCGTCATCGGCGGCGGGCTGTCGATCCTCTACACGCTGGCCACGCATTTCGACATCGCCGAGCTGCAGCCCGCCCGCGGGGCCCTGCGCCAGGGCGTGATCTACGACCTCGACGAGCGCCTGAGCGCCGCGGCCGGCGGTACCAGGCCCAGCCTGGACGCCCGCGACGCCTCGGTGGCCGAGCTGCAGCAGCGGTTCGAGGTCGACGTGCCCCAGGCCCGGCGCGTGGCCGATGTGGCGCTCGCGCTGCACGCCGCCGTGACCCCGAGCGCCGACCCGGCCCTCGCCCGCGAGCTGGGCTGGGCCGCCGCTCTGCACGAGCTGGGCATGATGGTCTCGCACCACGACCACCACCGCCACAGCGCCTACCTGCTCGGCCATGTCGACGCGGCCGGCTTCTCGCAGTCGCAGCAGCGCCGCCTCGCCGACCTGGTGCTCGCCCAGCGCGGCGGCCTGCGCAAGGTGGAAGCGCAGCTGGCGCAGGAGACTTTTGCCTGGCAGGCGCTGTGCCTGCGGCTCGCCATCATCCTGTGCCACGCACGCACCGGCGCGCAGGCCGAGGTGCTGACGCTGCAGCGCCGCGGCACGCAGGCCGAGCTTGCCGTGCCGCCGGGATGGGCCGCCACGCACCCGCGCACGCTCTTCCTGCTCAACGAAGAAGCCGCAGTGTGGGAACGCAGCGGTGCGCTGCGCCTGCAGATCCAGGCCTGAAGCGGTCGCGCAGGGCCGCCCGGCCGTTCAGGCCCTCACAGGCAGTCGGGTGACTGCACCGCCTGCAGCACCACCTGGCTGCCGCTCTCGCGTTCGCGGCTGCGCAGCCACCAGACAGCGCCCTTCTTGATGACCCAGCTCTGGGCCACTTCGCCCAGCAGCAGCGCGGCCACGTGGCCGAGGGTCGGCTGGTGCCCCACCACCAGCACCGGTTCGTTCGATTCGGGCCAGCGTGCCGCCGAGAGCACCGCAGTCGCCGAGGCATCGGGCGCGATCGCCTTCACCGTCTTGAAGCTGCGCTCGAGCGCCTTGGCGGTCTGCTGGGTGCGCACCGCCGGGCTCACGAGGATGCGCGTGGAATGTGCGAGGCGATGGTTGAGCCATTCGGCCATGCGCTGCGCCTGGCGCTCGCCCTTGGGCGTGAGCGGGCGGTCGAGGTCGTCCAGCCCTTCGCGTTCGGGCACCGCCTCGGCGTGGCGCCACAGGATCAGGTCCATCGTTCTCAGCCTCCCACGGCGTAACGTTCCATCAGGGCTCGCTGGGCGCTCGGCCCGTCTTGCCCGACCCGTTCGTACTCCCCGTCGGCGCGGAGTTCCCAGGCGTCTTGCCGGTCGTGCAGGTAGGGCACCAGGCACTCGTCGATCACCCGCTGGCGCATCTTGGCGTCGCGCACCGGCCACGCCACCTCGATGCGGCGGAACATGTTGCGGCTCATCCAGTCGGCACTCGACAGGTACAGCGCTTCGTCGTCGTCGCGCGATCCCCAGCGGAAATAGAGCACGCGCGAATGTTCGAGCAGCCGCCCCACCACCG
The DNA here is from genome assembly GCF_024700055.1 of Rhizobacter sp. J219. GTDB lineage: Bacteria > Pseudomonadota > Gammaproteobacteria > Burkholderiales > Burkholderiaceae_C > Rhizobacter. Next base: position 2,260,212 of record NZ_JAJOND010000001.1, read on the forward strand.
AGCGCACGCGGATGCGGTCGGTCTGGCCGGGAATGCCGGGCGGCAGCATGCAGGCGCCGCGCACGATGAGGTCGATGCTCGCACCGGCCTGGCTGGCGGCGATCAATGCGTCGATCAGCGGCACGTCGGTCAGCGCGTTGACCTTGGCGACGATGCGCGCCGGCTGGCCGTCGCGTGCGGCCTGGGCCACCTGCTCCACCAGCTTGAGCGTCTGCTTGTGCAAGGTGAAGGGCGCCTGCAGCAGCTGCTTCATCGGCCGCGTCTTGCCCAGGCTCGCCAGCTGCTGGAACACGGCATCGGCGTCGGACGTCAGCTCGGGGTCGGCGGTGAGGTAGCCCACGTCGGTGTAGAGCCGCGCGGTCTTGGGGTTGTAGTTGCCGGTCGAGAGGTGGGCGTAGCGGCGCAGGCGGCTGGCCTCGCGGCGCGTCACGAGCAGCAGCTTGGCGTGCGTCTTCAGGCCGACGATGCCGTACACCACCTGCGCGCCCACGGCCTCGAGCCGCTCGGCCCAGTTGATGTTGGCCTCTTCGTCGAAGCGCGCCTTCAGCTCCACCACCGCCATCACTTCCTTGCCGCGGCGGGCGGCTTCGATCAGCAGGTCCATCAGCGGCGACTCGCTGCCGGTGCGGTAGATGGTCTGCTTGATGGCGAGCACGTCGGGGTCTTCGACCGCTTCGCGCAGGAACTGCACCACCGGCTCGAACGACTGGTAGGGGTGGTGCATCAGCACGTCGCCCACCTCGCTCAGGTGCTTGAAGATGGACTCGTCGCGCGACAGCCGCCGCGGCCACGAGGGCTCGTGCGGCGCAAAGCGCAGGTGCGGCGCGTCGGCCGCGTCGATCAGCGCATTGAGGCGGACCAGGTTCACCGGGCCGTTGACCTGGTACAGCGCCGCCTCGGGCAGGGCGAACTGCGCCAGCAGGAAGGCCGACAACTCCGGCGGGCAGGTGTTGACCACCTCCAGCCGGATGGCCTGGCCGAAGTGGCGCGTGGTGAGGCCCGAGCGCAGCGCCTGGCGCAGGTTGACCACGTCTTCTTCGTCGACCGCGAGGTCGGAGTCGCGCGTGAGGCGGAACTGCGAAAACGCCTCCACCTCCCGGCCAGGGAACAGCTCGGCAAGGTGCGCACGGATCACGCTCGTCAGCAACACGAAGCACTGCGCCCCGCCGGCCAGTTCGTCGGGCAGGCGGATGACCCGCGGCAGCACCCGCGGCACCTTCACGATCGCGATGCTGTTCTCGCGGCCGAAGGCGTCTTGCCCGCCCAGGCGCACGATGAAGTTGAGCGACTTGTTGGCCACCTGCGGGAAGGGGTGCGACGGGTCCAGCCCCACCGGCACGAGCAGCGGCCGCACCTGGCGCTGGAAGAAGTTGTCGACCCAGCGACGCTGCGCGTCGTTGCGCTCGCCGTGGTTGAGGATGCGGATGCCCTCGCGCTGCAGCGCGGGCATCACCTCGTCGTTGAAGCAGTGGTATTGGTCGTCGATCAGGCGGTGGGCGTCAGCCGCCACCGCCTCCAGGTCACGGTTCGACACCCCTGCCCCCGGCTGGCGGGCCGCCTCGATGTAGTCGGCGAAACGCACCTCGAAGAACTCGTCCATGTTCGACGAGACGATGCAGATGTAGCGCAGCCGCTCCAGCAGCGGCACGTCCTCGCGCCGGGCCTGGGCCAGCACCCGGCGGTTGAAGGCGAGGATGGAGCTTTCACGGTTGAGCAGTGCAAGCGTTCTTGTTGTGGGCACCGGGGTCATGAGACCAGTCTATGAAGGTTTTGCGACGATTTGGTGACAGCCTCGACGCTCGTGTGACAGCTCGGCACGAGGTGGCCGACAAACTGGTGGCAGACCTCGGTCCAGTCGAACTGCATCGCCCGGCGGCGTGCCGCCTCGCGCGGGATCTTCAGCGCGGCCAGTGCCGCCACGCGCAGATCGTCGTGCAACACACCGCCATCGTGCTCGTCGTGCTTGGGCGCCACCACGTCCAGCGGGCCCGGCACCGGGAAGGCCGCCACCGGCGTGCCGCAGGCCATGGCCTCCAGCATCACCAGGCCAAAGGTCTCGGAGCAGCTCGGGAAGACGAACGCATCGGCCGCGCTGTAGATCCTGACCAGCTCGGGCCGCGGGACCACACCGCGCCAATGGACTTCGGGGTACCTGCGCTTGAGCGCTTCTTCCAACGGGCCGACGCCGTAGACGACCTTGGAGCCTGGCAGGTCGAGCTTCAGGAAGGCGTCGAGGTTCTTCTCGTAGCTGACCCGGCCCACGTACAGGAACACCGGCCGCGGCAACCCGAGGTCGGCCCCTTCCACCGGCTTGAAGAGGCTCAGGTCCACCCCGTGCGACCAGGCCTTGAGCGGCGAGAAGCCATGCCCGCGCAGGAGGTCGAGCATGCCGGTGGTGGGCACCAGGATCCCGCTCGACGGCGCGTGGAAACGGCGGAACCAGGCATAGCCCCAGCGTGGCGGAATGTGCAGCGCCTTGGACAGGATGTCCGGGAAGCGGGTGTGGAAGGCGGTGGTGAAGGCCCAGCCGCGCTTCAGGCAATGCGCCCGCGCCGCCGAGCCGAGCGGGCCTTCGGTGGCGATGTGGATGGCGTCGGCCTGCGCTTCGTCGAGCATCGCCGCCACCTTGCGGCCCGGCCGCCACGCCAGCTCGATCTCGCGGTAGCCCGGGCACGGAAAGCGTTTGAAGCCCGAAGGCTCCACCAGCACCACCTCGTGGCCCATCGCGGCCAGCCCTTCTTCCAGCTCGACGAGCGTGGTCACCACGCCGTTGACCTGCGGCCGCCAGGCATCGGTGACCAGCGCGATCTTCACGCCGCGACCTCGGCCACGGCGACCGGCGCCAGGTGGCGGGCCCGCATTTGCTCGGCCCAGTCGATGATCTCCAGCCGACCATCGGCCTGCTCGCCGAGCGCGGTGAGGCTTTCCACCCAGTCGCCGTCGTTGGCGTAGGTGATGCCGTCGATCTCGCGCAGCTCGGCATGGTGGATGTGCCCGCACACCACGCCCTGCACGCCCCGGCGCCGTGCCTCGCGCGCCACCGCGGCCTCGAAATCGCCGATGAAGTTGACGGCGCGCTTGACCTTGAGCTTCAGATACTTCGACAGGCTCCAGTACGGCAGCCCCATGCGCGCGCGCAGCGAGTTGAGGTAGCGGTTGAGCTTGAGGGTGAATTCGTAGAGCGAGTCGCCCACGTGCGCGAGCCACTTGGCGCACTGGATCACGCCGTCGAAATAGTCGCCGTGCATGACCCAGAGCTTCTGGCCGTCGGCCGTCTCGTGCACCCATTCCTCGGCCACGTCGATGCCGCCGAAGTTGTGGCCGACGTACTTGCGCGCGAACTCGTCGTGGTTGCCGGGGATGAAGATCACCCGTGTGCCCTTGCGCGCCTTGCGCAGGATCTTCTGCACCACGTCGTTGTGCGCCTGCGGCCAATACCAGCTGCGGCGCAGTTGCCAGCCGTCGACGATGTCGCCGACGAGAAAGAGCGTCTCGCACTCCACGTGCTTCAGGAAGTCGAGCAACGCCTTCGCCTGGCAGCCGGGCGTGCCCAGGTGCAGGTCGGAAATCCACACGCTGCGGTAGTGGCGTTTGTGCTCGCGCGGCGCGTCATCGCCCGCGAGATCGGCGCTCGGGGCGGCCCATGCCTGAAGGAATGCTGCGTCGCGTTGCATGGACCCGCATGGTCCGCGCGATGAATGACTGCGCCGTGGCGGGGTTGTGAAGAATGGGTGACGGCATCCCCGGATAATCCGCCGATGCATCTGTTGATCCCCTACGCCGCGCCCCACTCCGAGCGTGGCCTTGCGGCGCTGCGCAGCCTCAAGCTGCCCCACCTGAGCCGGCTGCTCGGGCGCCTGCGCCCCGCCGAATGCCTCGGCCACGACGAATACAGCCTCACCCCGCCGCATGAACTGGCCCACGCGCAGGCGCTGGGCTGGCAGGCCGACGACGGCTGCTTCCCCTGGGCCGCCCGCCAGGCCGCACGCGACGGCATCACCGTCGGCCAGAAGGCCTGGGGCCTGCTCACGCCGGTGCACTGGCATGTGGGCACCGACCAGGTGACGCTGCCCGACCCGGCCAACCTGCACCTGAGCGCGCAGGAGTCGCACACGCTCTTCGAGGCGGTGAAGCCGCTCTTCGAAAGCGAAGGCTGGGAGATGGCCTGGGGCGCGCCAATGCGCTGGTATGCCGCGCACGAGTCGCTCGCCGCAACGCCCAGCGCCAGCCTCGACCGCGTGATCGGCCGCAACATCGACCTCTGGCTGCCCTCGTCGCCCCAGGTCACGCTGATCCGCCGCCTCCAGAACGAGGTGCAGATGCTGCTCTACCAGCAGCCGCTGAACGACCACCGCGTGGGCCTCGGCGCGCTGCCGGTCAACTCGTTCTGGCTCAGCGGCTGCGGTCGGGCACAGGCCGAAGCGACGACACCGCTGCAGGTGGCCGACAGCCTGCGCGGCCCGGCGCTGGCCTCCGACTGGGCCGCCTGGGCCGATGCCTGGCGGGCGCTCGACGAAGGCGCCGTGCAGGAGGCCCTGACCGCCTCGCGCGACCAGTTGCCCGTGACGCTCACGCTCTGCGGCGAGCGGCGCGCCCAGCGCTTCGAGCCGCAGGCAATGGGCCTGTGGTCGCGGCTGAAGCCGCCCACGCCCGCGGTGGCGCCCGTGCTGGAGGCCCTGTGATGACCCTCACCAGAGAGCCGACCCTGCGCTTGCGCGAGGTGCCGCCCCGCACCGTGTGGGCGCTCGAACAGGCCGGCATCCACCCCTTGCTGGCGCGCCTGTACGCCGCCCGTGGAGTGCGCAGCGCCGACGAGATCGACGACGCCCTCGCCGGCCTGGTGGCTCCGGCGCAGCTGATGGGCACGCAGGCCGCGGCAACGTTTCTGGCCGACGCCCTCGCCGCCCGCAAACGCATCTGCATCGTGGCCGACTACGACTGCGACGGCGCCACCGCCTGCGCCGTGGCGCTGCGGGGCCTGCAGATGCTGGGCGCGGCGCCGGGCACGCTGTGCCACGTGGTGCCCGACCGCGCGGTGCACGGCTACGGCCTCACGCCGGCCATCGTCGACCTCGCGCTGCAGAAGCAGCCGCAGGTGCTGCTGACCGTCGACAACGGCATTGCGAGCCTGGCCGGCGTCGACCACGCGCGCACGCTCGGCCTCGATGTCGTCGTGACCGACCACCACCTGCCCGCGAAAGACGCAGAAGGTGTCGCGCAGCTGCCCGCCGCCACGGTGATCGTGAACCCCAACCAGCCCGACTGCGGCTTCCCGAGCAAGAACCTCGCGGGCGTGGGCGTGATGTTCTACGTGCTGCTGGCGCTGCGGAGCGAGTTGCGCGCCCGCGGCGTGTTCACAGCCGAGACCCAGCCGCGGCTCGACGTGCTGCTCGACCTGGTGGCGCTCGGCACCGTGGCCGACGTGGTGAAGCTCGACGCCAACAACCGCCGCCTCGTGGCGCAGGGCCTGAAGCGCATCCGCGCCGGCCGCATGCAGCCGGGCGTGGCCGCGCTCTTCAAGGCCGCCGGCCGCGACGCCTCACGCGCCACCGGCTTCGACTTCGGCTTCGCGCTCGGCCCGCGCATCAACGCCGCCGGGCGCTTGAGCGACATGTCGCTCGGCATCGAGTGCCTGCTCACCGACGACCCGTCTCGCGCCACCGAGCTGGCCCAGCTGCTCGACACCATCAACCGCGAGCGGCGCGACGTGGAAGCCGGCATGCGCGAGCAGGCCGAGGCGATGCTGGCGCGGCTCATGCCGGCCGGCGACGCGCCGCCCGCACTCGCGATCTACGACCCCGATTTCCACGAAGGCGTGGTCGGCATCGTCGCCTCGCGCCTGAAGGACCGGGTGCACCGCCCGACCTTCGTCTTCGCGATGGGGCAGGACGGCCTGCTCAAGGGCTCGGGTCGCTCGATCAACGGCTTCCACCTGCGCGATGCGCTCGACCTCGTCAGCAAGCGCCACCCCGGCGTGCTGAAGAAGTTCGGCGGCCACGCGATGGCGGCCGGCTGCACGCTCGCCGAAATCGACTTCCCGACCTTCGTCGACGCCTTCCAGCGTGTGGCCACGGAGTGGCTCGACGCCGCCACCCTCTCGCGCACGCTGATGACCGACGGGCCGCTGCCGGCCGAGTACTTCAACCTCGACACCGTGCGCTCGCTCGACGCGCAGGTGTGGGGGCAGGCCTTCGAAGCCCCGCTTTTCAGCGACGAGGTGGAAGTGGTGTCGCAGCGCCTGGTTGGCGAGAAACATCTGAAGCTCGCCGTGCGCCACGCCGGCGCCCTGCGCGACGCGATCTGGTTCGGGCGCAGCGAGCCCCTGCCCGACCGGGTGACGCTCGCCTACCAGCTGCGTGTCGACGAATACAACGGGCAGCAGCGCCTGCAGATGATCGTCGAAGCGGCACGCTGATTGCCGCATCGGGGTGCGCCGCACCCGATACCACTCTCTCGACAAGGTTGCATTCGGTTGCCGGCACATCTGTGCGGCCTGGACTAACCTGCCCAGTGCTTCGAGAAATCGGTTCGGGACCCAACCATGAAACGCCCACCTTCTCCAACGTCCGGCAGCCCCATCGACTTGCAGCGCCGCAGCGGCCTCGTTCGCCTGAGCGCCCTCTGGGCCGCCGTCAGCGTGCCGCTCATGAGCTGCGGCGGCGGCGACGCGCCGCCTCCCCCCAACATCCCGCCCGGCCCGCCCGCGCCACCGCCCGGCGGTGGTGGCGGCGGCGGCAACACGCCACCGCCCCCTCCCCCGCCGCCCCCACCACCGCCCCCGCCGCAGGCGACCCGGCTCAACGCCAATGCGCGGCTCACCGCGCCCTGGAGCTTCGCGTTCCTGCCCGACGGGCGCATCGTGTTCACGCAGAAGGCCGGCACGCTGGTCGTGATGCGCGCCGATTTCAGCGCGCTCTCGGGCCCGTTCTCCGGCGTGCCCACGGTCAACACCGACAGCCAGGGTGGCCTGCTCGACATCGTGCTCGACCCCGACTACACCACCCCCGGCTCGAACTGGGTGTACTTCTCGTACACCGAGCCCGACGGAGCTTTCCTCGGCACGGCGGTGAACCGCGGCCGTCTCGACCTCAACAGCAACCAGCTGCTCGACGTCTCGCGCGACCCGCTCTTCCGCCAGTTCCCGAAGACCGGCATCCCGGCCCACTACGGCTCACGCCTCGCCTTCGGCCGTGACAAGACACTCTTCATCACGCTCGGCGAAAAACAGTCGCCGAACCTGGCGCAAGACCTCACCACCACGCTCGGCAAGGTGGTGCGCATCAACCGCGACGGCAGCATCCCGGGCAACAACCCCAACCTGGGCGCCGGCGCCCGGCCCGGCATCTGGAGCCTCGGCCACCGCAACCCGCAGGGCGCGGCCATCCACCCGACGACGGGCGATCTGTGGATCAGTGAGCACGGCCCGCAGGGCGGCGACGAGATCAACATCGCCCGCGCCGGCCAGAACTACGGCTGGCCGGTGCGCAGCTACGGCTGCAACTACGGTGACACCAACGCCAACTGCCTGATCGGTGGCGGCACGCACGCCCCCACCTACACCGAGCCGGTGACGTGGTGGCCGGGCCCGGGCAGCACGCCGCCGTACAGCTCCATTGCACCGAGTGCCATCGCGTTCTACACCGGCACAGGATTCCCCGAGTGGCAGGGCAGCCTGCTGGTCGGCGCCCAGGCAGGACAGGCGCTGTGGCGGCTCACGCTGAGCGGCAACACCGTCACCGCCCGCGAGCGCATCTGGGAAGGCGCGCGCGTGCGCTGCGTGCGCCAGGGGCCCGACGGCTGGATCTACTTCATCACCGACGACGGCTGGCTGTACCGCATCGCCCGCTGAGGCCAAGCCCCTCCCGGCGCGCCGTCAGGAGGGGCTCCCTACAATCCCGCAGGTGATCCGCAACGCCGACCTGCACTGCCATTCCATCGTGTCCGACGGCACGCTCGAGCCCGAAGCGCTCGCCGCACGTGCAGCCGCCAACGGTGTGGACCTGTGGGCCCTCACCGACCACGACGAGGTCGCCGGCCAGCAGCGCGCCCGTGCCGCAGCCCATGCCAATGGCGTCGCCTACCTCACCGGCACCGAGATCTCGATCACCTTTGCCAACACCACGGTGCACATCGTCGGGCTCGGTTTCGATGCCGACGACCCGGCGCTCAACGCCGGCTTGCGCGCGACCCGCGGTGGCCGTGAAGAGCGTGCCCGCGACATGGCCGCTGGCCTGGCGCAGGTGGGCATTGCCGACGCCTTCGAAGGGGCACTGCGCTACGTCGGCAACCCCGAGCTGATCTCGCGCACGCACTTCGCGCGCTTTCTGGTCGACAGCGGTGTGTGCGCCGACACCAGCGAGGTGTTTCGCCGCTTTCTCGTCGAAGACAAGCCCGGCTTCGTGCCGCACCGCTGGGCCTCGCTCGCCGACGCGGTGCGCTGGATCACGCAGGCCGGCGGCATCGCCGTCATCGCCCACCCCGGCCGCTACAAGCTCACGCAGGAACAGGAAGACGCGCTCCTCAGTGAGTTCAAGCGGCACGGCGGCCAGGCGCTGGAAGTGGTGACCGGCAGCCATACGCCCGCCGAGTACGCGGTCTACGCCGACCTCGCGCTCGCACACGGGTTGCTGGCCTCGCGCGGCTCCGACTTCCACAGCCCTGACGAAAGCCACGTCGACCTCGGCACGCTGCCGCCGCTGCCCGCGAAGCTGACGCCGGTGTGGGAAGCGCTGACAGAGCGGGTCCAACGCCCGTGAGCGCGATCGCCCTGCAGGGTGCAAGTCACCGCCCGCTGCTGGGCATCGGCCTCATCCTTGTCATGGGCCTGTGGTTCGTGACACTCGACACCACCGCCAAGTACCTCGGCCAGGTGCTGCCGATCATCATCGGCCTCTTCGCTCGCTATGCAGTGCAGGCGCTGCTGATGGGCGGCTGGCTGGCACTGCGCCTGCTGCGCGGCGGCAGCAACCTCTTTCGCACCGCCCACCCGCGCTTCCAGCTGCTGCGCGGCTCGCTACTGCTGGCGACGAGCGCGCTGCTCTTCATCGGCATCCGCCAGATGCCGGTGGCCGAGTTCACCGCGGTGGGCATGCTGTCGCCGGTGCTCGTCACGGTGCTGGCGGCGCTCTTCCTGCACGAGAAGGTGTCGCCGCTGCGCATGGCGCTGGTGGCGGGTGGCTTCGCCGGAGCGCTGATCGTTGTGCGGCCGGGGGCCGGCATCTTCGGCTGGGTGGCGCTGATCCCGCTCACGATGGCGCTCGTGTACGCCGGCTTCCAGCTGCTTACGCGGCGGCTGTCGAACCTGGAGCACCCGCTGACCACGCATTTCTACACGGGCCTCGTGGGCACCCTCGTGGTGGGCGCGATCCTGATGTTCGAGCCGGCCTCGTCGTGGGAGGCGCTGCGCGCGGCGCCGCCCTCGATCTGGGGCCTGCTGCTGCTGATCGGCGTGGCAGGCACGGTGGGCCACCTGTGCCTGATCCTTGCGGTGGGCATGGCGCCGATGGCCACGCTCATGCCCTTCACCTTCCTGCAGCTCGGCTTCGCGAGCGTGGCCGGCTACCTGGTCTTCAACCACGTGCCCGACGGCTGGGCATTCGTGGGCATTGCGGTGGTGGGCGTGTGCGGCGCCACCTCGGTGTGGCTCAACCTGCGCGAGAGCGCGGCGGCCCAGCGCATCGCGCCGGCCGACTCGGCGCTCACACCCGACTAAGGGAGAAGCGATGCCCCGCGTCATCGAAGTCCACCCCGAGAACCCGCAGGCGCGGCTCCTGAAGCAGGCCGCCGACGTGCTGCACGGCGGCGGCATCGCGGCGGTGCCCACCGATTCGAGCTACGCGATCGTCTGCCACCTCGACGACAAGGCCGCGGCCGAGAAGCTGCGCCGCATCCGCGAGGTCGACGACAAGCACCACCTCACGCTGCTCTGCCGCGACCTCTCGGAGCTGGCGAGCTACGCCCGCGTCGACAACAAGCAATACCGCCTGCTCAAGCACGCCACGCCGGGGCCCTACACCTTCCTGCTCGAGGCGACGAAGGAAGTGCCGCGCCGTGTGTCGCACCCGTCGCGCCGCACCATCGGCCTGCGCGTGCCCGAACACAAGATGCTGCAGGAGCTGCTCGACGTCTTCGGCCAACCTCTGTTGTCGACCACGCTGATCCCGCCCGGCGAAACCGAGCCACTCAACGACCCGGATGAGATCCGCGAGCGCTTCCGCGGGCAGGTGGAGGTGGTGCTGGATGCGGGCGCCTGCCCGATGCAGCCGACCACGGTGGTCGACCTCACCGGCGACGAGCCGGTGCTGGTGCGCCTGGGGCGCGGCGACCCGGCGAAGCTCGGCCTGTCGGCCTAGAGCCGGTCAGACCTTCAGCGCCGCCGTCACCACGATCTCGATCTTCCACTCGGGCCTGGCGAGCTTCGCCTGAACGGTGGCGCGCGGCGGGGCGTCGCCGGGGGCGACCCAGTCGTCCCACACCTCATTCATGCCGGCGAAGTCGGCCATGTCGGCCAGGAAGATCTGCGCCATCAGGATGTGCGCGCTGTCGGTGTGCGCTTCGGCGAGCAGCTTGTCGACCATGGCCAGCACCTGGCGCGTCTGGCCCTTGATGTCTTGCGTGGCGTCGTCGGGCACCTGGCCGGCGAGGTAGACGGTGCCGTGGTGGATGGCCATCTCGGAGAGACGGTCACCCACGTGGTAACGGCGTACGGCGTGCGTCATGGTTTGCTTCCCTTGGTGTGTGGCGTTGCTTTCGAAACAGCGCCCGCAGCCTTCTGCCCGAGTTTGCTTTCGGTGCCGGCAAGGAGCTTCTGGATGTTGGCGCTGTGGCGCCACACGAGCAGCAGGCTCATCACGACGATCGCACCGGCGATGGCATTCGCGTCCCAGATCAGCAGCTGGTAGAACGGCGCGAACAGCGCCGCCACGACGGAGCCGAGCGACACGTAGCGGAAGAAGGCCACGATGATCACGAAGGTGAGCAGCGTGGCCGCGCCCAGCCAGGGGTTGAAGGCGAGCAGCACGCCGGCGGCGGTGGCCACACCCTTGCCGCCCTTGAAGCGGAAGAACACCGGCCACAGGTGCCCGAGGAAGGCCGCCAGGCCCACCATCGCCACCGTGCCGTGGCCAAGGCCGAAGCGCCCGCCGTAGATCAGCATCAGCAGCACCGGCACATAGCCCTTCAACACATCGAACACCAGCGTGAGGATGGCCGCCGCCTTGTTGCCCGAGCGCAGCACGTTGGTGGCGCCGGGGTTGCCCGAGCCGTAACTGCGTGGGTCCGACAGGCCCATCAGGCGGCTGACGATGACGGCGAACGAGAGCGAGCCGATCAGATAGGCCGCGACCACCGCGGCAGCGGAATACAGGGTCTCCATCGAGCGAGCTGTTGTAGTGGAATGCAGCGGCTATTCTGCACCCGCGCACTGCACCGGCTTCGCGTTCAGCACCTCGGTCAACACCTGTGGCGAAAGGCCGACAAGGTAGCCTCGGCGCCCGCCGTTGATGTAGATGCGCGGCAACTCGAGCACCGTGCTTTCCACGTAGATCGGCATGGCCTTCTTGGTGCCGAAGGGCGAGGTGCCGCCCACCAGATAGCCGCTGTGGCGCTGCGCCACCTCGGGCTTGCAGGGGCTGACCTTCTTCGTGCCGATCTGGCGTGCGAGGTTCTTCGTGCTCACCTGCCGGTCGCCGTGCATCAGCACGATCAGCGGCTTGGCGTTCTCGTCTTCCATCACCAGCGTCTTCACGACATGGTGTTCGTCGACGCCGAGCTGCCGGGCCGACTCGGTGGTGCCGCCGTGGTCGACGTAGTCGTAGACGTGCTCGGTGTAGGCCACCTTCTGCTGCTTGAGCAGTTGGGTGGCGGGGGTTTCGGAGACGTGGTCTTTCTTGGCCATGATCAGCAGGAGTGTCCGGCGCCGGGCCGCCCCAAGCCGGACGGCACCCCTTGGGGGCAGGAGCGAAGCGACTGGGGGGCCAACATCATTGAGCGGGGTCTCGGTGCTTCCAGCGGATGGCATCGATTTCGGCCAAAAGCTCGGGCGAGAGCTGTACATCCCACGCGTCCAGGTTTTCGACCAGCTGCTGCGAGTTCGTGACGCCGATGATCGTGCTCGCCACACGCCGCGAGCGGTAGCAGAAGGCCAGTGCGAGTTGCGTCGGCGTGAGGCCGTGTGCCTTCGCCAACGCGTTGTAGAGACGCGCCGCCTCCAGCGCCTCGGGCCGGCCCCAGCGTTGCTTGCGCGAGGACTCGAAGGCCGCCAGGCGGCCCTTCTCTGCCGGCCCGGTAAAACCGGAGGCGTCGTACTTGCCGGTGAGCGCACCGAACGCCAGCGGCGAATACGCCAGCAGCGAGACGCCGTAGCGGTAGAGCGTTTCATCGAGCCCGTTGTCGAGCGCGCGGCTGGTCAGCGCATACGGGTTCTGCACCGTCACCACACGCGGCAGGCCGTGCTGCTCGGCCAGGCGCACGAACTCGGCCACACCCCAGGGCGTCTCGTTCGAGAGGCCAATGTGGCGCACCTTGCCCGCCTTCACCAGCTTGCCGAAAGCGTCGAGCTGGTCGTGGATGGAGGTCTGCGGCTTGTCGTGCTTCGGGTCGAAGTAGAGGCCGCCGAACATCGGCGCATTGCGGTTCGGCCAGTGGATCTGGTACAGGTCGATGACCTCCGTCTGCAGGCGCTTCAGGCTGTCGTCGCAGGCCTGGGCGATGTCGGCGGGGCTCAGGTCGGGCGAGCCGTTGCGGATCCAGTCCATGCCGCGCGCCGGGCCGGCGACCTTGGTGGCGAGCACGATCTTCTGGCGCATGCCGGGCCGCGACGCGAGCCAGGTGCCGATGATGCGCTCGGTGGCGCCGTAGGTCTCGCGCCGCGCGGGCACGGCGTACATCTCGGCGGTGTCGATGAAGTTGATGCCGCGGCCGATGGCCTGGTCGAGCAACGAGTGCGCCAGCGCTTCGTCGACCTGCTGGCCGAAGGTCATGGTGCCGAGGCAGATGGGGGTGACGCGCAGGTCGCTGCGACCGAGTTGAACGTGCTGCATGTGAAGGAAAGCCAGGCTGCCGGTGAAGCCCGGCAGTGTGCCGCAATCACGTTGTTCCTGCAGGCCAGCGCCTGCGTTCAACGGGTGGCCAGCACCACCAGCTTTTCGGGCGACACCCGCACCCGCAGCGCGCTCTCCGGCACCACGCCGACGACGGCGAAGCCGCGGTGGTCGGTCTGGCGCCGCGCCGGCTCCATCAGCGCGTCGCCGTTGCGCGCGGTCAGTGCCGCGACGACCGGCGTGTTGGCATTCGCCCCCCGCTTGATCACCACGCCCAGTTCACCGCACTCCAGCTGCACGAAGCAGCCCGGCGGGTAGACGCCGAATTCCTTGATCACCGCCGCCGCCATCGGGTGCTGCGCGTCCTTGACGAAGAGGTCGCGCCCGGCCTGGTTGGCAGGCATGGCGGTGCGCGTGATGCGAGGGCTCAGCTTGGCGGTGTACATGTCGACGCGGCGCAGCAGCGAGGCCATGTCGTCGACGTCCTGGCAGGCGCGCGGGTAGCCGTGGCCGCCGGGGACCTCATGGTGGTTGCGCACCGCGGCCAGCCAATCGGCATCGGCCACGCCCGAGGCTTCGAGCATCTCGGCGCTGCGCGTCGGGTGGTCGTGGATCACTTCGCGCTGCGCGGCCGTGAGCGGCGTGACTTGCGTGGCCAGGCGGCACTGCAGCTCCAGCATCGCGAGGTTCATCGTCAGCGCCGCCTTGAAGACACGCTCGATGGCCGGCTTGTCCCAGCCCAGGCGTTGCGCGACCAGGTAGCTGGCTATCGCGGTGTGCACGGAATGCGCGACGCCATAAGGGTTCTTGCCCGCAGCATCCTGGCGCACCACCTGGAAGATGGCGAGGTCGGGGTCGCGCTCGACAAGTGCCAGCACCGGCTCGGCGGCCTCCTCCAGCGCCTGAGCAAATTCGGGCAGCGTGGGCGTGCGCAGCGTGCGGCCCACACGGTCGATGCAGCCGCTCCACAGCCCCGGCAGCGTCTCGACCGGCGCCTCGATCACCTCGGCGCGCGGCCCCTTCAGGTCGTCCACATCGACCACTGCGCCGCGCTCGAACAGGGCATCGAGCTGTGCTTCGTCTCGGATGACCTGGCCGCGGGCGAGCAGCAGGCGGTTGTCCGGCCCGCGGATGTTGAACGGCACCGGCCCACCCAGGCGGATGCGATTCTTCACGGCAGACAACGGCGAGTACGGCATATCTTCGTTTTCGGCGGCTGCGGCACCGCATCGCCCCGGGGAAATCCCTAGGCGCGGCCGCGCTTTCGTGCCAGACCACACGTTCTATGCTGGCCCGTCGCCCGATCCTCATGAAGGAGACCGCATGACCCAGGCCTCGGCCTACGACCGCCTGCACGCCGGCTTCCGCTGGAAGGTGCCGCCGCACTTCAACATTGCCGACATGTGCTGCGGCCGCTGGGCCCGCGAGACACCCGAGGCCACGGCCATCCTCTACGAGCACGAGAACGGGCAGACGCTCCAGTGCAGCTACGGCAGCCTGCAGGCGCAGGCCAACCGGCTCAGCCATGCGCTGCAACGGCTGGGGGTCGAGGCGGGCGACCGGGTGGCCATCGTGATGCCGCAGCGCATCGAGACCGCGGTCGCGCACATCGCGCTTTACCAGCTGGGTGCAGTGGCGATGCCGCTGTCGATGCTCTTCGGACCCGATGCGCTGGCGTATCGCCTGCAGCACAGCGAGGCCAGACTCGCACTCGTTGACGAAAGTGCGGTGGCGAACCTTCTCGCCGCGCGCAACGAGTGCCCGCGACTGGCCACCGTCGTGGCGGCGGGTGGCGCGCAGGGCCAGGGCGATGTCGACTGGACCACCCTGCTCGCCCGCGAGCCCGAGCGCTTCCAGCCGGTGGTGACCAAGGCCGATGACGCGGCCGTCCTCATCTACACCAGCGGCACCACCGGGCCGCCCAAGGGCGCGCTCATCCCGCACCGCGCGTTGATCGGCAACCTGCCGGGTTTCGTCTGCAGCCAGAACTGGTTTCCGCAACGCGGCGACGTCTTCTGGTCACCCGCCGACTGGGCCTGGACCGGCGGGCTGATGGACGCCCTCTTGCCCACGCTCTATTTCGGCCACCCGATCGTGGCCTACCAGGGCCGCTTCTCGCCCGAGAAGGCCTTCGAGCTGATGGCGCGCTATGGCGTGACCAACACCTTTCTCTTCCCCACCGCGCTGAAGGCGATGATGAAAGCCGTGCCCGCGCCGCGCGAGCGCCACACGCTCAAGCTGCGCGCCATCATGAGCGCCGGCGAGGCGGTCGGCGACGCGGTGTTCGACTACTGCGAGAGGCAGCTCGGCATCACCGTCAACGAGATGTTCGGCCAGACGGAGATGAATTACGTGGTGGGCAACTGCGGCTGGTTCGTCGACACCACCGGCGCGCCGCACAGCGCGTGGCCGGCGAAGCCCGGCAGCATGGGCCGCCCCTATCCCGGCCACCGCATCGCGGTGATCGACGACGAAGGCCGCGAGTGTCCGCGCGGCACACCGGGCGACGTGGCCATCCACCGTCGCGACGTGCACGGCCAGCCCGACCCGATCTTCTTCCTCGGCTACTGGCGCAACGACGAGGCCACACGCGCCAAGTTCACCGGCGACCCGGCCGACTCCTGGTGCCGCACCGGCGACACCGCGGTGATGGATGCCGATGGCTACCTCTGGTACCAGGGCCGCAGCGACGACGTGTTCAAGGCGGCCGGGTATCGCATCGGGCCGAGCGAGATCGAGAACTGCCTGGTCAAGCACCCCGCGGTGGCCAATGCGGCGGTGGTGCCCAAGCCCGACGCCGAGCGCGGCGCGGTGGTGAAGGCCTTCGTCGTGCTCGCCTCAGGTTTCACGGGCTCGACCGACCTGGTCGAAGCGCTGCAGCAGCACGTGCGCGGCAAGCTCGCGCCTTACGAGTACCCGAAGGAGATCGAATTCATCGACGCACTGCCGATGACGACCACCGGCAAGGTGCAGCGCAAGGTGTTGAGGTTGCAGGAAGAGCAGCGGGCCGCCCGCGCGCCCTAGCCCTGGAAGCGCTCAGGCCTCAGCGTGAGGCCAGGGCCGCGAGTGCGTCACCCGTGACGCGCGAGAGGCGCCAGTCGGGCATCACGGTGGCTCCCATGCGCTTGTAGAAGCGGATGGCGTTTTCGTTCCAGTCGAGCACGCACCACTCGAAGCGGCCGTAGCCCCGGTCGACCGCCAGCTTGGCCAGCCGCGTCAGCATGGACTCGCCGATGCCCTTCCCGCGATGGGCGGGCTGCACGTACAGGTCTTCCAGGTAGAGCCCCGGCTGTGCAAGGAAGGTCGAGAAATTGGTGAAGTAGAGCGCGAAGGCCACCACCTCGCCCTGAAGCTCGGCCACCATGGCCTCGGCGACTGGCTTCTCACCGAAGAGCTGCGGGCGCAATTTTTCGGGTGTGACCTGCAGCAGATGCGTAAGCTTCTCGAACTCGGCCAGCTCGCGGATCAGGCCGACGATGGCCTGCACGTCGCGCAGCTCGGCGGCGCGCAGCACGGCGCTTGGGGTGGCGGTGGTTTCAGGGGCAGGATGGGAAGGCATGGCGCCGATTCTGTCAGCCCGCGCACGCCCCCACATGGCATCAGGCCGTTGCTTCGAGGGGTTGCGCCGGCAGCAGCAGGGGCTCACGCGGCTGCACCGGCAGGTGCTGGCAGAAGAAGTCGACCACCCGGGTGATGTAGAGCGGCAGCGCTTCGTGCAGCGTGCCGGCGTGGGATTGGCTGGCCGTGAGCCACAGGCGTGCCGCGCAGGCCTCGGCCACCGCCTGGCCCACCGAGGGCGGCACCTGGCGGTCACCCCGGCCGTGCACGACCAGCACCGAGCGGTTGCGCAGCGCAGCCAGGTCGCCCAGCCACGGGCGGCGCCCGAGGTCGACGCCCGACAGCAGCCGGCCGAGCCAACGGGCGAGCGGCATCAGCACTTCGGCCGGTTGGCGCGCCTCCCCGCGCAAGTCGCGCCGCGGGCTGTCGGCCACCACGGCGGCGATCGCCGGCTCTTCCGCCGCCGCCATCAACGCCGCGCAGGCGCCGAGCGACGCACCGATGACCCCGATGTGGCCCGGTGCATGGCCTTGCGCGAGCAGGTAGTCGACCGCGCCCAGCACGTCGTGCCGCTCCGATTCGCCATGGCCGCGCAGGCGTGTGACCAGCACCGTGATGCCGCGCGAGCGCAGCGCCTGCGCCAGCGTGCGCACGTGCAGGCTGCGGCCCTCGACACGGGCGTCGCTGCCCCAGCAGCCCACTTGGCCGACCACCAGCACCACCGCCGCACCGGGGGTCGTGCCGGCGTGCAGCAGCGTGGCCGCGATGCGCGCCCGCCCGTCGCGCGACGGGAAATCCACCTCGCGGCACTCCAGGGCGCCCACCAGCGCCGGGGCCGCCACCGATTCGCGATGCGCCCGTTTCCACCAGCCGACCACGCCCTGGAGGCCATCGGCCGTGACGGCGGCCACCGATCCGTACAGCAATGAGTGGTTCATGCGTCGCCCCTGTGTGTGTGCCTGTGGATGAGTTTCCAGTGTTCGCCCAGCGCGCGCCTCCTGTCCTTGAGGGAGCTGAAGCGTTCTGAATTAGGGGGTCATCGATTAAATTCAGGGCAGGAGGCCCGCGTGGCACATCAGCTTTCTGCCGTACACCGTTTCGACCGCATCGAAGTGCGACCGGCCCAACGCGAGCTGCTCGTCGACGGGCAGCCCGCGGCGCTCGGCGCTCGAGCGTTCGACCTGCTGCTGGCGCTG
Source organism: Rhizobacter sp. J219 (assembly GCF_024700055.1). Classification (GTDB taxonomy): domain Bacteria; phylum Pseudomonadota; class Gammaproteobacteria; order Burkholderiales; family Burkholderiaceae_C; genus Rhizobacter. The sequence continues at coordinate 2,278,006 of NZ_JAJOND010000001.1, forward strand.
ATCGAGCACCGCGACCGGGTGGTGTCGAAAAACGAACTGCTCGATCTGGTGTGGCCCGGCCTGGTGGTCGAAGAGAACAACCTGCAGGTGCAGGTGTCGACCTTGCGCAAGGTGCTGGGGCCGAAGGCGATTGCGACGGTGCCGGGGCGGGGGTATCGGTTCACGTTGGTTGGGGAGGAGCCCGAGGCCCCCGCGCCGTCACCGCTGCGAGCAACCCTGCCTCCTCGCCCCCCGACCCTGCTCGGGCGCGACGCCGACCTCGACGCCCTGCTCGATCTGCTCGACCTCCATTCGCTCGTGACCCTCGTCGGCCCCGGCGGCATCGGCAAGACCACGCTCGCGCGCTGCGCCGCGCAGGCGCGTTCGACCGCATGGGCCGACGGATGTGCCTGGGTCGAGCTGGCGTCGCTGACCGACGGGCGGTTGATCGCCGGCAGCATCGCGCAGGCGCTCGACCTGCAACTGGCCCCCGGAGGCGACCCGCATGCAGCGCTGATGGCCGCGCTCAAGCCGATGCAACTGCTGCTCGTGGTCGACAACGCGGAGCACCTCGTGGACGCACTCGCACCCCTCGTCCAGACGTTGCTCTCCCACACGCCGGGCCTGCGCCTGTTAGTGACGAGCCAGAGCCCGCTGCGCGTGCAGGGTGAACAGCTGCTCCGGCTCGAAGCCCTCGCCGTGCCCCCACCCGACGCCGATGCGAAACTGGCTGCCACATTCGGCGCTGTGGCCCTCTTCACCGAACGGGCCCGCGCAGCCGACCGGCGCTTCGTGCTGGGCCCCGACAACATCGCCCATGTGATCGAGATCTGCCGCCGCCTCGACGGCCTGCCGCTCGCGCTGGAGCTGGCAGCGTCTCGCGTGCCGCTGCTGGGCGCTCGCGGCGTGGCCGAACGCCTCGACGATCGTTTCAAGCTGCTCGCCGGTGGCAGCCGCACGGCACCCACGCGGCAGCAGACGCTGCAGGCGGCTCTGGAGTGGAGCCTGGCCTTGCTCCCTGCGGTCGAACAGCGGCTGTTCCAACAGCTCGGCGTGTTCGCCGGGGGCTTCACCCTGCCGCTCGCGAGCGAGGTGCTGGCGGACGACGGCCTCGATGAGTGGGCCTTGATCGATGCCCTGGCCGTGCTGGTCGAACACTCCCTGCTCAGCGTCAGCGGTGGTGAGGTGCCGCGTTATGCCTTGAGCGAGACCGCCAGGGCGTATGCGCTGTCGTCATCTGCGCAAGCGTGGTTGCCACGTGTGCGGCATGCCGCTGCGATGAGGCGCTTCTTCGACGCTGCCCCCACTGACTGGCTGCAGATGACCGACGCCGACTGGCTGGCCCGCTATGAGCCCGAGTTGGACAACCTGCGCGCGGCACTGGCTTTCGCCCATGCGCAAGGCGATGCATCGACCTTGGTGTCGCTGGTCGGCGCCGCGGCGCCGCTGTGGCATCACCTGTCGCTCTATGACGAGGCACGCTTCTGGCATGAGCGAAGCGAATCCTTCGTGACTAACGAGACCTCCGTGCCTCTCGCAGCACGCTGGTGGCGCGCGGCGCAGTGGGCCTGGACGGCCACCGATCCCGAACGCGCCCGCGCGGCTGCGGCGCGTGCCCAGGCTCTGTACCGTGAGCTTGGCGACGTGCACGGCCTGTACGCTGAACTCACCGGCCTCGCAGGCATGTGGCGCGAGCCGAACGCGATCGCCGACGCTGCCCTCAAGGAAGCACTGACACTAGAACAGCCGGACTGGCCGGCTCGCGAACTCGCTTGGGGGCAACGCGCACGCGCCGATGTGGCCCGTGCGCACGGACGTATTGCCGAGAGCCGGGAGGCACGCGAAGCGGAACTCCTCTTGCGCACGCAAGCCGGCGATGAGCGCGGGCGCTTGCGCGCGCTGGCGCTGCTCGCAGAGTTGGCGCACAACGAAGGTCAACTCGAGGAAGCCCTCTCTCGCTGGCAAGCACTCATCGGCGAGTTGCGTGGCCGGCGCAGCGCCGCTGCACAGGCGGCGGCGCTGCGCGGGCTGGCCAGGGCTCTCGCCCTGACCGGCAGAGCGGTAGAAGCCGAGGAGCGCCTTGCGGAAGCGGCGGACCTCGCACCCGTTCCGACGGTCACTCCTTGAACGCCGCGGCGCGCAACTACTTGGCGCGGTTCTGAATAAGCGGGTCCAGCACCGCCGTGAGCTTCGAAGACACCTCGGTCACGCTGACGTTGTAGGCGTAGGCCAAGCCGTCGACGTTCTTCGCCACCGCCGTCGCGAGCTTGCCCGAGCGGTCTACCTTGACCGGCCCGAAGGCCTTCTTTGCACCGGGAGAGGTGAAAACGATCGCACTGCCATCGGTGGGGAAGGCATAGCCCTTGGTGTCGAGCTTCCACTGCACCGTGACTTCGCCATCCGGCAATTCGGTCAGGTCCAGCAGTTCAGGCGAGACCGCCAGCTGAATATGCAAGCCCGCAGCCTTGCGATAGGCGACCACGTGCACGGTCACGGAATGGCTCTTTTTCGTCATTTTCGAACTCCGGGGGTAGGGGAGAAATTGCCTCCGCCCTGCGCGGCATGCAATCGGTTGACAAGATCGGCGAACGCAGGGTGCCGGTAGGACGACTTAAAAACTCTGTCGGCGAGCGCGCTGGCTCCCCGCACGTCACCGAGGCGCAGACGAGCTGCTGCGAGCGGGGTTAGAACCGCGCCATCGCTGAGTGTCGAAAAGGGTTCCAGCAGTTGCTTGGACGTCTCGAGCGTCCCCACGTCTTCCACTCCGACAGAGCGCTGCAAATCTCTCAGAGCCAAGCTCGCGTTCGCAAGCTCCACGGAAAGCTTGACCCGATCAGGAGCTTCTGGATGGATTTTTGGGATCGACGTCGTCAAGAAGCGCTCGATTTCACCAATGAGCAGTAGCCGCTGTTCTCGTGTCTCGGCGAATGCAGGCGCAAGAGCCAGCCTTCTAGCGTTCACGCGGATCTGATCGCTAAGCCCGGGTGTCCCTTTGGCGTTGAAGCGTCGCACACAAGAATCCGCTTGAAGAAAGGACTCTTTCGCGGCCACAACACGGCCCATTGCGGCCTGAGTTTCAACCAGTCGCAGCCAAGCAATACATGCGTGGCTCTGCCAAAACTGGTTATCTGCGTCTGTGCGCAATAGGTCAGCAGCCAGGCGCACAGCACCTAAGCTGTTGCGCTCCGCCTCGGCGACGTTGCCCAATGACAACTCATAGAGACTAAGTTCATTGAGGGGGCTCAAGAGGCCGCGCTGCGCTACCGCGTTCTTCGCGGCCGGGTCTACGGCGCTGAAGATGTGGAACTTTTTGCGCTGCTGCTGCAGCGCGAGCCGGTAGTCGCCCATCAACGCATGTGCATCAGACAACCATCCGTACGTCTGACCCAATTCGAACTCGAGTTCCGGCCGCTGCGCTGCAAGTCCGACAAACACCTCACCCGACCTGGTGAGAGAGTCAACCGCCTCACGCGGGCGTCCCATGTCCAGCAGCACCGTTCCAAGATTGCTGTACGCAAAGCCAACCTCCGCGCGCCAGTCCGGGTTGCGCGGATCGAGCTGCACCAGACGTTCCGCCAAACGAAGGTATTCACGAAAGCTCGCCTCAGCCGTCGGCCCGTCGGCTCGCTTCCACGCGGCATAGCCCACCCAATACACGCTTTGCGCATGGTCGAAGACACGCTGCCCGTCACCGGGTGCTTTCGCCAGCAGCAGCGCCGTCGTCTGTGCAGCCTGCTCGAAGGCTTTCTGCGCTTCGGCGCTTTGTCCACGAAGGTCGCGGATCTCGCCGATCAAGTGCATCGCACGCGACCGATGCCCGAGTGCTGTGGCGTCGAGGCTCGCAGCCTCCTGACCCGTGTAGTAGCCGAGCGCCTTTTCGCCGACCGCATCGAGCACCTCCAGCCGCCCCACCGGCTCCAGCTTCTTGCGCAGATCCCCGAGCATGAACTCGATCAAGCCTTCCGCCTGCTGACGCTGGTACTGCGCCTCGTTGCGCGCTTGCACCGCCATCACGGCGAGAAACGCAAACACCACCACGCCCACCACCGATGCCGACGCAAGCGCGGTGAGCCAGCGCACGCGGCGTTGAACGTCGCGCCGCACCAGATCGTCGAACGGCACCCCGAGCATGCCGGCCACGAGCTTGAGCATGGCGCGGTGCGCACCATCGCCCTGTTTGCGCATGTCGGCCGCAATCGGCTCCAGAGGCTCGCCCTCCGCCTTGCCTTCAGGCGTCAACGCCCGCCGCAGCGCCGGAGGAAAACACTCTTCCGCCTCGTGCCCCGGCATGTCGCTCGCAAACGGCTCACCTCTCGCAATCAGCGCGAGCACACGCCGCTCGCCGTGCAGCTTCTTGAATTCGATGATCTCGCGGTTGACCCAGGGCGAGCGTGCCGCGTCAGGCGTGCACACCACGATCAGCCAGCGGCTGCGCGACAGGGCCTCCTGCACGCTGCCCTTGAGGTCGGCGCCGGCATGCAGCTCGTCGCGATCACGAAACACCGGTGACACGCGCGGCGGCACCACGCCGTGCGAGGTCTCGCGCCCGACCAGGCGCTTGGGCACGCGGTAGGTTTCGAGCTGCCGCTGCAGCCGCTTGGCGATCGCCTTGTCGTGGTGGCTGTAGCTCAGGAACGCCCAGTACCGGTAGCCGTCCGCCGGCTCGGCGGCTGCAGGCGCAGCCGGCTCGGAGGGCGAGACGAGCGTGAGCGTCACGTGGCCCTCATGAGGTAAGACACCGTCGCTGCCATCTGCGCCGGCCCGCATCGCCGCGACGGCGCACCTTCATATGCGCTGAGGCCCCGTGCCGGCTGCCCCTGGCGTTGCCAGACCAGCACCGGCGCTGCGCGCAGGTCGGTCGACACGTGCACGACCGGCATTCGGCGCCGGCAGGCGGCGTCAACCACCTCGGCGGTGCCGCCACGGCCCTGCGCCGGGTGGCCGTCCCACAGGGCGATCAAGAGGTCGGAGCGGTCGAGCAAGGCCTGCCCGGCGCGGTGATAGGCCTGCGCGCTGAAGCCGTGGCGCCCCGGCAGTTCGGTCACATGGTCGGCCCGGCGCAGCAAAGCCTCGAACTCGCGGCGCGATTCGGCGCTCGGAAAGTCCCGGGCGTACGCCTCGCGATCGAACGGCAGCACCGCGTGCAATCCGTACCCCGCCTCCAGCGCCAAGCGCGCCACATGGCGGTCGGCCCCTTCGGCGAGGCCGCACACGAGCATCAGCGACACCACGCCAAGTGCCCGCGCCCGCTCGGCGGCCTGCGCAAGCAGCGGCTGCACCTGCGGCGTGAGCCGGTCGAGCTGGCGTTGTGAGATTCGGTTCAAGCGATGCCCCGTCACACCGATGTTCAAAGCCCGGGTCGCGTCTTGCGGCACAAGCTGCCCTCCCCTGCCGCGGTCAGTCGAGCTTGTCTTTGCTGATGGCGAGTCGCGGCTCCCGAAGCATAGTGGACCGCGTGACACTTTCCACACTTTGCGACTGCGGCGGTGTTGTCGTGCGCATCGCCTGTGCCACGGGCTGCGACGGGGCTGCGAACGCCGAGACGGCAAACGCAGCCACCGCGAGCACCGCCGCCAGGCTCCACATGGCCGACAGCAGCACCGTGGCCGGGCGCTCGAACTGTGTCTTGAAGAAGAACATGGCGTGCTCGACGGGCGTGCTGAGATGGCCGCACTGTCCGCCCCGCCCGGCGGAGGCGTCTTGAACCAGTCCTGAAAAGTCCTGAAACCTGCAGCGCTGCGCTGTCACGGCTTCGACAGCAGGCGCGGCAGCCGGCTCCTAAGATGGCCCGCATGACCGACACCGCCTATGTGGCGCGGCGAGCCAGCCGCAGCGAATTCCTCCCCATCCGGGGCCTGAAGTACCACTTGCGCCACTGGGGCGACCCCAAGACCGTCAGCCCCGAGCGGCCGCCGCTCCTGATGATGCACGGCTGGATGGACGTGGGCGCCTCGTTCCAGTTCGTGGTCGACGCCCTGCCGGACGACCGCTACGTGGTCGCCGCCGACTGGCGCGGCTTCGGCCTCACCGAAACGCCCAACGAAGACAGCTACTGGTTCGCCGACTACCTGGGTGACCTCGACGGCATCGTCGACGCGGTGCTGAAACCCTTCCCTGGGCTGGAGCAGATCGACCTCGTCGGCCACAGCATGGGCGGCAACGTCGTGATGCTCTACGGCGGCGTGCGGCCGGCGCGCATCCGTCGGCTCGTCAACCTCGAAGGCTTCGGCATGCCGGCCACCGTGCCCAAGATGGCCCCCAAGCGCTACGCGATGTGGCTCGACGAACTGAAGCAGCCAGTGGAGATCCGCCCGTACGCGAGCCAGGCCGCGGTGGCAGCGCGCCTGCAGAAAACGAACCCGCTGCTGCCGGCCGACCGGGCCCACTGGCTCGCAGGGCACTGGGCGAAGCAGGACGAAAGCGGCCTCTGGCAGATCCTCGGCGACCCGGCACACAAGCGCAGCAACCCGCTGCTCTATCAGCGCGACGAGGTCATGGCCTGCTGGGCACAGATCACCGCCCCGCTGCTGTGGGTGGAAGGCGACCAGACCGAGGCGGGCAAGTGGTGGAACGGCCGCTACAGCAAGGACGAGTTCCACGAGCGGCTGAAGGTGATGACCTCCCCCGTCACCAAGGCCGTGCTCGCCCCGGCCGGCCACATGCTTCACCACGACCAGCCCGAGGCATTGGCCCGCCACCTGGAGGCCTTCCTCGCCGGGTGAGCATTGCCCGGCGTGACACAATTGCGGGCTTCAAAAAAAGGGCTCGCAACATGGACGTCGAACACATCAATGCCATTGGCAACTCCCTGGCCGACCTGAGCAAACGCACGGTCGACCTTCGGGGGTATCTTTGACTACGACCGCAAAGCACTCCGACTGAACGAAGTCAACGCCGCGCTGGAGAACCCCAAGGTCTGGGACGACCCCAAGCGTGCGCAGGAGCTGGGGCGCGAGAAGCGCACGCTGGAGCAGGTGGTGGAGACCATCAACCACCTGACCACCAACCTGGCCGACAACTCCGAGCTGTACGACATGGCCAAGGCCGAGGGCGACGAAGGCTCGCTGCTGGCCATCGAGGAAGAGACGGCCAAACTCGAAGAGACCGTCAAGCAGCTCGAATTCCGCCGGATGTTCAACAACCCGGCCGACCCGAGCAACTGCTTCATCGACATCCAGGCCGGCGCCGGTGGCACCGAAGCGTGCGACTGGGCCAGCATGCTGCTGCGCCAGTACTTGAAGTACTGCGAGCGCAAGGGCTTCAAGACAACGATGGAAGACGAGACGCCGGGCGACATCGCTGGCATCAAGAGCGCCACCATCAAGGTGGAAGGCGACTACGCCTTCGGCTTGTTGCGCACCGAGACCGGCGTGCACCGCCTGGTGCGCAAGAGCCCGTTCGACTCGGCCGGTGGCCGGCACACGAGCTTCGCGTCGCTCTTCGTCTACCCCGAGGTCGACGATTCGATCGAGATCGAGATCAACCCGTCCGACGTGCGCACCGACACCTTCCGCGCGAGCGGCGCCGGCGGCCAGCACATCAACAAGACCGACTCGGCGGTGCGCCTCACGCACATCCCGACCGGCATCGTGGTGCAGTGCCAGGACGGCCGCAGCCAGCACAGCAACCGCGACGTGGCCTGGAAGCGCCTGCGCTCGCGCCTGTACGACCACGAGATGCGCAAGCGCATGGAAGAGCAGCAGAAGCTCGAGGACGGCAAGACCGACGTGGGTTGGGGCCACCAGATCCGCAGCTACGTGCTCGACCAGAGCCGCATCAAGGACCTGCGCACCAACGTCGAGATCTCCAACACCCAGAAGGTGCTGGACGGCGACCTCGATGCGTTCATCGAAGCCAGCCTGAAGCAAGGCGTGTGAGGCTGGCGCCTCAGACAAGAACGGAGACCAACGAATGCGTGAAGGCACCGCCCCCCTGATCCGCCGCGAAGACTACGCCCCGCCGGCGTACTGGATCCGCACGGTCGACCTGACCTTCGACCTCGACCCGGTCAAGACGCTGGTCATCAACCGCATGCAGGTCGAGCGCAACAGCGCGCTGCCGCCGCAGCCGCTGCGCCTGCATGGCGAAGACATCACGCTCACGCGCGTGCTCGTCAACAACGAGTCGGTATCGTTCCGCCACGAAGACGGCCTGCTGGTGATCGACAACCTGCCGAGCGAGCCCTTCACGCTGGAGATCCGCAACACCTGCTGCCCCGAGAAGAACACGCAGCTGTCGGGCCTCTACACCTCGGGCGGCGGCTTCTTCACGCAGTGCGAGGCCGAAGGCTTCCGCCGCATCACCTACTTCCTCGACCGGCCGGATGTGATGGCGGTCTACACCGTGACGCTGCGCGCTGCGAAGAAGCAGTACCCGGTGCTGCTGTCCAACGGCAACCTCGTCGAGCAGGGCGAGATGATGGCCGGCGTCTACGGCCCTCGTCACTATGCGAAGTGGCATGACCCGTTCCCGAAGCCGAGCTATCTCTTCGCGCTGGTGGCCGCCGACCTGGTCACGCGCGAGCAGCTGATCCGCACGCGCTCGGGCAAGGAGCATCTGCTGCAGGTGCACGTGCGCCGCGGCGACCTCGAGAAGACCGAACACGCGATGAACTCGCTCATCGCCTCGGTCGTGTGGGACGAAGCCCGCTTCGGCCTGCCGCTCGACCTGGAGCGCTTCATGATCGTCGCCGTCGGCGACTTCAACATGGGCGCCATGGAGAACAAGGGCCTGAACATCTTCAACACGAAGTACGTTCTGGCCAACCCGGCGACCGCCACCGATGTCGACTACGCCGGCATCGAGAGCGTGGTCGGCCACGAGTATTTCCACAACTGGACGGGCAACCGCATCACCTGCCGCGACTGGTTCCAGCTGAGCCTCAAGGAAGGCCTCACGGTCTTCCGCGACCAGGAATTCAGCATGGACATGGCCGGCACGCCCACCGCGCGGGCCGTCAAGCGGATCGAAGACGTGCGCACGCTGCGCCAGGTGCAGTTCCCCGAAGACGCCGGCAGCATGGCTCACCCGGTGCGGCCCGACAGCTACGTCGAGATCAACAATTTCTACACCGCCACCGTCTACGAGAAGGGCTCGGAGGTGGTGCGCATGATGCAGACCCTGGTGGGCCGCGAGGGCTTCGCCAAGGGCATCACCAAGTACTTCGAGCGCCACGACGGCCAGGCCGTGACCTGCGACGACTTCGCGCAGGCCATCGCCGACGCCAACCCCGACAGCGCGCTCGCCACGCTGCTGCCGCAGTTCAAGCGCTGGTACAGCCAGGCCGGCACGCCGCGCGTCACCGCGCGTGGACGCTACGACGCCCATACCCGCACCTACACCCTGGGCATCGAGCAGACCGCCCTGCCCTCGCCGGGCCAGCCAGTGAAGCAGGCTTACGTCATTCCGCTGGCGATGGGGCTCGTCGGCCGCGACGGCACCGCACTGCCGCTGCAACTGGAAGGCGAGGCCGCCCCGGTGGGCACCGAGCGTGTGCTGGTGCTCAACGAGGCGCGCAGCTTCTTCACCTTCGTCAACGTCGACCAGGAGCCGGTGCCTTCGCTGCTGCGCGGCTTCTCGGCGCCGGTGGTGCTCAACGACCACCTGAGCGACGCCGATCTGCTGGTGCTGCTGCAGCACGATTCCGACGCCTTCAACCGCTGGGAAGCCGGCCAGCGCCTCGCGCTCAACCGACTGCTCGCCGGCGTGAACGGCACGGGCCCCGCGCAGCTCGACGACGCCTTCCTCGACGCCATGCGGGCGGTGCTGCGCCATCCCGAGCTGGATGCCGCCTTCAAGGACCTCGCCCTCACGTTGCCGAGCGAGGGCTACGTCGCCGAGCAGCTGACGACGGTCGACCCGCAGCGCATCCACGCGGTGCGCGAAGGGATGCTGCTGCAACTGGCGCAAGCCCTGCGCGCCGATTGGGAGTGGGCTTACGAGGCGCACCAGGTCAAGGGCGGCTACTCGCCCGACCCGATCTCCTCGGGCCGTCGCGCGCTCACCAACCTGGCACTGGCCATGCTGTGCCGCGACGCCGTCGCCCGCCACGACGCCATCTGGCCCGGCCGCGCCTACGAGCGCTTCAAGGACGCCGGCAACATGACCGACCGGCTGGGCGCACTCGTCGCCCTGGTGCATGCGCATTCCGAGCTGGCCGAGCTGGCACTGCGGCGATTCCACACCATGTTCAAGGACGAGGCCCTCGTCATCGACAAGTGGTTCGCGCTGCAGGCCACCGCGCCCGAGAAGGACGGCCGTGTCTTCGAGCGCGCCAAGATCCTGCTCAAGCACCCCGACTTCTCGCTCAAGAACCCCAATCGCGCCCGCAGCCTGATCGCCGCGCTGTGCATGAACAACCCGGCCGCCTTCCACCGCGCCGATGCGGCGGGTTATGTGTTCTGGGCCGAGCGCATCATCGAGCTCGACAGCATCAACCCGCAGCTCGCCGCCCGCCTGGCGCGCGTGATGGACCGCTGGACGCAGCTCGCCGAGCCCTACCGCTCGGCTGCGGCCGAGGCACTGCGCCGTGTGGCGGCCAAACCCGATTTGTCGAGCGACGTCGCCGAGATCGTCAATCGCGCCCTGCAACAGGAAACCACGACATGAGCAACAAACGAGTCAGCCTGACCCAGTACCTGGTCGAGCAGCAGCGCCAGCACGGCCACATCCCGGCCCAGTTGCGCCTGCTGATCGAGGTGGTGGCCCGCGCCTGCAAGCGCATCAGCATCAGCGTCAACAAGGGCGCGCTGGGCGACGTGCTCGGCTCGGCCAGCAGCGAAAACGTGCAGGGCGAGGTGCAGAAGAAGCTCGACATCATCGCCAACGAGGTGCTGATCGAGGCCAACGAATGGGGCGGTGCGCTGGCGGCGATGGCCAGCGAAGAGATGGAAGGCATCTACGTGGTGCCCAACCGCTACCCCCAGGGCGAGTACCTGCTGCTGTTCGACCCGCTCGACGGCTCGTCGAACATCGACGTCAACGTGAGCATCGGCACCATCTTCTCGGTGCTGAAGAAGCCGGGCGACCACGAAGGCGTGGCCGAGAAGGATTTCCTGCAACCCGGCAAGCAGCAGGTGGCCGCCGGCTACTGCGTCTACGGCCCGCAGACCACGCTCGTGCTCACCGTGGGCGATGGCGTCACGATGTTCACGCTCGACCGCGAGCAGGGCTCGTGGGTGCTGACCGCCGAAGACGTGAAGATCCCCGAAGACACGAAGGAATTCGCGATCAACATGAGCAACATGCGCCACTGGGCGCCGCCCATGAAGCGCTACATCGACGAATGCCTGGCCGGCAAGACCGGCCCGCGCGGCAAGGACTTCAACATGCGCTGGATCGCCAGCATGGTGGCCGACGTGCACCGCATCCTCACGCGCGGCGGTGTATTCATGTACCCCTGGGACCAGCGCGAGCCCGAAAAGCCCGGCAAGCTGCGCCTGATGTACGAGGCCAACCCGATGGGCTTCCTCGTCGAGCAGGCGGGCGGCGCGGCGACCAACGCCAAGCAACGCATCCTCGACATCGAGCCGGGCAAGCTGCACGAGCGCGTGAGCGTGGTGCTGGGCTCGAAGAACGAGGTCGAGCGCATCACGGCCTATCACAACGAGGCCAAAGCCTGAGGTGAACCCGCGGGCCGTCGCAACCGCGACAGGGCCCGCCGCTGCCGACCCGGGACAATCCGCGCATGGGAACCGTCTACCTCGTGCGCCACGGCCAGGCCTCCTTTGGCGCTGACAACTACGACCAGCTGAGCGAAGCTCGGCATGCGCCAGTGCCGACGGCTGGGCGAGTACTTCCGCCACAAGGGCATCCGGTTCGACGCCGCGCTCGTCGGCACGCTCGAGCGCCAGAAGCAGTCGCTGGCCTGCATCGCCGAAGGCCTGCAGACGCCGATCGAGCCGCTCTCGTGGCCCGGCCTCAACGAGTACGACAGCAAGGCGGTGGTGCAAGCCATCCACCCCGAGCCACTGGAGCGGCCCACCACACCGGAACTCGTGCGCGAGCACTTTCGCCTGCTGCGCGAAGGCCTCGCCGCCTGGATCGAAGGCAGGACGAAGCCCGAGGGCATGATCAGCCACGCCGATTTCGTCAGCGGCATCACGAGTGCGCTTGACCATGTGCGGGCCACGCACTACAAGAAGAAGGTGCTGGTCGTCTCGAGCGGCGGCCCGATCTCGACCATCGTCGCCCACACGCTGGGCGCGCCGCACAACGCGATGATCGAGATCAACCTGCGCATCCGCAACAGCTCGGTCAGCGAGCTCACCTTCACGCCGAAGCGGCACTCGCTCGTGACATTCAACACGCTGCCGCACCTCGATCACCCCGACCACGCGTCGTGGATCACCTACGCCTGAGGGCGACGGCGTACAAGAGTCGGCGCATCCGCTGTAAGCTTGCCGTCAGTAAAAACTGGCGGCTCACAGACATGGCATCTGTCTATCGGAAGACGGCAAAAGGTCAGACGGAGATCGAAACCCGCGTCAACCGGCTCGTGCCGAGATTGCGCACGGCGCTGATCCTGGTCGATGGCAAGCGCACCGACGACGAGTTGCGCAAGATGATCGCCTCCGAGCCCGACGAGGTGCTGGCCATCTTGCTGGACCAGGGCTACGTCGAGGTGATTGCCACCACGCCACCGCCCCGCAGCAGCCAGGCCGCGGCAGCGCCCGCCGCCGATGCCGCCCACTCCCCCCGCAAGCTCGACGAAACGCGCCGCATGGCGGTGCGCTTCCTGAACGACCAGCTCGGGCCCTCGGCCGAGACGCTGGCGCTCAAGATCGAGCGAGCCGCCAACTGGGCCGAGTTGAAACCTCACCTCGAAATGGCGGAGCACTTCTTGCGCTCCGGCCGCGGCCCGGCCGTGGCCCAGGAGTTTTCCGACAAGTTCCTGGCGCCGCCGGCCGCCTGAGAAGGTGTGAGCGCGCATCACGCCAACGTGCGAACATTCCGCCCGTGTGCCCGCGCCGGGTGCGCATGGTGCCGGGAGGTGAGCCATGGACGCGATGCAGTCGATCCGCAAGCTGGGGTTTCGCAAGTGGTACGAGCGCACCCTGCTGCGATGCCACGGCAACCTGGTGCTGCTGCTGCTGGCCATGCTCGGGCTGCTGATCGGCGCCGAGGCCTACAGCCATGAATTGCCGGTCTCGTCGCAGCTGACCCTGCTGGCCTGTGCCGTCGCGAGCGCCGTGATCGGCTACTGGGCGTTGCGCGGCTACTTCAAGCTGATGCGCGAGGCCGAGTTCGCGGCCGACCAGGCGGTCTGCTCGCAGTGCGAGACCTACGGCCGATGGGACATCACCAGCGAAGACCGCGCCCACAAGACGATGCAGGTGCGCTGCCGAAAGTGCGGCCACCCCTGGCAGATCGCGCTGCTGTCGACAGACGCCACCCCCTAAGGAAGTTCTCAGCGCCGGTAGTCGAAACCGATGCGCTGCTGCAGGCGGCGCCCCACGCGCAGTGACTCCTTCAGCATGCGCCGGTCCATGTCGTTGAGCGTGGCCAGGTCGATCAGGTTGGGGTTGCCCGCCGCGCCGGGCTCGCGCCGCAGCTGGGCGCGCAGGCGCAGCATCTGCACGAACTCGAAGGCGCTTACCCACGACTCGCTCTCGCGCGTGGGCACCTTCAGGGCCAAGCCGGCCGCCAGCAGGCGCTCACGGGTGTTGGTGCCGCTGCCACCGGTGGCCAGCGTGAAGAGGCGCGCCGCGTCGACAAAGATCATCGAACCGTGGAACTTGAGGTCGAACAACTCCTGCCCGGCCTGGCGGTCGGCCTCGATGCGGCCCAGCCAATCGAGCGCCGCGGGGTTGCTGAGCGCGTTCTCGGCCATCTGCTTGAGAAAGCGCGGCAGGCGCACGGCATCGCGCGCCACCAGCTCGCGCAGCGGGCGGATCAGCGCCAGGCAGCCGGTGAGCGGGCGAAAGTCGAAGTAGATGCAGGCGTTGAGCAGGTCGGCCGGCGCACCGTGCTGCATCCAGTGATCGAAGCGCGCACCCCACTCGGCCACGCTCATGCAGCAGCCGGGCTCGCCGGCCATCACCAGGCCCTTGCACAGCGGGTAGCCGCAGGTGGCCAGCGCCTCGTTGACGCGCCGCCCGAAGGCAAGCCACTGCGGGCGGTCGCGCTCGGGGTCGTCGCTGGCGAACACCAGCCCGTTGTCCTGGTCGGTCGCGATGGTCTGCTCGGAGCGGCCCTCCGAGCCGAAGCACAGCCAGCAGGCTCGCTGCAGATCGACGGCGCACTCGGCGGCGAGCAGCTGCACCAGGCGCTCGGTCAGCCGGTCGTTGAGATGGCTGATGAGCAGCGTGAGCTGCCGCGCCGCCACGCCATGCGCCAGCAGCTCATGCGCAAAGCCGCGGATCTGGTGCGCCGCCTCGGCCAGCGAAGGCACGTCGGTGGCGCCGCGGATGGCCGCGCTGAGCGGGCGCAGCGTCAGGCGTTGCAGCGCAAACACGTCGCGCTCGGAGATCAGGTTGACGACCCTGGCCCCATCGGTCACCGGCACATGCCGCACGCCCTGGCGCGACATCAGCAGCGCCGCATCGTGCAGCGTGTGCTGCACGGTGAGCGTGTGCACCGGTGCGCTCATCACCTGCGAGATGGGCGTGTGCAGCGGCAGCTGCGGCAGGGTCACGCGGCCGATGATGTCGTCGCGGGTGAGGATGCCCACCGCCGCCCCGTCACCGTCGAACACCAGCAGCGAGCCGATGCGCCGCTCATGCATGGTGGCCAGCGCGTCTTGCAGCGGCGTGTGCGGCGGCACGCCGATGGGCAGCTTGCGGCGCAGCTCGCCAAGCGCCGATTCCTGGCTTTGCTCGGCCAGCGTGGTGGAGCCGGGGTCGACCTCGTCCATCAGTATTCGAGCCTCGCGTAGTGGGACTTCTGCGATGCCTCGCGCGCCTGCCCGAGGGTGCGGATGCCGCGCTCGGCCAGCAGCGGCAGCAGCTTGATGAAGACCTCGCCCGTGAGCATGGCGTCGCCCAGTGCCGTGTGGCGGCCGATGGTGGCCACGCCCAGGCGTGCCGCAATGCGCTCCAGCTGGTGCTCGGCGTCGGGGTGGCCGGGGTGGGCCAGGGCCGAGAGCATCAGCGTGTCGAGCACCGGCTGGCTGAACACCACGCCGGTACGCGCCTCGGCCAGCTGCAGGAAGCGCATGTCGAAGGCCGCGTTGTGCGCCACCAGCACGGTGTCTTGGGCGAAGCGCGCAAAGAGCGGCAGCACCTGCTCGATGCCGGCCTGCCCGGCCAGCATCTGCGGCGTGATGCCGTGGATGGCCTGCGACTCGCGGCTGACCGCGCGCAGCGGCTGGATCAGCCGGTCGAAGCACTCGTGGCGCAGCAGGCGGCCGTTGACAACGCGTACCGCACCCACCGAGATGATCTCGTCGCCTTCAGAGGGCGCAAGGCCCGTGGTCTCGGTGTCGAACACCGTGTAGCTCAGCTCACTGAGCAGGCACTCGTCGAGCTCCGGGGCTGCGGGTGCTGCGACTGAAGAGGTCGAAGTCGTAGTAGATCGGCCGGCTCGCGAGCTTCGCTCACCCCCAGCGCCACCGGGGCCGGGCTGGCCGAGGGCAGCTGCAGGCACAGGCCCGAGACGCCACGCGACGGCTCGGTGTGCGACCACATCTCGGCGCCATGGCGCAGCAGCAGCGCATCGACCGAGGGGCCGTCGGCACCACCGGCCTCGGCCTGCCACAGACGCAGGTCTTCGCGCTGCGGTGCCGGGCCGCTCCAGTTGAGCGACATGCGCACGAAGCGGCCCGAGGCCGCCGTCTCGATGACCACCGAGCGCAGCTTGAGGGCCGCAGCCACCCGGCCCACCAGGCGACTGAGCGTCTGAACCAGCGCATGGCTGTCGACCCGCACCCACAGCGGCTCGGGCGGGTCGCTGCAGGCCACCGTCAGGCCCAGCTCGCGCTCCAGCTGACGTTGCAGCGCAAACACCAAGTCGACGGCCAGCATGTCTTCGAGCGGCCAGGCCACACCGGGTGCCTGCGGCTCGGCTGCGTCGGCCGCATCGAGCCGAGCCGACATGGCCTGGGCCTCGTCGCGGATCACCGCGGCAAAGCGCAGGCGCTGTGCGGTCTCCATGTCGGGAAACTGCAGCACCGTCTCGGCAGCTGCGCGGATGTTGGCCAGCGCCGCGCGCGAGCCCTCGGTCAGCTGGCGCATCAGCTGCTCGCGCCGGTTGTCGGACGCGATCGACTGGGTGATGTCTTCGAGCATCAGCACGAAGCCGCCCACCTCGCCCTGGGTGTCGAGCACCGGCGCCATCTGCACCCGCAGCAGCCGGTCGCCGCGGGTGGTGACGAAGTGCGCCACCGGGTGGTCGGCATGTTGCTCCAGGCGGCGTGCGATGCGGTCGAGTGCGTGCACGATCTGGCTGCGCTCCAGGATGCCGAAGATCGAGCGCCCCAGGCCCAGCGGCACGGCCCCTTGCGGGGGCGCATCGCTCGCGAGCAGCTGGGCCGCGCGCGGGTTGTAGAGCAGCACCCGGCCCTCGGCGTTGCACACAAGCACGCTCTGCGCCAGCTCGGACATCAGCGCGGCCAGCCGGTTGCGCTCTTCGGCCAGGCTCTGGTGGGCTTCGTCCACGCGCTGCTGCACCTGGCCGGCCAGCCGCGCGTGCACGTCGGCAAAGACATTGATGGCGTCCCCCAGCAGGCGCATCTCGAAGCCGCCTTCGATGCTGACGCGGTGCGCCGGGTTGACGCTGTGGATCAGCGCCAGCTCCTCGGCCATGCGCAGCGCGCGCGACGGGTAGGCACTGAACCACCAGCGCAGCAAGCCCCCCAGCAGAAACGGCAACAGCATCGCCAGCATCACGATCAAGGGCGTGCGAGGCGCCATCAACGCCGCCATCTGGGAGCGCTCGGTGGCGTCGAGATCCATCCACACCGCCGCCGCGACGGCACCCAGCAAGGCGTAGGCCAGCAGCGTCAACACCGCCAGCCTGAGTGCGAATCGGATGCGGTCAGACACTCAGTGCGCCCCCAACAGTGCACGGATCTGCGTCAGCAGTTCCTGCGTGGAAAACGGCTTGGTGACATAGGCATTGGCACCCAGCGCCATGCCCTTGCTCACCTCGATCTCGCGCCCCTTGGCGGTGAGCATCACGATCGGCATGCCGGCCAGCGCCGGGTTCTCGCGCACGTTCTGGCAGACCTCGAAGCCCGACACGCGCGGCAGCATCACGTCGAGCAGCACCAGGTCGGGCGGGCCGGCGGCGATGGCGTCGAGCGCCTCCTGGCCGTCGCGCGCCACCACCACGCGGTAGCCGTCACGCTGCAGCAGGTATTCGAGCGAGATGACGATGTTGGGCTCGTCGTCGGCGATGAGGATGGTCTTCTGGGTCATGACTGGCTCCCCGTGCCGCCAAGTGGCAAGGTCAGTGGCAAGGTGAATGAGAACGTCGCACCGTGGCCCGGCTCGCTCACCACCCACAGGCGCCCACCGAAGTGCTGCACGATCTGGCGGCTGATGGGCAGGCCCAGGCCGGTGCCCTGCGGCTTGCCGGTCAGCGTGTCGCCCACCTGGCGAAACTTCTCGAAGATGAGCTCCTGGTCTTGCGCCGCCACGCCCACACCGTTGTCGGCCACGTCGACCTGCAACTCATCGGGCCGCACGTGCAGCGCGATGCTGATGCGCCCGGTGTCCCGGGGGCAGAACTTCACGGCGTTGGAGATCAGGTTGAGCATCACTTGCATCAGGCGGTCATGGTCGGCTCGCACCATGGGCACGCGCTCGGGCAGCGCCAGCTCAAGCGAGACACCATGCTCGCGCAACAACTGGCCGGTGGTCGAGACGGCTTCATGGATCACCTCTTTCAGGTCGAGCTCGGTGGCGTGCCACTCGGCATTGCCCGATTCGAGCTTGGAGAGGTCGAGCACCTGGTTGATCATGCGGGTGAGGCGCTCGCTCTCCTTGACGATGATCATGACGAAGCCATCTCGCTGCGCCACCGGCATCTGCGGGTCGTTGTGCAGGATCTCCGAGAAGGCGCGGATCGAGGTGAGCGGCGTGCGCAGCTCGTGCGTCACGGTCGAGATGAAGTCGTCTTTCAGCCGGTCGAGCTCTTTCAGCCGCTCGTTGGCCGCGCGCAGCTCGGCGGTGGCGACCTCCAGCTCGCGTGACTTCTGCTCCAGCTGGTGGCTGTAGGCGATGACCTGCGAGGCTTCGTCGAGGATGTTGAGCACCTCGTCCATGCCCAGCGGCTCTTCCTTCACCACCGAGGCCAGCATCACCCGGGCCGACGAGGCGCCGATGGCGCCGGCCAGCAGGTTCTCGGCAAAGTGCATCAGGTCGGGGTCGGGCGTGAATCCGGCGGCCGAGGCCACGCCGCACTGCGCGGCGTATTGGGCAAAGGCCTCGTCGGCGCGCTGCGGCCCGAGAAAGCGCCCCACCAGGGCCACCACCTCCTGCACCGAGGCGCTGCCGCGCCACAGGCTTGAGCTTCGGTGGGCGAACTTGAACGCATCGACGAACAGCAGCGCCTGGGCGCGGTCGCGAATGCTTTGCTGCCCGAGCAGCGAGACCGCCGCATAGCCCCCCACGTTGAACAGCATGCTCCAGAACATGGCGTGGCTGATGTCGTCCATGCCCTTCAGGCCGAACAGCGCCAGCGGCTTGAGCGGCTCGATGCCGAAGGGCCCGTGCTCGATGAACGACAGCGGCAGCCAGCCCGACTTGGCGAACGAGGGCAGCAGCAGCGTGTAAGCCCACAGCAGAAAGCCCAGCGTGAGCCCGGTGAGCGCGCCGGCGCGGGTGCCCTGGCGCCAGTACATGCCGCCCAGCATGGCCGGCGCAAACTGCGCGACCGCGGCAAACGACACCAGGCCGATGGCCACCAGGGCATACGCCTCGCCCGCGATGCGGTAGTAGGCGTAGCCGAGCATCATCAGCAGCACGATGGCGCTGCGCCGGATGCGCAGCAGCAGGCGCGGCAGATCGCGGCGCGTGGCGACCGACTTCCAGCGCAGCAGAACCGGCATCACCAGGTCGTTGCAGATCATGGTCGACAGCGCGATGGTCTCGACGATCACCATGCCGGTGGCCGCCGACAGCCCGCCGATGAACACCAGCAGCGCCAGCGCCTCCTGCTTGTGCACCATGGGCAGCGTGAGCACGAAGGTGTCGGCGTCGATCTGCCCGGCAGGGAACTGCATCAGCCCGGCAAAGGCGATCGGCAGCACGAAGATGTTGATCGCCAGCAGGTAGGCCGGCAGCAGCCACATCGCCTTGGCCACATGGTTCTCGTTGACGTTTTCCACCACGCTGATCTGGAACTGGCGCGGCAGGAACAGGATGGACAGCATCGAGAGAAGGATCAGCCAGGCCCACGAGCTGTAGGTGCCCGCCGAGCCACCGAGGGTGAGCAGCTGTTCGATGTTGGGCAATTGCGCAGCGCGCTCGAAGACATCGGCAAAACCGCCGTAGAGGCCGAAGGTGACGAACACCCCCACCGCCAGGAAGGCGAGCAGCTTCACCAGCGACTCGAAGGCCACCGCTGCGACCATGCCCTCGTGGCGCTCGGTGGCGTCGAGGTGGCGGGTGCCGAAGACGATGGTGAAGGCGGCGAGCAGCAGCGCCACGTAGAGCGCGGTGTCTTGCAGCAGGCCCACGGGCGCACCCTTGGGCGGCATCTCCACCAGGGGGTATTGCAGCAGGATGATGAAACTGGTCGAGACCGCCTTCAGCTGCAGTGCGATGTACGGGATGATGCCCACCACCGCGATCACCGTGACCAGCCCGCCCAGCAGGCTGCTCTTGCCGTAGCGCGCGGCGATGAAGTCGGCGATCGAGGTGATGCGGTTGACCTTGCTGATGCGGATCATCTTGCGCAGCACCAGCCACCACAGCGCCGCCACCAGCGTGGGGCCGAGGTAGATCGGCAGAAAGCCGACGCCCGTGGCCGCCGCGCGGCCCACGCTGCCGTAGAACGTCCAGGAGGTCGCGTAGACCGCCATCGACAGCGCATAGATGTAGGGGTTGGCGATGATCGAGCGGCCGGCATCGGCCCGCTTGTCGCCGTAATAGGCGATGGCGAACAGCACGCCCAGGTAGGCGAAGGAGGTGAGCAGGATCACGCCACCGAGCAGCATGGGTGCCCTTCTTCGGATCAGCCGGTGGAGCGCTCGACCACCAGGGCCATCAAGGCGATGAGCCCGATCCACACGCCGAACAGGTAGGCGTAGAGCACCGGGATGCCCCACACCGTGCCACCGGTGTTGAACAGCGACAGCAGCGGAAAGCTGAACAGCAGGCAACCGAGCACGAAGAGTGCGATCAGCCGCTGGGCATGGAGCGCGCGATGTGTCATGGCTCTCCAGTAAAAAAGCCCCGCTCCAGGGAGCGGGGCTTGGGTCAGGCAAGTGCCGGTATCAGGCCTTGCCGAGCTTCAGGTCAGGGTAACGCACGTGCTCCACGAGCTCTTGCGTGTCCTTGCGCGGGGGCGGCGTGATCAGGCTCACGATGATGATCACCGCAAAGCCGATCGGCACACCGAAGAGGCCGGCCGAGATCGGCTGGATGCCCCACCACAGCTCGACCGGGCTCGTCACGCCGAAGATGCCGCGCAGCCAGGGTTGCGTGGTGACCATGTAGTAGAAGGTCGTGCCCAGGCCGGCAATCATGCCCAGCGACGCGCCCCACTTGTTGGCCCGCTTCCAGAAGATGCCCAGCACCAGCGCCGGGAAGAACGCCGCTGCCGCGAACGAGAACGCCGCCGAGACCAGGAACAGGATGTCCGCCGGTTTCTGCGCCGCCACCGCCGCAGCCGCGAGGGCCACGATCAACAGCAAGGCCTTGGAGATGGCAACACGGCGGCTCGTGGGAGCGTTCGGGTCGATCATCTTGTAGTACAGGTCGTGCGACAGCGCGTTGGCGATGGTCAGCAGCAGGCCGTCGGCGGTCGACAGCGCAGCCGCCAGGCCACCCGCCGCCACCATGCCCGAGATCACGTATGGCAAGCCACCGATCTCTGGTGTGGCCAGCACGATGATGTCGCCACCGATCTTCATCTCACCCAGCTGGAACAGGCCGTCCTTGTTGATGTCGACCACCGAGAGCAGCGCCGGGTCGACACGCGCCCAGTTGGTGATCCACGCCGGTAGCTGATCGAAGGGGGTTCCCACCAGCACGTTGAAGACCTCGAACTTCACGAGCACCGCCAGGGCCGGCGCAGTGAAGTAGAGCAGGAAGATGAAGAACAGCGACCAAGTCACCGACTCGCGCGCTTCCTTCACCGACGGCGTGGTGTAGTAGCGCATCAGGATGTGCGGCAGCGCAGCCGTACCCACCATCAGACAGAACACCAGCGCCAGGAAGTTTCGCCGCGAGGTGTCGAAGGTCTTCTTCTCGGCCTCGGTCCCCTCGGGGTTGCCGGCGTAGATCTGCGCATGGCGCGGCATACCACCCAGTGGCTTGGCACGGGCCTCGTTGGCGGCCTTGGCGGCCGTCCACGCCTTCTTGGCCTCGTCTTCGGTCTTGGGGAAGTCGTCCAGCGCCTTCTTGGTGGCCTGGGTGTCGGCCATCGGTGCGTTGGTGCGCTGCTGTTCGGCCAGCTTGAGCCCAGCGCCTGGCGGTCGGCCTGCATGGCGGCGGGAATGTTTTTCAGCTTGGCATCGAACTCGGCAGCCTTGGCCTTGAAGGCGTCGATGACTTCCTTCTCCTTCGGGTCGGCCAGCAGCGCGGTTTCACGCGCGGTGACCTTCTCCAACTGGTAGCCGTAGACCGCCTGCGGCACCGGCACGCTGGTCTGCTTCACCGACAGCCACACCACCGGCACCAGGTAGGCAATGATCAGGATGATGTACTGGGCCACCTGCGTCCAGGTGACGGCACGCATGCCGCCCAGGAACGAGCAGACCAGGATGCCCGCCAGCCCCACGAAGATGCCGACCTCAAAGGCCAGGCCCGAGAGCCGCGCGGTGATCAGGCCCACGCCGTAGATCTGCGCCACCACATAGGTGAACGAGCACAGGATGGCGGCGATGATGCCCAGCAGGCGCGGCAGGTTGCCTTCGAAGCGTGCCCCGAGGAAGTCAGGGATGGTGAACTGGCCGAACTTGCGCAGATACGGCGCGAGGAACAGCGCCACCAGGCAGTAGCCGCCCGTCCACCCAAGGATGAACGCGAGGCCGCCGTAGCCGGTGAGGTACAGCGTGCCGGCCATGCCGATGAACGAGGCCGCGCTCATCCAGTCGGCGCCGGTTGCCATGCCGTTGTAGACCGCAGGCACACGCCGGCCTGCCACGTAGTACTCCGACGCATCGGTGGTGCGGCTCATGATGCCGATGCCGGCATACAGCGCCACCGTCGAGAACAGGAAGATGTAGCCGATCCAGTTTCTGGACAGACCCATCTGCTCCAGGATGGCCAGCACGATGATGAAGGCGATGAAGCCGCCGGTGTACCAGCCGTACACCTTGTTGAGCTGCGACTTGAACGCCTTCTGCGACGACGCGTTGAGCGCGCCGCCACCGGTTCCAGGGGTTACGCCAGCCATGTCATTCCTCCTCGGCAACGCCGTGCTGTTGGTCCAGGCGGTTCATGTAGCGGGCATAGAACCCGATGATGATCACGTAGACGATCAAGGCCCCTTGCGCGGCCACCCAGAAGCTGAACGGCCAACCGAAGAAGCTGAAGTTCAGGTCGCGGGCGAAGTACCCGATCACAAAGGTGACAAAGAACCAGACGAACAGAAGAATCCCGGTGATCCGGAGATTCGCCCGCCAGTACTGGTGGTGTCTTTCACTCAGTTGCATGGTCTCTTCCTCCAAAGTTGCCCCCGGGAATGGCCCGGCGCCTTTTACCTACCCTGTCGGTGACCACTGCGCATGTCACGGCCCGAGCCCTGTTTCGCGCGTCAGCTGCGCAGCCACCTTGGGCTCGAAGCCCTCGAGGTGGCGGATGATCCGCCGCGTCTCTTCGGGCTCGTGACGATCCATGTGCACCCGGGCCAGCTGGTACCAGCCGTAGGGGCTCATGGGCTGCAGTTCGGTGTTGCGCTTAAGGGCGGCGATGGCCTCGTCGAAGCGCTGCAGGTGAATCAGGGTGAGGCCGAGGCCGTACCAGCCACGGTCGAGCTTGGGGTCGAGGGCCAGGGACTGGCGGAAGGCCGCCTCGGCATCGGCATAGTGGGTCTCGGCCTCCAGCAGGAAGGCAAGGTTGAACCAGTCGGCCGCACTGCGCTGCGGGTGCGCGGCCACCAGGTTCTGGGCATCGGCGATGGCGCCTGCGCGATCGCCGCGCTGCGCCCGCAGGTGAGCCCGGCTTGAAAGCGCGTAGGCGTCTTGCGGCCAGCGCGCGAGCATGCCGTCGAACACGCGCTCGGCCGCCCCGTGTCGCCCGATGAGCAACCACAACATGGCACGCAGCTTGTCGCGCCAGTAGTCAAACCCAGACCCGTTCAGCGACATTGATCGACTCCGATCTGCAAGCACAGGTTGACCTT
This sequence comes from Rhizobacter sp. J219, assembly GCF_024700055.1. GTDB lineage: Bacteria > Pseudomonadota > Gammaproteobacteria > Burkholderiales > Burkholderiaceae_C > Rhizobacter. Next base: position 2,301,439 of record NZ_JAJOND010000001.1, read on the forward strand.
CGTCAGCGTGGCAATCAACCACACCATGCTGAGCAGCACGAAGGCTGCCAACGGGATGTGACGGTCAATCACGGCACGTGGCGTGATCAGCCTCACACCTTTGACAAAGGGATTGGTCAGCACCTGCAGCATGCGGTAGAAGAAGTTCGTCTCGCGCTTGCCTCCGACGAGCAGCCCCAGAAGAAACTGACCGACCAGCGCCATCAGCGCAATCTCAGCCACCAGCTTGATCGACGACACAAGCAACAGCATGTGAACCTGTGATGATTTGAGCTGCCCGACTGTGGATTTGCTCACCTTACGGCTTGCTGACAGGAAGTCGCCCCCACGCGCTTCCCCTCTTCTGGCTAACCCTTGCACGAACCTGAAGATGCGCTCGTCCGCGCCTTGCCCGGGTTAACCCCTGAAGGTGCAAGACCACGACCCGCCGCCCGACGCGGCGCGGTCAAAGTGCCCCGCTATAATGCCGGGCTTCACCTGCCGGTGTAGCTCAGTTGGTAGAGCAGCGCATTCGTAATGCGAAGGTCGAGGGTTCGACTCCTTTCACCGGCACCACTGTCAAACGCCTGAAGCCAACGACTCGCATGATGCGGTTCGTTGGCTTTCTGGTTTCTGGACAGACCCATGGCCATTTCGATGTCGACAAACCCCCTTGCGCGCCGGATCGCCGGCGTGATCCACGCCCCCCAGCCCTGGCGCTGGCTGCTATTCGTACTGGTGGCGGTGGTGTGCTACCTGGCACTTGCGCCCGTGCCGCCGAAAGATGTCGACCTGCGCTGGGACAAGTTGAACCACGCCTCGGCCTTCACGGCCCTCACGTTGGCGGGCTGCCTCGGTTTTCCGGGTTCACGCAGGCTGGTGCTGCGCGTGCTGCTGGGTTTGCTGGCCCTGGGCGGGCTGATCGAGATCGTGCAGTACTTCGTGCCGGGCCGCAGCTGCGAATGGTTCGATCTGCTGGCCGATGCGGCGGGCATTGCCATCGGTCTGGGCCTCGCGTTGATCGCACGGGCCTGGGCCCGGCGTGGAGCGCCGCCGCCGGGCAGATAAGCGCGGAGCGGCTTACTGCTTGCGGTGGTGCAGCCGCTCCCAGTAGGAGACGGCCTTGCTGACCCAGGCCCGGTAGTGCGGGTCTTGCGCCGAGTAGTAGGGGATGCCGCGCTCCACGAAGCGGGCCGCGGCGCTCGCCAGGGCGGCATCGCTGCCTTGCGAGTGTTCGATCTCCTCTTCCAGCGCATGCAGCGCCACGAAACGCGGCATGGGATCGGGGGCCAGCAAGCCTTCGCGGAAGGCGATGGCGTCCATTTCGGCGGCGGTGTGTGCAGACATGCGAGGCTCCAGACAGGCTGAACCTGATTTTTCGTCCCAACCGGCCAGGGCTTGACCCCAAGTAACGACCCGGATGCGGCCCAATTCACGCCAGGCGCCTTCGCGTGTCGTTCAAGCCTCTCAGAGCAGCCTTTGCTGCAGCGCGCCAGGGTCGGTGGCGTCGGCAGCCACCACGACCTGGTTGCGGCCAGCCTTCTTGGCCTCGTACAGCGCCGCGTCGGCCTGCTCGATGAGCTGGGCCGGTTCGACCGGCGCCGCGCGCACGCACAGGCCGATGCTGACGGTGACGGCGAGGCCTGGCGAGACGGCGGCCCAATTGTGCTCCTGCACCGCCTGGCGCAGCCGTTCGCAGGCCTCGCGCGCCCAGGCCGGCGAGGCATGGGCGAAGACGATGAGGAACTCCTCGCCGCCCATGCGCGCGATGAGGTCGCCACCGCGCACCCGGGCACGGAAGAGATCGGCCGTGGCGGTGAGCACTGCATCGCCGACCGCGTGGCCGTGTTCGTCGTTGACCCGCTTGAAATGGTCGAGATCGAGCACCGCGGCGGCGATCGGCTCCCCGGTGCGCGCGCTGTGCTGCAGCAGGCGCGGCAGTTCGCGCTCGACCTGGCGCCGGTTGCCCAGGCCGGTGAGCGGGTCGGCCAGCACGTAGCGGCGCAGCTCGCGCGCCTGCGCCTGCAGCCGCTCGGCTTCGGCGGCCATCTGCTCGGCGCGCACACGCTGCAGTTCCGCCTCCATGCGCGAACGCTCGGCGCCGAAGCGCGCCTGGTCGAGTTCGAGTCGGTTCATCATGAGGCGCGATTGGGCGTCGTTGCGCTGTTCCAGCTGCTCGCGGGTGAGCGCGTGGTAGCGCTCGTGGTGCGCCAGCGCTTCGGCGAAATCGCCGCGGGCCTTGTGGGCAAGGTAGAGCTGGCGGTGCATGTCCTGCACCATGGAGTTGGCATACAGCTCCTGCGCGCTGGCGAGCGCCTCGGTGAGGATGGCAATCGCATCGTCGGGCCGCCCCAGGCGCACCAGCAGCTCGGCGCGATTGCCTTCGCAGGCAAGGCCGAGCGAGCGGTGGCCGTGCTCCAGCGCCAGCGCGCGGGCACGGTCGAGCAGCACGAAGGCCGCCTTGTCCTGCCCGCTCACGCCGAGGTAGCGGCCGAGGTTAGACAGGGTCAGCGCCTCGCGGTAGGCGTTGCCCGAGCCGCGCGCGAGGATCAGCGCGTCCTCGCCGTGGCGCTTCGCCCGGTCGATGGCCTCGCGTGCGCCGGCGCTGTCGGAACGCGACTCGCAGGCGTCGAAGGCATCGGACGCCACCACGCCCAGGTTGGTGAGCGCGCGGTAGGTTTCTTCCTCGCTGCCCATCTCGCGCGCCATCGCGAGCGACTCGTTGAGGAAGCGTTCCGCCTCCTCGAAGCGACCGAGGTGTGCCTTGGTCAGCCCGACCCGGTTGTAGGCCAGGCACAGCAGCCGCTTGTCGTCGCAGGCGCGTGCGGCTTCCACGCTCTCGCTGATGTGGTCGAGCGCCTCCTGGTTGAGGCCCAGATCGAGGAAGGCCATCGCCATGTCGCACAGCGCGTCGGCGCGGGCTGCGTCGTCGCCGGCCTCGCGCAGCATCGGCAGCACCGCCTGGCCGGCGGCGATGGCCTGCTCGGCCAGCCCTTCGCGGCTGTTGAACATCACCAGCAGCCGCAGCGCGCGGATCAGGCTCGGCTTGTCCTGCGCCTCGCGGGCCACGGCCTCGGCCCGCAGCGCCAGCTCGATGCCACGCGCGTGTTCGTCGCGTGCGGCCGCCGCTTCGGCCTGCCGCAGCAGCTCATCGAGCGGTGGCGTCGCAAACGACGGTTGAGGGTTCTTCATGACCGGACGGCACGGCAAGCAGCAACGGGCTTCTGGCAGGCAATCTTCAGGCCGACACGTCGCTCGCCTGCAGGGCAGTCGCCAGCACCTTGTCGACCCGCTTGCCATCGAGGTCGACCACCTCGAAGCGCCAGCCCTCCCATTCCACCGCATCCGCGGTCTGGGGCAGGCGACCCAGCAGCAACATCACCATGCCCGCCAGGGTGTTATAGCGGCCACGGTCTTCCTCGGGCAGCTCCTTCAGGTCGAGCCGGTCTTTCAGCTCGGGCACGGGGATCAGGCCGTCGAAGAGCCAGCTGCCGTCGTGGCGCTTCACCGCCCAGGCGTCGTCGGCCGCCGGCGTGGTGAATTCGCCGGTGATGGCCTCCAGCACGTCGCGAACGGTGATCACCCCCTGCACCTCGCCGTATTCGTCGACCACGAACACCAGCTGCGCGCTCGACACGCGGAACTGCTCCAGCAGCTCCATGCCGGTCAGCGTCTCGGGCACGAAAACCGGCGGCTGCAGCTTCTCCGTCAGGGTGAGCTGCTGGCCTGCCAGCAGCTGCTGCAGCAGCGTCTGCGCCGAGATCACGCCCAGCACGTCGGTCAGCCCGCCGCGGCACACCGGGTAGCGCGAATGCTCCTGGGTCTCGATCGCCGCACGCACCTCGTCGGCCGTGGCCGTGGCGTCGAGCCACACGATGTCGGTGCGCGGGATCATCATCGAGCCCACGCTGCGGTCGTCGAGGCGGAACACGTTGCGCACCATCTGGTGCTCCTGCGCCTCGATCACGCCGGCGTCCAGGCCCTCTTCGAGCTGGGCGGCGATCTCCTCTTCGGTGACGGAACGCGCCGGCCCGCCGCGGATGCCCAGAAGGCGCAGCGTGGCCTCGGTGCACCACGACAGCAGCTTCACGAACGGCCGCGCGATCAGCGACAGCCACTCCATCGGGTAGGCCACCAGCCGTGCCACCGTCTCGGGGTACATCTGGCCCAGGCGCTTGGGCACCAGCTCGCCGAAGATGATGGTGAGGAAGGTGATGATGACCACCACCAGCGCCGTGGCCGACAGCGACGAGGCGCGGGGGCTCACGCTGAAGCTCGTCGCCAGCCAGTGGGCCAGTGGCTCCGAGAAGGCCGCCTCGCCGACGATACCGTTCAGCACGCCGATCGACGTGATGCCGATCTGGACCGTCGACAGGAACTTGGTCGGGTTCTCGTGCAGGTCCATCGCGACCTGCGCCGCCTTGTCGCCGGTCTCGACCATCACCTGCAGACGCGCCCGGCGGCTGGCGGTGAGTGCCATCTCCGACATGGCAAACAACCCGTTGAGAAGGATCAGGAAGACCAGTAGCGCGATGTCCATGCACCGGGCCTCACCCGGAACGCGGCTGTTGAACAAGCGGCAAAGCGTAGCAGAGTCGTTCTGCACCCCGGTGAAAATGCCGGCATGGACTACCTGATTGGCGACCTGCAAGGCTGCTGCGATGCACTCGACCGGCTGCTGGCCAAGGTCGGCTTCAGCCCGTCACGCGACCATGCCTACGTGCTGGGCGACCTGATCAACCGCGGGCCCGCATCGCTCAAGACGCTGCGTCGCCTGCAGGCCCTGGCCGGCGCGGCCACCTGCCTGCTCGGCAACCACGACCTGCACTTCCTGGCCGTCGCCCACGGGGTGCGCCAGGCCGGCCGCGGCGACACCTTGGCCGACCTGCTCGCCGCCCCTGACCGCCCTGCGCTGGTCGACTGGCTGCGTCAGCAGCGCATGGCGGTGCACGCCAGGGGCTGGCTGATGGTGCACGCCGGCGTCGTGCCCCAATGGGACCTGGCCACCACGCTGCAGCTGGCCGGCGAGGTGGAGGCAAGGCTCGCGGGCGCCGACCTGCACGAATTCCTGCAGGTGATGTACGGCAACCGGCCGCCCCGCTGGGAGCCAAGCCTGAGCGGCCACGACCGCCTGCGCTTCGCCATCAACGTGCTGACGCGCATCCGCTTTGTCGCGGCCGACGGCACGCTGGACTTCCACACCAAGGACGGCTCGACCGAAGCCCCGCCGGGCCTCTACCCGTGGTTCGAGGCCCCGGGCCGCCGGACCGCGGGCGTGCCGATCGCCTTCGGCCACTGGTCGACCCTCGGTCTCGTGAACCGCCCCGACCTGCTGGCGCTCGACACGGGCTGTGTGTGGGGCGGCCAATTGACCGCCGTCCGCCTCGACCGTGACACACGCGAGGTGATTCAGGTGGACTGCGACCAGGCCCAGGAGCCTGGCTGACTACAATCGCCACCTCTTTAGGGAAGCGTGGCCGAGCGGTTTAAGGCACTGGTCTTGAAAACCAGCGATGGGGGAACCCATCCGTGAGTTCGAATCTCACCGCTTCCGCCAGTCTCCTCAATACAGCTTGGACTGGCCCGCCCCCTGCACCACCTTCTTCGCCAGGTTCGCCACCTGGGCGCTCGTGACCTCCGAAGCAGGCTCGCTGGCGCGGGCCGTCCACATCAGGCGGCCAGTGCCCACGTCCGTCAACGAGGCATTGGCCGCGTAGGCCGTCGCGACGCGCGTGCCGCCCATCGGGGCCGACACGCCCACCCCACCCCCTACGCCGCCGCCGAAGCCGCCCACGCCAATGCCCACCGTGAACCCGGGCCGGGCCACGGTCTGCCCCGGCGCGATCGACGTGACCAGCACCGCCTTTGCATTGGCCGCCCGCGCCGCGCTCACATAGGGCGCTGGCCCACCGGGTGCCGAGGTACTGGTGCCAACGTCAGGCGCCGCCACGGGCGACACACCGACTTTCGTCAACTCGGCACCTACGCTGTCCTGGCAGATGCGGCGCAGCACTTCGTCCTGGGCTTCGCAAACCACGAGCACGCGGGCGCCCTTCAACGGCGCGTTGGCGATGAGCTGGGGGTCGGACCACTGCGCGTCGAGCGGGTTGGTCGCGCAGCCGGCGAGCAGGGCAAGGGCCGCAAGCGGAATCAAAGTGGCACGCATATCGTTCTCCTGATCATCGGAATGACACGATCATGCCGCGCGGGGCATTGCCCCCGGGCGCAGCGAGGCCAGTCGTCTAGTTGATACAGGTGCGGTTCTTGCCCGTGCGCTTGGCCTCGTACAAGGCCTCGTCGGCACGCTCGAGTGCCACCTCGATGCGCTCGCCCGCGCGGTAGGCGGTGACGCCGGCCGAGAAGGTGACGAAGATGCGCTTGTCTTCATGCATGAAGAGCCCGCCCGAGAGCGAACGCTGAAGGCGCGTCAGGATCTGCTCGCCTTCGTTCACGGGCGTGTTGGGCAGGAGCACCACGAACTCTTCGCCGCCATAGCGCGCCACCATGTCGGTCGGGCGCAGGGTCTTGCTCACCACCTCGGCGAGCGACTTGAGTGCCACGTCCCCGGCGTTGTGGCCGAGTTCGTCGTTGAGCTTCTTGAAATTGTCGATGTCGAGCAGGCCGATCGACAAGGTGGAGCCGTCACGCGCCTGGCGCGCACGCTCGGCGTCGAAGGCCTGCAGGAGGCCGCGCCGATTGGCGATCTTGGTCAATTGGTCGGTCGACACCTCTTCCGACAGGCGGCGCAGCTCGGTCTCGAGCTCGACCACCCGCTCCGAGAGATCGGTCGCGCGCTCGTGCTCGTATTGCAGCTTGCCCTGCGCCACCTTCACCAGAGACTGCACGGTGCGGCTCTCTTCCACCATCTCGCGCACCACCCCGGCCAGGCTCTCCAGCGAATCGGCTTTCTCGATCACGTCGGCATAGCGGCCGATGTTGTCGTGGAAGCGGCCGGTCTGCGAGCCCAGCTCGCCCAGCTCGGCCAGCATGCGGGTGATGAGCTGCTTGAGCTGGTCTTGCGCTTTCGCGCGCTCGACGCGCAGCTGGCGCTGGTGTTCTCGCGTGTGGTGCAGCAGTTCGCTCACCGACTTGACGCTGCGCGAGGTGAGGCCCTGGCCCATCTCGTCACGCATGGCTTCGCTCTGGCCCTGGGCCCAGCTCTGATCTTCGGCCAGCTCGACCAGGCTGGCCGTGAAATCGCCGCACAAGGTGCCGAGCTGCTCGATCAGGTGCTGGCGGTGCGCGAGCGCGCGGGTGGCGCGTTTGCAGAGCTGCTCGAGCTCGTCGCTCTGGCCGACCGTCGGCCCACGTTCGCGAATGCGCTGCACCAGCGAAGCGAGTTCGTCCGACAGTTCGGAGCTGGGCGCGGGCGGGGCCGGCAAGGCTTGCTGCAGCGTGCCGCTGAGCGAGCGCATCAGGTCGTGCCAGACCGGCGTGCTGTCGGAGGCCGCGCCGGGCGCCGAGCCCAGGTCCGCCAGTGGCGCGGGTTGTGTCGGGTCCGCCCAGGGCTGCTCGACCTCCATCGCGGCCGCTTCGGGGTCGACGGCGCCATCGATGGTGTCGCTCTCCCAGCCGGTGAGCAGTTGGTGGAGGCGCTGCTGCAGACGGCCCACATCGCTGCGCGAACTGGAGAGCACGCGCTGCAAGCTGTCTTTCTTGCGAGCCGTCGTCCACTGCCGGCCGCCGCGCTGCACGCCGCGCACCACACGCTCAATCAGCTTCGCCAGCGCATCGGCCTGGGCGGCCGACTCCTGCTTGTCGGCCATCGAGCCTGCGGCGGCAGCGGGTGTGGTGCCGGCTTCCTGGTGATAGGCCCGCGCGTAGTTCTCGGGCGTGGGCTCTTGCTTGTCCATCACCAGGCGGCGCAGCGCGGCCTTGGCCAGCGCTGCCGGCACGGCTTCGGCACGCGGCGGATTGGTCATGTCCATGAAACGGAAGGAAAGACGATCAGACGCCGCCCTGCGGGGTGCCGAAGCGCGAGCGCGCCTCGATCGCCGCTCGCAGCGTCTCGGCCGCGGTGGCCTCGTCGGCATTGACGATCCACGGCGCCTTGCGCGGCAGCACGGTCTGCTCGAGCCACTGCTCCAGCACGTCGGGCGGCTGGGCCTTGCTGAAGAGGAAACCCTGCATCACCACGCAGCCGGCGCGGTGCAGCACTTCCATCTGGCGCATGTTTTCCACGCCCTCGGCGATCACCCGCAGGCCGAGCGAGCGGGCGAGCGCGATGATGGCGGTGACGACGGCCGAGATCTGCGGCGTCATGCCGAGGTCGCGCACGAAGGAGCGGTCGATCTTCAACTCGCTGATCGGCAGCGTGGTCAGGTAGGCCAGCGACGAATAACCGGTACCGAAGTCGTCGATGGAGATCTCGACGCCGATCTCGTTGAGCCGGTGCAGCGACGGGATCACGTTCTGCAGGTCCTTCATCAGGCCCGTCTCGGTGATCTCAAGCTCGATGGCGTGGTGCGGCACGCCGTAGCTGGTGACGGCCTGGTGGATGTGTTCGACGAGGTCGGTGCGCTCGAAGAGGCGATTCGGCAGGTTGACCGCGATGGAATCGGCGAAGCCAAAACTGTCTTGCCACAGCCGCGCCTGGCGCGCCGCCTCGCGGATCGCCCACTCGCTGAGCGGGATGATGAGACCGGTTTCTTCGGCCAGCGGGATGAAGTCACCCGGGGGCACCAGCATGCTGCCGCGCTGCCAGCGCATCAGCGCTTCCACGCCCACCATCTTGGCGCCACGCACGTCGACCTTGGGCTGGTAGTGCAGCACGAGTTCGTTGCGCTCGATGGCCTTGTGCAGCGCGCTTTCGAGTTCGAGCTTTTCTCGGCCTTTGCCGGCGAGCGCCGGCCGGTACAGCAGCGCCGCGTTGCGGCCCTGCGCCTTGACCGAGTACATGGCCACGTCGGAATTGCGCATCAGGTCGGCGACCGTCGCACCATCGCGCGGGAACATCGCAATGCCCACCGAGGCGGTGACGAAGCATTCCTGCCCGCCCACGAAGATCGGCTCGCGCATCACGTCGAGGATGCGGTCGGCCACGCGCTCGGCGTCGGCTTCGTCCGACACCTCGGGCAAGAGCGCCACGAATTCATCGCCGCCCAGGCGGCCCACGGCTTCGAGCGAACGGTGCGAGCGTGAGCCCATCGACTCGACCGAAGTTTCCATCACCTGGTCGGAGTGGCGCACGCACGAGCGCAGCCGGCGCGAGACTTCCATCAGCAGCTCGTCGCCCGCGCCGTGGCCCAGCGTGTCGTTAATGACCTTGAAGCGGTCAAGGTCAATCAGCAGCAGCGCGACCGGGTGGTTGAGGCGGCGGGCGTGTTCGAGGGCGCGTTCTGCGCGCCAGATCAGCTGGCGGCGGTTGGGCAGGCCGGTGAGCGCGTCGAAGTTCGCCAGGTGCCGGATCTTGTCTTCGGCCATGCGCCGGTCGGTCACGTCCTGCACGATGCCGGTGTAGCCCGACAGGTTGCCGTGCTCGTTGAACTCGGGCTCGGCCTCGACGTGGATGATGCGCTGCTGCCGCCCGTCGGGCAGCACCACCGGCAGGTCGGTGGCCAGCACCGAGCTGTGGCGGAAGACGTCGTGCAGCACCAGCATGAAGCCTTCGCGGTTCTCGGTCGGGATCATGCGCAGCAGACCACGCATGCTCACCTTGTCGCCCGGCCCCATGCCGAAGACGCGCAGGCCTTCGATCGAGAACACCGGGCTGCCCTGCCCCACGCGCCAGTCGAAGCTGCCCATGCGCGCCAGGTCTTGCGCGCGGGCCAGCTTGGCCTTTGATCGCTCCAGCTCCAGGCGCGTGCGCGACGAGCGCAGCAGGTAACGAAGGCGGCCCGCGAGCAGGCTCCACTGGGTGGACTTGACGAAGAAGTCGGTGGCACCCGCTTCGTAGGCACGGGTGATGGAGGCGTCGTCGTCGAGGCCGGTGAGCATGAGCACCGGCAGCGATTCGAAGCCCGGCAGGTTGCGCAGCTCGGCGCAGGTCTGGAAGCCGTCGAGCCCGGGCATCAGGGCGTCGAGCACCACCACGTCGGGCAGCCAGTCGGCCAGCAGCTGGATGGCACGCTCGCCGCTCGTGGCCTCGGTGATGGAAAAGCCGCGCTCTCGCAGGGCGATGGCGGTCAGCAGGAGGTTGACTTCGTCGTCGTCGACCAGCAGCACCTTGGGCTGGACGAGCATGTCGTCGTCAGCCAGGGCGGAGCTGGGCACGGTGGTCATGGAGGTCAGGACCCGAGCACACGCTTGAGCGCGACACGCACGATCTCGACTTCGGTCTGCAGCAGCGCGATGCGCTCGGCCATGCCGTCGGCTTGTTCGTTGCGGGCGCGCGCTTCGAGGTCCGCGCACATTCTGGACAGCTTCATCGCACCGATGCTAGCGGACGACGACTTCAGGGTGTGGGCCACGTGGCGGATACCCCCCAGTTCCAAGCTGTTGAGGGCGTCTTCGAGCTGCGGCATGAGGCGGCCGACCGAACTGTCGAAGGCGCTGACCACACGCTCCATCAGGTGGTTCTCGCCGCTCGGGTCGAGCTCGCGGAGGCGCTCCAGCGCCTGGGCATCGAGCACGCCGCCGTCGCTTGCCGCTGCGCCGGCAGGGGCCGCCGGGGCAGGCATGCCGCCGTCGCTGGTTCCAGCAGGCGCCGCGAGGCGCAGGTGTCGGGTCAACATGGCAAGCAGTTGGCTCTGGCGAAAGGGTTTGGACAGATAGTCATCGAAGCCAAGACCCAGGAAGCGCTCTTCGTCGCCGCCCAGGGCATTGGCCGTGACCGCAATGATCGGAGTATCCGCTGAGGTGAGGAAATTGAATCGCCCGGCCGTCCCGCGCCGGAACCAGTTGAGCGCCTCCACGCCGTCCATGCCCGGCATCTGGATGTCCATCAGCACCAGGTCGAACTGCTTTTCGCACATTGCGCGCAGGCCGGAGAGGGCACCGGAACTCAATTGCACCCGGCACCCGAGTGAACGCAGCATCTGCCCGATCACTTCCTGGTTCACCACATTGTCTTCCACGACAAGGATGTGGGCGTTCAACCGCGGCGTCAATCGGTCGACGTCTGAAATCGTGGCAGAAATCCCCAGAATGGCCTGCCGGAGCTCGGCCTTGCGCACGGGCTTGGGCACGAATCGGTGAAAACCCGCCTGGTGGGCAGCCCGCACATCGTCGGGGGTAGACACCGACGACAGCATGACCATCTTCATGTTCGGGTGAAGACCCGAGGCCTGCAGCGCCAGCGCCATGCCCATGCCGTCGAGCCGTGGCATCTGCATGTCGACCAGCGCCAGGTCGAAGTGCGGGTCGACACCAGCCTTGCCCTGCAGGATGTCGAGCCCCCGGCGGCCATCTTCGGCCAGCACCACCTCCATGCCCCAGGCGCTGAGCATGTTGTCGAGCACGATGCGGTTGGTCTCGTTGTCTTCGACCACGAGGATGCGCATGCGCGGCATGGTGAGCAGGTCCTGGCCGAGCGAGGCCGGGTCGGCGTGCACCTCGGGCAAGGGCAGCACGAAGGTGAAGTGCGAACCCAGCCCGGGCTGGCTGCGCACCTCGATCTGGCCGCCCATCAGCTCGACCAGCTGGCGAGAGATCGACAGGCCCAGACCCGTGCCGCCGTAGCGGCGCGCCATGCCCACGCTGCCCTGGGTGAAGGCGTTGAAGAGCTTGGGGATGGCCTCGGCCTCGATGCCGATGCCGGTGTCGTGCACGCCGAAGACGAGCCGCCCCGGCGGCTGGCCGGGTGCGACGTTGAGCGTCACCACCACCTCGCCGTGCTCGGTGAACTTGATCGCATTCGCCACCAGGTTGGTGAGGATCTGGCGCAGCCGCAGCGGGTCGCCCCTGACCACCTGCGGCAGGCCCGGCTCCTCGCGGAAGCTCAGCTCCAGGCCCTTCTCGTGGGCGCGCGGCGCCAGCAGCTCCAGCGTGTCCTCGACCACGCCGCGCAGCGAGAAGTCGATCTCGGCCAGCTCAAGCTTGCCGGCCTCGATCTTCGAGAAGTCGAGGATGTCGTTGATGATCTCCAGCAAGGACTCGCCCGAGCGGTACACCGACTGCACGAAGCGGCGCTGCTTGTCCGACAGGCTCGTGCCCAGCAGCAGCTCGGTCATGCCGAGGATGCCGTTCATCGGCGTGCGGATCTCGTGGCTCATGCTGGCCAGGAACTGGCTCTTGGCCTGGCTTGCGTGCTCGGCGGCATCGCGCGCCCGCTGCAGCTCGGCCTCGGCCTCGCGGGCCTGCGTCACGTCGCGTGCCAGCGCAATCAGGAGCGTCGGCTGGCCCTGCGCGTCGCGCAGGGCGAAGTAGCGTGCTCCCACCACCTGCCGGCCCTGCGCGCTGCCTTTCTTGGCGGTGAGCACGAAGGAGTGCTCCACCGCACCCTCACGCGCGAGCGCCTCGGCCATCGCCGGTTCGGCCAGCGTGGCCACCCGCCGGCCCAGGGCTTCTCTCAGCGTCTTGCCCACCACCTGGCTGCGGGAAACGCCGAATTCCCGCTCGGCATGGGTGTTGATGTTGAGCACGCGCCGATCGGCGTCGACGCTGAACACATAAAGGCTCGCCGGCAGGTTTTCGATCAGAGTGTGAAAGTAGTCACGCCCGAGGTCGATCTCGGGCTGCAGGGTCGTCGGTGCAAAGGTGCTGTCGCGGCTCACCTGTTCGGGGCGAGCCTCGGCCGAGCCCACCTGCATGCGCGGCAAGAGCATCGCCGCGCCGAGCGACGCCACCGAGAAAAGCGCGAACCAGCGCGCCAGCTCGGCCGCTTCGACCAGCGAAACACCAGCTGCAAACGCGGCCAGGCCCAACAACAACCAACGAGCGTTCAGCGGGGGCATGGTGAGGGCGAGCGGGACGTTGGAAAACCTGTTCGGGGATGGACGTGTTTTCGGCATCCCACGAGTCGACTTGAACCCGGTGCAGGGCCGTGTTCACACCGAGTCCGGCCGAAGGGTCAGTCCTTACAATCTTTGCGATGACGTCTGTGCTGCTCAGCGTGTTGGCCTTGCTCGCCCTGGTGGCCGCGGCCGCCGCCGTGGGCTGGTCGGTCAAGGGGCAGCAGCGGCAACGCCAGCTCGAACGCGAACTGCAGGCGGCCCGCGCCCGCGAACATGCCCTCATCCAGTCGCTCGGCCACTGGCACTGGCGCACCGACCTGCAGCACCGCGTGACGCTGCTGCGCCCGCCGTCATCGGCGCTGGCGACCGACTGGCCACCGGTGATGAAAGACCTGGAAAGCCACCCGCTGCTGTGGGACGTGTTCCAGTCCAACGATGGCAGCCTGAAGCCGCGCCTGCTGTCACATGCCGCCTTCGACGGCGTGGCGGCCACGCTCGCCGGCCACCCCGGCCTGCTGCTGCGCGGTGCCCCGGTGCTCGACGCCGATGGCCACTACGCCGGCCACGTGGGCACCGCCAGCGAAGCGGTCGCGGCTTCAGCGCCGACCGGCCCGAGCCCGCAAGACCTGCAGGACCAGGAATCCTTCAGCTACACCGTCTCGCACGACCTGCGTGCGCCCATCCGCGTGGTCGAAGGCTTCACCAAGATCCTGAAGGAAGACTACGGCCGCCTGCTCGACCGCATCGGCAACGATCACCTCGACCGCGTGCTCGGTGCCGCCGCGCGCATGAACAGCATGATCGACGCGCTGCTCGCACTGTCGCAGCTGTCGACGCGGCCGCTGACGCGCCAGCCGGTCAACCTGTCGCAGCTCATCGGCTACATCGTCGACGACCTGCGCCGCCAGTCGCCCGAGCGGCAGGTGACGGTGATCGTCGAGCCCGACCTGCAGGTGCAGGGCGATGCGACGCTCCTGCGCGTAGCGCTCGAAAACCTGCTGGGCAACGCGTGGAAGTACACCGCCAAATGCCGCGAGCCGCGCATCTGGGTCGAGCGCACCGAACACGAGGGACACCCCGCGTTTGCGATACGCGACAACGGCGCGGGCTTCGACATGCGCTTCGCCGACCGCCTGTTCGGTGTGTTCCAGCGGCTGCACAGCGCCACCGACTTTCAGGGCACGGGGGTGGGCCTTGCGTCGGTGCGGCGCATCATGCGCCGGCACGGGGGCGACATCTGGGCCGAAGGCGAAGTCGACCGCGGCGCGCGGTTCGTGTTCTGGCTGGGAAGTTAGCCCCCCAGTCGCTTCGCTCCTGCCCCCAAGGGGCGCCACCCAGCGGACCGGCAGAGCCGGATCCGCGGGCGTTGCTTGAGCACTCAGGCCTCGCTGGGCTTCGACAGCAACTCCACCGCATCGAGCAGGCGCTCGGCCTGCACGTGCAGCGGGCGCGACTCGCTGGCCGCGAGTTTCTGCAGCCGCTCCAATGCGGCCCCACGCGGCAGCGAGTAGCGGTGCATCAGCACGCCCACCGCCATCGCCACCGGCTGCGACAAGGCCTCGTCGGCCTGCGACTTGTGGCCCGCGGGCCCGTCGAGCGGCCGCTTGGTCAGCTGGTGGAACGCCGCCTCGACGGCCGGCACGATCTGGTGGATGTCGAGGGGCTTCACGAGGTAGGCCACCGCGCCGAGCGCCTTCACCTGCGCGACCGTCTGCTCGTCGGAGAAGGCCGAGAGGAACATGAACGGGATCTGGCAGTACTCGCGCAGGTAGGCCGCCACGTCGAAGCCGCTCTTGCCTTCCATGCGGATGTCGAGCAGCGCGAGATCGGGGCGGTGCTCGCGTGCGAGGAGGCTCGCATCGTCGCCGTTGTCGGCGTCGATGATCTCGTAGCCTGCTTCCGCGAGGCCGTGGGTCAGCGTCGCCAGCACGAGCCGGTCGTCGTCGACCACGAGAATCTTTCCTTTTATTGCTGTCACGCCAAGCCCCAAGCGACTGGCGCCGATTGTGGCTGAAAGGCCTGCGCCGCGGGGTGCGCGGTGTAAGCAGCCGAACGTAAGCGAGTGCTCAGACCGCCGCGAGGCGCGACACGCCCGGCGGCACGAGCGTGATGGTGGCCACCACGTCGTCGCCTTGCTGGTCGACGTCGAGGCTCGCGCTACGCCGCGGCAGAAGCGCCCGCACGAGGCCGAGGCCCGACACACCGCCCGGGTAGCGCGCGAGGTTGAAGCCGGCCGGAAGCTGCCCGCGGTTGGCAATGCCGATGCGCACGTCGCCTTCGCTGCAGTGCAGGCTGCAATGCACCGCCGACGGGTCGGCCACCGCGTTGCTGTGCTTCACCGCGTTGGTCAGCAGCTCGTTGATCGTGAGCGCGATCGGGATGCTTTCCGCCTCGGGCAACGCCCAGAGGTGCGCCGGGCCTTCCACCGTGAGGCGGATCGAGCGCCCGAAGGTGCGCTGCACCGAGCCGGTGATGGCCTCCAGCACGCTCTTCACGCGCAGCGGCCCGGTCACACCGACCTGCAGGCCGTAGACCTGCGCGATCGCCTGCACCTGCCCCACCACCTCGGCGATGAAAGGCGCCACCTCGGGCTTGCGCGCGCCGATCTGCTGCAGGAGGCCGGCCACGCCCTGCAGGTTGTTCTTGATGCGGTGGTGCACCTCCTTCACCAGCATCTCGCGCTGCGCGATGGCGGCTTCGAAGCGCGCTTCCTGCGCGGCGCGCTGCTCGGTCACGTCAGTCGCCACCAGCAGCAGCTGGTCAGGGGGTGCATTGGCGGCCGACATCGGCAGGTAGCGTGCGTCCCACAGCCGTGCCTCGCCGTCGGTCTCGATGCGGTACTCACGTTGCGTCACCGCCCCTGCGGTGAGCGCGTGCGTCATGTCGGCACGGTAGCGCTCCGCCACGGCCGGCTCGAACAACTCTTCCGGCGTGCGGCCGACGAGCTGGTCCGGCGCGAGGCCGATGCTCATGGCAGCGGTCTGGTTCACCTGCACGATGCGCAGCGTCTGCGCATCGAAGAGCGAGATGGCAAGCGGCGCCGCCTCGATCACCCGCTGCAGCGAGGCCTGCACCTCCGCCGTGCGCGCCTCGGCCTGGCGGCGGCGCTCGATGTCGAGCAGTGCATACGTGAGCTGTCGGCCGGTGGATTCGCGCCCGGTCACGACCGCGTTGCCGACGACCCAGAACTCGCGCCCGTCGCGCGCCTTGACCTTGCACTCGAAGGTCTCGGCCTGCCCCTCGACGAGATCGTCGAGGTAGCGGGTCTGGCGGAACGGATGATCCTCGCCGGGCGTCGCCACGGTGCTCATCGCCTGGCCGATGAAGTCGGCCAGGTCGCCCCCGAACATGCGCCGCGCCGAGCGGTTCATCCACTCGATGCCGCCCGGCCCGACGGTGACGATGCCCACCAGCACCGAGTCGAGAATGGCGCGTGTGCGTTCGGCCTGCAGCGCCACCGCCTGCTGCGCGCGGTGCCGGTCATCGACATTCACATAGGACGCGATCAGCCCGTCGTCGAGATCGTTCACGTTGACCGGCCGCGTGCTCACCTGCACCCAGATCAGGCTGCCGTCGCGCCGGCGCAGCTGGCGCTCGGCCAGCCAGTTGCCGTGCAGCCGCATCGACTCGCGCGTGACGGCGCGCAGGCGCAGGTACTCGGCCTCATTCGCGTACAACACGGAGGTCGCAAGCCCATTCATCACACCCGGCTCGTAGCCGGTGAGTTCGCTCATGGCCTGGTTGGCCCGCTGCACACGGTCGTTGCGGATGAACGCAATGCCCACTTCCGACAGGCTGAACATCAGCTCGCGGTCGCGCGCCAGCGCCTCCAGCTCCATCTGCTGCGCCTTGAGCCGCGTGATGTCCGACAGCACGGCAATCGCCTCCGACGCATCGCCCGCCGGGCCGGCGCGGCGCACCGTCAGCGCACACCACTGCGTGGCCTGCCCCGGCAGCTGGAACGACAGCTCGGCCTCGTACACCGTGTCGGCCGCCAGCGCCGCTTCGATCTCGCGCACGAGCTGGGGGGCGTCGGGCTGGCTCGCAAAGAGCTCCGTCAGCCCGCAGCCCACCACCTGCCCCGCATGCACGCCGAGCAAGGCCTCGAAGCGGCTGTTGCAACGCACCAGCACGCCGCTGCGCAGATAGGCCATGCCGGCGGTGGTGTTCTCGAGGATGGTGGTCATCTCGCGCAGCAGCGTGTCGCTGCGTTGCTGCGACTGGTGCTGTTCGGTCACGTCGAGCGTCACCACCGACGTGGTGCGTTTGCCCGAGGCCAGCGTGGCCGGCTCCACCCGCGTCTGCAGCCAGCGCTGGCCCAGCTCGGGGTGGCGGATCGCATAGCGCACCTCGGTGCGCTGGCCGTGGCGCAGCGCCTGCTGCAGCCGCTCGTACTCGGGCAGCGAATCGGGCAGCACCACCTCGCGGCGGATCGACTGCAGCGCCGCCGCCGCACCCGCGTCGCCCCCGCCCGAAGGCGGCAAGGCGCTGCCGTGCTGCACCCAGCCGCCGGACTCCTGGAAGGTCGCGAGGCCCACGCCGGCGGTGTCCATCAGAGCGCCGATCTGCATCTGCGCGAGGTCGCGTTCCTCTTCGGCGCTGCGGTCCTCGACCACCGCCATGTAGCGCAGCTGGCCGCTCGCCGTGCGATAGCAGCGCAGGGCCGAACGCAGCCGGCGCGCGCTGCCGTCGGGCTGCGTCACCCAGGCCTCCGACTCGAACGGCGGGGCCCCGGGCTGAAGCGAAGCGACGGGCCGCCCGTCCTCCCAGCACAGCAGCGCCTGCACGCCGGGCTCGGCTTCCGACATCAGCACCGGCACCTGCCCCGCCAGCGCCTCGAACGCCGGGTTGGTGCGCACCAGCAGGCCTTGTTCGTCGAACAGGACCATGCCCACCGGGCTCAGGTCGAACCAGTCGTCGAGTCTCGCGGCTCGTGCGGTCGGCCCGCTCCCGCGCCACGTGTTCGGCGGTGCTGTCCTGCAGGATGGAGAGATAGCGCGCACGGCCGTCGTCGTCGACCCACTTGCGCCAGGTGGCGCGGTACCAGCGCTCGCGCCCGTCGGCGTGCACGAGGCGACGCTCGATCAGCCTCGCCGGCTGGCCCACCTGCGACACCGCGCCGGTCTGCGCACGGTAGGCGAGGTTCATCTCACGGTCTTCCAGCGGCTGCAACTCGATCGGGTCGCGGCCGATCAGCTGCTCGGTCGCGAAGCCGGTGAAGTCGGCAAACGCCTGGTTGACCTGCACCAGGCGGTGATCGCTGTCTTGCACACAGGCCGGAAACGGCGATTCCCAGAAGAGCCGCATCAGCTCGTGCGGCAACGACGAGGTCTGCGCCGTGCCCGCCGCTTCACGCGCCAGTCGCAGCGCCCAACGCTCGCCTTCGAGCGGCGTGAGCGACACGCTGCAGCGTGTGCCGTCGGCGAGCGTGAGGCTGTCGGGGAAGGTGGGTGGCGGCGCGTTGAGGCGCGGCACGCCCTTGCTCAGCACCTGCAGGATGGCCTGGACCAGGGGCTCGCCGAGTTGCGGCTGCAGGGCTTGAAGCGAAGCGCCTTGCGTGGTGTGCAGCCACCGCTGAGATGCGGCATTGGCGTGGTAGATGCGGGCGCTGCGGTCGAAGACGAGGACTGCGTCGGACAGGGAGTCCAGGAAGAGACGCAGGGCCTTGGGATCGAACATGGCGATGGAGTTTACGCAGGGTTTTTTTACTGCGTGGCGGCTTGCCGGGTCTCGCCCCGGCGGGCGAGTCACTTTGGTGTTCGCATAACTTCGCTGCGCGAAGTGAGCGAACCCCGCTGCGCGAACATTTGTCGCGCCAAATGAAAGTAACCAAAGCAAAGGCGCTCTTCATTTGGCCGTGCCGTATGGCTACAGGCCTCGGCCGATGGGGCACCTGTCTCCATCGGACCTCCGCACACATGCTGGACCACCGAGCCGCTCGGCTCGCTGCGCATCGCCTCTCAGGTCGCTAAGCAACCAAGCACGAGGCGAAGCGAGTCGAGAGTGTGATGCCCGCGAAGCGGGCGGCGGTATCCCGGGGCCCTTGAGAGCCGTCGAGCAGCGCAGGGCTTGGGGTGGCGTGCGTCAGCACGCTTCGTGAACTGACTTCGCGCAGCTGTCTGAGCGCAGCGGCCGCAGGCCGCGTAGCGAGTTCTGCGCGACACCCCAAGACCGAGCAGCGCAGAGCAGTCCGCCCCAGGCGGACCGGCGAACGGGGTCGCCTTTTCTTTGGTTACTTTCTTTTGGCGAAGCAAAAGAAAGTGACTCGCCCGCCGGGGCGAATTCCCGGCAAGCCGCCACGCAGTGCAGAACTATTCGACCTGCGAAGCCGCCGTCAACGCCGACAACACACACCGATTGATCTCAGACACACTGAGCATCAACGTCTCCGCCGACGCGCGGAAGTCGTACAGCGACTCGTTCTCCACCGCCTGCACCAGCGCAAAGTAGGGCTGATACGGCCCCGAGCTGTCGACCAGCGCCTGGTACACCCGCTCCGGGACAGGGATCGTCTTCAGCAGTTCCGAAAACGGCTGCTTGAACATCCGGTCGAGCAGAGAAAACACGCCGCAGATGAACATCTCGTTGCGCATCTCTTCGTCACCCGAGGAGCGCACCAGCTCTTCCATCAGCAAGCCGCGGCGCACCGCGGCAAACATGACGGGCTTCATGTTCGAGTCCTTGCCCGCCGTCGCAAGCAGGAGCGCCAGCCAGCGCTTGAGCCGCTGGTAGCCGAGCATCATGATCGCGTGGCGGAACGAGCTGATCTCCACCCGCAGGCCGAACGCCGGCGAGTTGATGTAGCGCATCAGCTTGAACGCGAGCGACGGATCGCGCTTCAGCGTGCCTTCGAGCTTCTCGATCGGCTCCTGCTTGTCGACGCGCTGGATCAGCTCGACGATCACCTGCATCTCGGTCTGAGGCTGCTTGCCGCCGCTCTTGGCCTGCGCCTGCTCGATCGCATCGTCGATCGGCCAGCCCAGCACCGCGGCCGCACCACGCGTGAAGCTCGCTTCCATCTCGGCGAGCGTGCGCACGCCGGACTGCACGTGGGGAATGTTGCGGATCACGCCGGCCGGCGGGGTGGCGCCGGCTTCGTTGATGCGGCGGTCATCGGCCAGGTCGATGATCGAATAGGTGAAGCACGGCAGCACCTCGCGCGGCAGCTCCGACAGTGGGCGGCCCTTGATGAGCAAGGTGGTGCCGGCGGCGTGCAGGTTCTGCAGCGACACGATGTTGGCCGGGTCGACGGCCATGAAGGCGGGCACCTCGACCATCAGGTTGGGCGAGGGCGAGGCGCGCAGCAGGTCCTGCAGCAGGCTCTCGCTCACCACGTTGAGCGCAGCCTTGCCACCGTCGGCTGGCCACACGCCGCCCACGGCGTGCAGCAGTTGCGCCACGTCGGGCGTCACATCGGGCTTCAGCGGCACCACCGTCAGGCGCGTGGCCGAGACGGCGCGGCTGCGGTCGATGAAGGGGGAGTAGCCGAGGGCCACCTGGCCCAGGATGGTGGTGTCGTTCACGCGGCTGTCCTGCGATCAGGTGATGTAGTTGAAGAGCGACATCTTCTGCACCAGCGAGTAGCTCTTGAGCGCCGCATCGTAGCCCGTTTGCTTGTTCTGGAAGTCGGAAATCGCCCTCACCATGTCAAGCCCTTCGGCATTCGTGCGGTCGGTCTGTGCAGCAAGTCGCAGATCGTCGAGCCGGCCGGTGGCGCTGTCGATACGGCTCAGCGTCTCGCCCACCTGCGCGCGCACCGATTGCATCTGTGCCATCGCCGAGTCCACGGCGGCGAGGTAGGTCGAGTTGGTCTGGGCGATCTGCGATGGCGTGCGCAGCGGCGTGTTGAGCGCCGTCACCGCCTGGTCGATCGCATTGAAGATGTTGAGGTCGGAGGTCGACGGCGCCAGGTCGAAGGTGTCGGTGTCGGCCGGCGTGCCGGTGATGGTGGCCGACAGGCCGTCGATCTCGATCGCGCGGCCCGACACATAGGGCACGCCGGCCACCGCCGTGGGCGCGCCGTTCTGCAGGATCGAATACGTCATCACACCACCGCCGCTGTCGGCGAAGACGATGCTGTAGCTGTCGCCGGTGAGCTGGCTCGGGTCGGTGACGCGGCCGGCGTCGATCCACGACTGGCCGGTGTTGGCCGCGGCCGGCGCGGTGCTGAAGACACCGTTGCCGGTGCGCCCGCTCACCCAGGCGGCGCGGCCGTCCACACTCAGCGGCAACGGGTCGTCGGAGGCCGCATCGACCTGGCCGGAGGTGCCCTGGAAGGTCACGCCGCCGGCGGCATCGAGAAAGGGGGCATGGTCGGGCGACTGGCCACCGAAGAGGTAGGCGCCCGCGCCGTCCTGCCGGTTGGCGACGGCCAGCAGCTGGTTGCGCAGGCCGGCGATCTTGTCGGCCTGCACGCGGCGCTCCTGGTCGCTGTAGCTGCCGTTGCCGGCGGCCACCATCGCTTCGCGGATCTGCTGCAGCAGGTCGCTCGCATCGGCGAGCGCCCCCTCCGACAGCGTCATCGCGTTCTGGCTGGCGTTCACCGCACGCTGCATCGCATCGGTGTGCACCTCGGCGGCGAGCGCCCGCTCGGCGCGGGCTGCGGCGGCCGGATCGTCGCTCGCGCGGTTGACGCGCTTGCCGGTGGTGAGCTGCTCTTGCGCCGTGGCGAGCTGCGTCTGGCGCTTGATCAGCGACTCGACGGACGCATCGAAGGAGTTGGCGGTGCTGACGCGCATGGTGAGGGTGCCTCGGTCAAATCGTCGATCGGTCGGTCAATGGGTCAGGGAGATCAGCCGCCCGTCATTTCGAGCAGCGTGTCGAAGACGGACGTGGCCACCTGCAGCATCTTGGCAGCAGCCTGGTAGCTCTGCTGGAACTGGATCAGGCGGGCCGCTTCTTCGTCGAGGTTGACGCCCGCCTTGTTGGCACGCGCCGCCTCGGCGGTCTGCGCCACGGTGGCGGAGATGCCGGCCGACGAACGTGCGCTCTGCACGCGCACGCCGATGTCGGACAGCGCACTCGCATACGCATCGGTGATGTTGCGCCCCGGCACCAGCGTGCCGCCGACCGTCTGGGCGCCGATGAAGGGCGAGCTGCCGAGCGCGACGAAGGCATTGGCGTTGCCGTTGTTGGCGGCCGGCGCGGTGGTCGGGGCGACGTCGATCACGTCGCCGTTGCGCGGCACGCCGCTCAGCGAAAGCGAGAAGCCGTTGAGCAGGATGGGGTTCCCGGCCGTCCAGGTGCCGGTGCCGCTCGACACCACGGTGTTGCTCGCATCGAGCATGTCGTAGTTGTAGTCGCCGGTGTCGTTGTTGAAGGTGATGCGCACCGACTGCGTCGCGTCGTAGGCCGCGGCATCCACCACGCCGAGCGAGGCCATGCGCGCGGTGCCGGTGTTGTTGACCGAGAAGCTGCTGGTCACGGCGGCGGCGGCGGCGATGCCGCGCGGGTCGCTCATCACCGAGCGCATGTCGGGCGCGGCCTGCCCCACGGCCTGCAGCAGGAAGCGGTCGCCTGCGGCGGCGGTGCCGGCGGTCATCTGCAGCGTCAAGCCTTCGACCTGCACGCCGGCCGCCAGCGTGGCGGCGTCGAACGGGCTGCCCTGCACGGCACTGCCGTCGGACAGGCGGGTGAGCGCGTAGTTGGTGCCGTCGAAGCGCAGCTCGTAGTCGCTCGCCTGCACGTGGGTGAAATCGCTCACCGTCAGGCTGAAGGTCGCGTCGCCCGCGTTTTCGGTCGACGGCAGCGTGCGCGGCGTGCCGACGGAGAACAGCGGGTCACCGGGGCGTGCCGGCTGGCCGCCGTCGAGGCCGAGTGCCTGCTGCTGGTTGATCGCACCGCTCACCGCCACGGCCAGCTGGCCGAGCAGGTTGCGCGCCGCGGTGAGGTCTTCGTTCTGGAAGCGGATGAGGCCGGCGATGCGGCCGCCGGCGATCGCGTTGTTGGGCACCAGGCGGGCAATGCCGCCTTCCTGCAGCGCGAGCTGGGTCTTGGCGGGGTCGAACTGGTCGGCTGCGGCGACAAGAGCGTTGGTGGAGCTGCCGAGCACCAGCGACTGGCCGCCGCCGATGAAGAGGCCCACCGAGCCGTCGCTGGCCTCGATGGTGGTCACGTTGATGTAGCCGCTGATCTGGCTCACCAGCTGGTCGCGCTGGTCGAGCAGGTCGTTCGGGGCATGACCGGCGCCATTCAGGGCGGAGATCTGGCGGTTGAGGTCGGCCACCTGGCGGGCCAGCGAGTTGACGGTGTCGATGTCAGAGCGCAGGTCCTGCGACACGCCGCCCTGCAGCGTGTTGAGCTGCTCGCCGGCCGACTGGAAACGGGCCGCGAGTTCGCGTGCACGCGTCACGACCACCTGGCGCGCCGAGGAGTCCTGCGGATTGTTGGCCACGTCGACGAAGGCATCGAGCACCTGGCGCGCGGCATGGCCGATGCCCGATTCGCCGAGCGGCAGCACGTTCTCCAGCTGCGTGAGCTGGTCGAGCCGGGCCTGGTCGGCCTCGGCAAGCGAGTTGGTGTTGGCGGCCTGCGTGGTGAGGAAGCGGTCGTACGAGCGTGTCACCGTGGCCACGTTCACACCCTGGCCGAAGAAGCCCGCACCGGTGTACTGACCCTTGGCCGTCTCGAGCTGGACTTCCTGGCGCGAGTAGCCCTGCGTGTTGGCGTTGGCGATGTTGTTGCCGACGGTCTGCAGCGACGCAAAGTTCGCCGCCATCGCACGGGTGCCGATGCCCATCAAGGTGGAAGCGCCCATGTCCTCGTCTCCTTCAGGCCATGGCACGCTGCAGGCGCAGCGTGGTGTTGATCATTCGCGTGAGCTTGTCGGCGTACGCGGGGTCGGTGGCGTAGCCGGCCTTCTGCAAGCCCTGGGCAAAGCCGTGGGCCGATGAAGCGTTGTCCACCACCTTCGAGTAGCGCGGGTTGTTCTTCATCAGCTTCGCGTAGTCGGTGAAGGCCTCTTCGTAGCTGCCGTAAGCACGGAACTTCGCCTTCACCTTGTGCGGCTGGCCGTTGATGTATTCGGTGGTCGTGACCTCGGCGACCGGGCCCTTCCAGTTCGGACCGGCCTTGATGCCGAACACGTTGAACGAGGTGGAGCCGTCGCGGTGCTTGATCTCGTGGCGACCCCAGCCCGACTCGTGCGCCGCCTGCGCGACCATGAAGTTGGCCGGAATCCCGGTGGCCGCTTCGGCGGCCTTGGCCGCATCGCCATGCAGGCGCAGGAAGCCCATCTGGCGCTCCTTGCCCTGCAGGCCTTCGAGCCTGGCGGGGGTCGGCGCCACCGGCTCCCTCGCGTCGTCTTTGGCGTTGTTGATGCGCTCGACGGACGCCTTGGCCGCATCGGCGGCAATGTTGGCGAGCGGGTCGCCGAGCTGGCGCTCCAGTTGCCGCGCGATCACCTCCGACAGACCGCCGCGCAGACCGGTCATCTGGGTGGCGAACTGCTGGTCGAGCATTTCGGTGCCGAGCTTGGTGCCGGAGTTTTCGAGCATCCCCGAGCCGACCTGTGCATCGCGCATGCTCTTCATGAGCTGCTGCATGAAGATGCCTTCGAACTGCTTGGCCGCTTCACGGATCGCCGCCTTGGGGTCGGTGTTCGCGGTGTTGCGCAGGTTGGCAATGCCGCGGGCATCGCCGATCTGGAGGTTGTTGTTGACGCCCATCAGATCACCTCGATCTCGGCCTGCAAGGCCCCTGCGCTCTTCATCGCCTGGAGGATCGCCAGCAGGTCCTGCGGCGTGGCACCGAGCGCGCTGAGCGCCTTCACCACGTCGGCGAGCTTGGCGCTTGCCGGCATCTGGATCAGTGAGCCGGGCTCCTGCTTGATGGTGATCTCGGCCTTCTCGGCCCTCACCGTCTCACCCTTCGAGAACGGGGCCGGCTGGCTCACCACCGGCGTGGTGTTGATGGTGACCGACAGGTTGCCGTGCGCCACCGCGCAGGCGCCGAGCGACACCGCCTGGTTCATCACCACCGAGCCGGTGCGGGCGTTGATCACGATCTTGGCCGACGGCGTGGCCAGTTCGAGCGGCAGGTTTTCGATGTCGGCGAGAAAGCCCACGCGCAGGTCCTGCGACTCGGGCATGTTGACCTTGACCACTCGGCCGTTGACGGCCTGCGCGGTGCCGTCGCCCATCTTGGCGTTGATGGCGCGGGCCACTTCACGCGCGGTGGTGAAGTCGCTCGCGTTGAGGTCGAGCTGCAGGGTGCGGCCGCTGTTGAGCGGCGTGGGCACCGCACGCTCGACCGTGGCCCCTTCGGGGATGCGGCCGGCGCTCAGGTGGTTGATCTGCACCTTCGAGCCGGCGGCCGAGGCACCGGCGCCACCGACGATCAGGTTGCCCTGCGCGAGCGCGTAGATCTGGCCATCGGCACCCTTGAGCGGCGTGATGATCAGCGTGCCGCCGCGCAGCGACTTGGCGTTGCCGAGCGACGAGACGGCCACGTCGAGCGTCTGGCCGGGCTGGGCGAAGGCGGGCAGCTGCGCGGTCACCATGACCGCGGCCACGTTCTTGACCTGCAGGCTGGTGCCGGCGGGAATGGTCACGCCCATCTGCTGCAGCATCGCGGTCAGGCTCTGCGCGGTGAAAGGGGCGGAGGTGGTCTGGTCGCCGGTGCCGTCGAGGCCGACGACCAGGCCGTAGCCCACCAGCTGGTTGCTGCGCACGCCCTGGATCGACGCGACCTCCTTGATGCGGGTGGCGTGCGCCGTGGCCGGCCACCACAAGGCCGCGCTGGCCGCGATCACCGTCAGGCCGATCAGGGCCTTGATCAAGACTTCCAGCAGTTGTTCGCGGGGGGTTTGCATGGTGGTGACAGAGCTCCTGTCACCATTCTGGAATTCTTTAGAACGGCATAACGTTCAAAAAGAAGCGGCCCAGCCACCCTATTCCGTTGACGTCGGCCTGGGCGCCGCGGCCCCGGTGCTCGATGCGCACGTTGGCGATCTGCACCGACTGCACGGTATTGCCCGGCTGGATGGAGCGCGGGTCCACCTGGCCCGAGAAGCGCAGCACGTCGACGTTTTGGTTGACGCCGATCTGCTTCTCGCCGGCGATGACGAGGTGGCCGTTGGGCATGACATCGATCACGGTGCTGGTGATCACGCCGGAGAAATCGTTGGTGTTCTCGGTGCTGCCCTTGCCTTCGAAGGTGTTGGTCGAGCCGCCCTCCACGCCCGCGCGGGCGAAGGCCTTGGCGTGCACGCCCGGCAGCGCGGAGACGCTGCCGCCAATGGAGCCGGTCTTGTCGATCGAACTCGTGCTCTTCTGGCTGGCCGCGACTTTTTCCACGATCTGCACGGTGAGCGTGTCGCCCACCAGGCGTGCGCGGTGGTCTTCGAACAGCGGTCGGTAGGCCGCCGCCTGGTAGATCGAGCCGTTGTTGGGCGGCGGCGTGGGCACCGGCTGCGGGCGCAGGCGTGCGGCCGAGCCGGCGACCTCGACCTTGGGCAGCAGGTAGGGGGTTTCGCAGCCGGCGAGCGTCAGGCAGGCGGCGGCGATCAGCGCGAATCTCATGGCAGGCAGGAAAGAGAGGATCAGAGCTGGCCCAGGCGCTGCAGCATCTGGTCGGAGGTCTGGATGGCCTTGGAGTTGAAGCTCGTAGGCGCGCTGCGTCTGGATCATGCCGATCAGCTCTTCCACGACGTTCACGTTCGAGGTCTCGACGAAACCCTGCTGCAAGGCGCCCAGGCCGTTCTGGCCCGGCGTGCCGGCGGTCGGCGTGCCCGAGGCTGCGGTCTCGGTGTAGAGGTTCTGGCCCTTGGGCTCGAGGCCGGCCGGGTTGACGAAGTTCACGAGTTGCAGCGTGCCCAGGGCCTGCGGTTGCGTCTGGTTGGGAATGCTGGCGGTGACGGTGCCGTCGGCCGCGATCGACACGCTCAAGGCGTTCTGCGGCACGGTGATGCCCGGCTGCACGAGATACCCGTTGTTGGTGACGAGCTGCCCCTGGGCGTTGACCTGGAACGAGCCGTCGCGGGTGTAGCCGGTGGTGCCGTCGGGCATCTGCACTTCGAAGAAGCCGGCGCCGCGCACCGCCACGTCGAGCGGGTTGCTGCTCTGCTGCAGGTTGCCTTGCGCAAAGCTGCGGCTGCTGGCCACGGCGCGGGTGCCGAGGCCCACCTGCAGGCCGGTCGGCAGCGTGGTCTGCTCGCTGCTGTTGGCGCCGGCCTGGCGCAGGTTCTGGTACATCAGGTCCTCGAACACCGCGTGCGACTTCTTGTAGCCGTTGGTCGCGCTGTTGGCGAGGTTGTGGGAGATGTGGTCCAGCTGGGTCTGCTGGGCCTCCATGCCGGTCTTCGAAATCCACAGCGAACGCATCATGGCGATTGCTCCTTTATTTGGCTCGGTACGTCAGCTCATCGAGAGCAATTGCGCTGCGGCCTTCTCGTCGCCTTCAGCGGTCTGCAGCATCTTCATCTGCGCCTCGAACTGGCGCGCGGCGGTGATCATCGACACCATGGTCTCGACCGCGCTCACGTTCGAGCCTTCGAGCGCACCGTCTTGCACACGGGCGGTGGCATCGGCTTCGAGGTCGCCGTCGGCGGCGCGGAAGAGGCCGTCGTCGCCACGCGTGAGCGGGGTCTCGTCGGTCGGCGTCACGAGCTTCAGCTTGCCCACCGCGGTGGTCTTGCCGGTGGCGCCGTTCTTGGCGGTGATCGTGCCGTCGGGCGCGATGCTGATCTCGCTGTTGGCCGGCACCTGGATCGGGCCGCCGTCGCCCATCACCGGCAGGCCGCTTCGGGTGACGAGCATGCCCTCGGAGGTGAGGTCGAGCGCGCCACCGCGGGTGTAGGCCTCGGTGCCGTCGAGCGCCTGCACCGAGAGCCAGCTGTTGCCCTTGACGGCCACGTCGAGCGGGCGGCCGGTGTTGGTGATGACACCAGGGGTCGCGTCGAAGCCCGGGGTCGTCTCCAGCGCGTAGACCCGCGTGCTCGCGCCGCTGCCTTGCACCGGCACCGCACGGAAGGCCTGCAGCTCGGCGCGGAAGCCGGGCGTCGACGCGTTGGCGAGGTTGTTCGCCAGCGTGTCCTGGCGCTGCATCATCGCCTTCGCACCAGACATCGACAGATAGATCATGCGGTCCATATGACTACTCCCCGCTCGCCGAGTACGTCGAGCGACCCTCCGAGAGGGTCGGGCCTTGCTTGGGGCGGCCCGGCGCGGCGGCCCGTGCTCGTCTAAGCGTCATGGCTTACTTGCGTTAGCGCAGGTTCACCAGGGTCTGCAGGACCTGGTCGGTCGTCTTGATCGACTGGGCGTTGGCCTGGTACACACGCTGCGCGGTGATCATGTTCACGAAGTTCTCGGCGGTGAGGTCGACGTTGGAGTCTTCCAGTGCGCCGGCCTGCAGCACGCCGAGGTTGCCCTGGCCGGGCGTGCCGACGATCGGGTCACCCGACTCGTAGGTGCGTGCCCACAGGTTGCCGCCGAGCGGGCGCAGGCCCTGCGTGTTGCGGAAGGTCGAGATCTCGATCTGGCCGGCCGGCTTGGACTGGCCGTTGGAATAGGTCGCCATCACGATGCCGTCGGACTCGATCGACAGGCCCGACAGCTGGCCCGGCGCATAGCCGTCCTGCGTGAGGTTGGTGACACCGAAGCCGGCGCCGTATTGGGTGGCGCCCGACAGGTCGAACTCGATGCCGGGAATGGGCAGCGTCTGCGCACCGGCGGCGTTGGTCGACGCCGGGATGTCGAGGATCACCGGGCCCACCGGTGCGGTGGGTGCCCCGCCGCTGGTCGGGAAGCTGATGGTCGTGACCGGGGCCGGGTCGCCGGCGCCGTCGACCGACACCGAGGTGCCGTTGGCGGTGACGAACACGTTCCAGGTGTCGGTGGCCGATTTCTGGAAGTAGTAGGTGAGCGCGACGTCCTGGCCGCGCTGGTCGTAGACGACCAGCGAGGTGGCGTTGTTGTAGGTGGTGGCGTCGCTGAAGTTGACCATCGGCGTGGCCGCGGGCAGCGTGGTCGCGGCGCGCGAGTCGAGGTTCATCTCCATCGAGATCTCGGTGGTGGCCTCGGGCTCGATGCCGGCGGTGGGCAATTGCAGCGGGCCGGCCACGCCGGGCTGGATCACGCCCTGGCCGTCGGCCGGGTAGCCGAGCAGCTGGTGGTTCTGGTTGGTGACGATGAAGCCGTCCTTGTTGATCTGGAACTGGCCGTTGCGGGTGTACTGCGTCTGGCCGTTCACCTGCACTTCGAAGAAGCCGCTGCCGTTGATCGCGAGGTCGAGCGCGTTGGCGGTGGTGGTGATGTTGCCCTGGCTGAACTGCTGCGTGACCGCCTGCAGGTTGACGCCGATGCCGATGGCGTTGCCAC
This sequence comes from Rhizobacter sp. J219, assembly GCF_024700055.1. Taxonomy (GTDB): domain Bacteria; phylum Pseudomonadota; class Gammaproteobacteria; order Burkholderiales; family Burkholderiaceae_C; genus Rhizobacter. The sequence continues at coordinate 2,330,570 of NZ_JAJOND010000001.1, forward strand.
TGCCGGCCAGCGCCGAGGCGTACATGTCGCCGAACTCGGCGCGCGAAGCCTTGGCACCGAAGGTGTTGGCGTTGGCGACGTTGTTGCCGATGACTTCGAGGTTCTTGCTCGCAGCGTTCAGGCCGGAAAGTCCTTGTTGGAAGCTCATGGTTATTCCTTGGTGTGGGTCCGCTTGGAGACTTAGTTGAAGGCCTTGACCTGGCTGTAGGCCACGTTGCCGGAGTTCTTCAGTTCGAGGGTGAGGCTGTCGCCGGAGGTGTTGATCGCCGAGACGGTGTCGTGCATCAGCGGCGTCGAATCGAGCTTGGTACTGCCGCTCATGGCGGTGACGCGGAAGGTCACGCCGGTGGCGGTGGCGTTGCTGCCGGCGTTCCACGAGAAATTGTGCGCGCCGGCGGCCTGGGCGCCGAGGTTGAGCGTGTCCAGCACATGGCCGCTCGGGCCCAGCACTTCGACCTTGACGCTGTCGGCGGCACTGTTGAGTTCGAAGCCACCCTCGCCCACGCCGTTGGCGATCACGATCTTGTTGCCCGGTACGATGACTTCGCGGCCGATCAGCGACGCGCCCTGCAGCGCCTGCATCTGCACGAACTGGCCCGACAGGCCCTGCACCGTCTTGTTGAGGTTCTCGATGCCGGTGACCGACTGGATCTGCGCCATCTGGCTCGTGACCTGCGCGTTGTCCATCGGGGACAGCGGGTCCTGGTTCTGCATCTGCGCCACCAGCAGCTTGAGGAAGCGGTCGGCAGCCCCCGCTTCATTGGCGGTCTGCACACCGCTCTTGGCGTTGAGCTTGTCGTAGGCGGATTGGACGTTGGAGACGGCCATGTGATTTCCTTTGATCGCGTTTCAGCGGGCCGTCACTGGCCCATCTGCAGCGTCTTGAGCAGCAGCGTCTTGGCCGTGTTCATGACTTCGATGTTGTTCTGGTACGAGCGCGAGGCCGAGATCATGTTGACCATCTCCTCCACCGCGTTCACGTTGCTGTAGGTCACGTAGCCCTCGGCATCGGCGCTCGGGTGCTTGGGGTCGTGCACACGGCGGCCGGGGGTCTGGTCTTCGCTGATGTTGCTGACCTTGACGCCGGCAGCGGCGCCGGCGGCCTGCATGCCGGGCTGGCCCATCAGTTCGGTCTGGAACGTGACCTGGCGCGCCTTGTAGGCCTGGCCATCGGGGCCGGCCACGGTGTCGGCGTTGGCGAGGTTGGAGGCGACAACGTTCAGGCGCTGCGACTGCGCCGAAACGGCGCTGCCGGAGACGTTGAAGATCTGGAACATGCTCATGACAACCCCTCGTCCGATGAGTACATCGGCCGATCCCCCAAGGGGATGCCGGCCGGCTTGGGAGCGGCCCGGCGCTCGGCCGGCACGCTACGAATGACGTTCTTCATCACTGGCCACCCCTGATCGCGTCGAGCATCGTGCGCACGTTGCCGTTGATGAAACGCAGCGTGGCTTCGTAGCGCACCGAGTTGTCGGCGAAGTTGGCGCGCTCGCGGTCCATGTCGACCGTGTTGCGATCGAGGTTGGTCTGGCTGGGGGTGGCGTACTGGAGGTTGGACTGCACCGCGCTGGCCGTGCCGCCAAGGGCGATGTGGCCAGGCTGCGTGGCCTGCAGCGCAGCGGCACCCTGCTGCGCGCCGGTGGCCTGTTTCAAGGCCGAGGCGAAGTCGAGGTCACGCGCCACGTAGTTGGGCGTGTCGGCATTGGCGATGTTGCTGGCGATCAGGCGCTGGCGCTCCGAGCGCAGGCTCAGCGCCTGGCCGTGGAAATCGAGCGTGCTCGTCAGTTTGTTCAACATGGTGCTGCCTCACAAAACCCCATGGGGCGATGTGAAGGCATTGTGGGCAGCGTGTTTCAAAACATAAGCGGGAATAGACAGCCGTTTGGCCCTCAATTCCGACTGCAGCAAAGGCACATCGCGCCCTACATTGGCAGCGTGGACAAGACCCTCTTGCCTCTGCTGCGCTTCGTTTTCTTCGCCTGGCTGATCGCCAGCGGGGCGGTCGCGCACGCCCAGGCTTCCACCGAGGCCTGGGTGGCCGCAGGGCAGCGTTTTGCCCTCGCTGAATTGAAGAAGGCCGGTGTCGGCCGCCATGAGGTGATCGCCGGCCAGCTCGACGCCCGCTTGCGCCTGAGCCCCTGCGCCGAGGTCCAGCCCTACCTGCCGCAAGGCGCGCGACTCCTGGGCAAGACCCGCGTGGGCCTGCGCTGCGTGAAAGGCGTCACGAACTGGAACGTCTACCTGCCGTTGACGGTGAACGTCTACGGCCCGGGCCTGGTCTCAACCGCCACCCTGCCAGCCGGCCATGTGCTTGCAGCAGAAGATTTCCGTCAAGCCGAGGTCAATCTGGCCGAAGACATGTTCCAACCCGCGATCACCGAAGTGGCTTTGCTGCTCGGCCGCACCCTGGCCCGGCAGGTGACTGCCGGCCAGAGCCTGCGGCAGAACTCGCTCAAGCCGCGGCAATGGTTCACGGCGGGCGACAAGGTGCGCATCCGCGTGGCTGGCAACGGCTTTGCCGTCGCCGGGGCCGGCGAGGCGATCACCGCCGGAATGGAGGGTCAACCGGCTCGTGTCCGTACCGATAACGGGCGGGTGGTGTCGGGTCTGCCCGTGGCAGACCGCCTGCTGGAGATCACATTGTGAAAAATCGAGTGGGCACTCAGAATCGCGAAGAAAAACCTAAAGTCAGCGGCGGGCGGGCCGATACACCGTCCATGTTGAAAGGTTTGGGTCTTTAAGAGGCCCAAGGAGTCCAAGATGAAGATCGGCAACCCCGCAGACAAACCCGGCTCGACCGCTCCGGTCGCACCGGTGCGCAATCAGCCTGCCGAAACCAAGGCGGCGGAGGCCGGCGCGCAACAACAAGCCGCCGACCCGAGCGCGAAGGTTGAACTGTCGAACGCCGCGTCGTCGCTGCTCGAAGGCGGCGCCAGCGCCGATTTCGACGCCGACAAGGTGGCACGCATCGCCCAGGCCATCAGCGACGGCAAATTCGAGATCAACGCCGAGAAGATCGCCGACCGGCTGATCGCCAACGCACACGAAGTGCTGGGCAAGGCCCAACACTGATGAACCTTCGCGCTTCACAAGAGCGCGCCCGCTTTCGGTCCACACGCATCCGGTGAACACGACCATGAACACGCCGGCCCACGCCTCGGGCCCCGACGACCTCGAAACCACGCTGGCCGCGGTGGAAACCCACCTGGCTGCGCTGGGTGAATCGCTGCGCACGAACGACAGCATCGCCATCGACCACCACGCGACCGAGCTGCACCGTGCGCTCGCCCGCGCGGTCGACCACTTCGCCCGTGCCGCCCGCAGCGGCCCGGTGCCCTCGCCCCTGCGCGAGCGCCTGAAGCTCGCCAGCGGCCTCGTCGCCTCGCAGCGCGAATCGCTGGCCCGCGCCACCGCCGCGCTCGACCGCGCGATGGACGTGCTGATGCCGCGCGACCGCTCGAGCGGTGTCTACTCCCCCACCGGCTCCGCCAGCGCCCTGCGCGGTGGGGTGATCCAAGCCTGAGATGACGACCCCTCGTCCGACGGATACGTCGGACGATCCCCCGAGGGGACTCGGGCCGGCTTGGGAGCGGCCCGGCGCTCGGCCCGATCCAGCCCCCCACCCAATGCGACACTGCGGCCCTTCGAAGGCCGCTTTGCATTTCTGGGCATGACCGAACTGTTGATCTTCCTGGCCGGCACGGCCTTCTTCACCTACGTCTCGCGCCACGCGCTGCGCAACCCGCGCTCGCACGGCTTCTGGCGCTTCATCGCGTGGGAATGCATGCTGGCGCTGGCGATCCTCAACTTCCCCGTGTGGACGGTCGACCCGTTCTCGCCGCGCCAACTCGTTTCGTGGGCGCTCTTGATCGCGTCGCTTGCGCTGGCGATCCACGCGGTGCAGATGCTCAAACGCATCGGCCGGCCGACCGAGCAGCGCGCGGACGCCGAACTCTTCGCCTTCGAGAAGACCTCATCGCTCGTCACGAGCGGCGTCTTCCGCTACATCCGCCACCCGATGTACGCCGCCCTGCTCTACCTGGCCTGGGGGGCCTTCCTCAAGGACATCACGCCCACGACCACGGCCCTCACGGCGGTGGCGAGCATCGCGCTCTTCATCACCGCGCTGCGCGACGAGGCCGAGTGCCTCGCGCACTTCGGCGAGGCTTATGCCGGGTACATGACCACGAGCAAGCGCTTCGTGCCGTTCATCTTCTGAAGCGTGCGGCGCATTGCGCTTTCGCGGTGTTCGGCCGGGCGCGGCGCCGCCGCAGATGTGGCGTCATGGCCGGCCATGCGGGCCTCGTGGCGCCGCTGGGCCAGCACCATCATGGTGGCGAACGAGAACACCTTGCGCGCGGTCGTCGTCATGCCGCCACCTCGTCGTCGGCCGCTCGGGCCCTGAGCACCGCCATCGCGTTGGCCACGGCCGGCGCAATGCCCTCGCGTGCCAGCTCGGCCGCCGCGTCGGGGTGACCGTCGAGCACGATCACCACCCGCTCGAGGTGGCACTCGCCGGCGTCGTCGATCCGCAACTCGGCCACATGGGCCGCCACCGCGCCACGTGCCGCCGAGAGTGCCACGCCGTGCGCCATGTCGGCCGCCTGCGGGCGGCTCCAGCCCGACACCTTGGCCGCTTCATCCAGCACGCAGCGCAGCTTCGAGCCGGCCGGCAGCATCTCGCGCCGGTATTGCACCGGGTCGCGCCAGGCGGCGCGGGCGAGTTCATCGATGAAACATTCGCGGAAATAGACCGCGGCATACGTCCCTTGTGGGGCAAGCTCGCTGGCGGTGCTGGTGGCGTTCATGTGCATGACTCCCGTGTAGATGTGCGCATGCTGGACGGCGAGCTTTAAAAAGTTGTTAATGACACCCCAGGCACACTGCGGTCTCGCTTAAAGAACCCTTCACATTCCCGCGTCATGCAACTCCTGCTGGTCGAAGACGACGCCATGCTCGCCGAGGCCCTGGTCACGGGGCTCACCCGCGCCGGCTACAAGGTCGACCACGCGCCCGACACCCCGGCCGCGCGACTGGCCCTGTCGGACCACGCGTATTCCGCGGTGCTACTCGACCTCAACCTGCCCGGCGGCTCGGGCCTGACCGTGCTGCGCGGCGTGCGCGAGCGCTACGACACCACGCCGGTGATCATCCTCACCGCACGCGACCAGCTGAGCGACCGCATCGCCGGGCTCGACGCCGGTGCCGACGACTACCTCGTCAAGCCCTTCCAGCCCGACGAACTGGCCGCCCGCCTGCGCGCCGTGCTGCGCCGCGCCCAGGGGCGTGTGGCGCCGGTGCTCACCGCGCGCAACATCCGCCTCGACCCGGCCACACGCAGCGTCACGCGCGACGACGAGCCGGTCAGCTTGAGCCTGCATGAGTACCGCACGCTGCTGGCGATGATGGAGCGGCAGGGCCGCATCGTCACGCGCCAGCAGCTCGAAGAAGCCGTCTACGGCGGCGAAAGCTCGATCGAAAGCAACACCGTCGCCGTCTACGTGCACCAGCTGCGCAAGAAGCTCGGCGACGACCTCATCGTCACCGTGCACGGCCACGGCTACAAACTCAACTCCGCGCCATGAAGATCTTCAAAAGCAGCTCGTTGCGCGTGCGCCTGCTCATCGGCCTGATGGTCGCGAGCCTGGGCTTCTGGGGCGCGTGGTTCGCGGTGCAGGCGATGCTGATGTCGAGCCAGCAGAACAACCGCTGGGACGCCTCGATGCAGGCCGTGGGCCAGCAGATCCTGATGTCGATGCCGGCGGTGCAGCCGGGGGCTCCAGCGAGCCGGCGTTCAAGCTGCCTTCGCAGGTGCATGTGCAGCCGCAGCTCCTGAGCTTCCAGGTGTGGACGGGCGACGGCCGTTCGGTGCTGCGATCGTCGAACTCGCCCCTCGAACCCTGGGCGCCGCTGCGCTTCGACCAGCCCGAGGGCTTCCACGGCGTGGAGGTGCAGGGCGTCGAGTGGCGCGTGTACACCCTCAACGACGCGGGCGGCCGCCTGCAGGTGCAGGTGGGCAAATCGCAGCCGCAGCTCCTGAGCCTCATCAAGCTGTGGTTGGGCTACAGCGTGGGCACCATCCTCCTGCTGATGGCGCTGCTGGCCGGTGTGACGTGGACCATCATCTGCTGGTCGGTCGCGCCGGTGCAGGCGGCCCGCGAAGCCATTGAGCAGCGCGACCCGCTCGACCTCACCCCGCTCGAAGTGCACGACCTGCCCACCGAGGTGAAGCCACTGGTCGAAGCCTTCAACGCACAGCTGCTGCGGCTTGAAACCGCGCTGCAGGGCGAGCGGCGCTTCCTCGCCGACGCAGCGCACGAGCTGCGCACGCCGCTGGCCGCGCTGATGGCGCAGGCGCAGCTGGTGAAGTCGGCGACCACGCTGGAAGAAAGCCACAACTCGCTCGCACCGCTCATCGGTGGCATCGAGCGCACCGCGCGCCTCACCGAGCAGCTGCTCGACCTGGCCCGGCTCGACGCGATCGAGCACCCGGGCGGCCGCCCGCCGGTGCCCCTGCACGAGATCGTCTCGCTGGTGGTGCGCGACTACGACGGCACCGCGCAAGCCGCCAGCCAGCGCCTGCAGCTGCGCGCCGAGCCCTGCCATGCGCACCTCGACATCGACTCCGTCGGCGTGCTGCTGCGCAACCTGATCGACAACGCCCTGCGCTACGCCGGCGCGGGCGCGCGTGTGGAAGTGGTGTGCCGCGAGCAGGAGATGCACGGCCAGCGCCACGTCGTGCTGAGCGTGCGCGACGACGGCCCCGGCGTGCCCGAGCACGAGCACGGCCGCATCTTCGATCGCTTCTACCGCGTGCCGGGCTCACCCGGCCGTGGCAGCGGCATCGGCCTGTCGCTGGTGTCGCGCATCGCGAGCCTGCACGATGCGGCGCTGGAGACCGGCACCGGCCTCGACGGCCGCGGCTTCGGGGTCACGTTGCGCTTCGGTGCCGCCGCCAACGACGCGACGAACACGGCGCAGCCCGGTGCGGCTGCCGGTGGTGCGAAGGCCGGTCCGTTTCCTGCGGTCGTTCCGCCGGCCCAGCCGTCCTGAGGAAGCGTGCTCCAGCCGAGGCGACGGGCCTCGGTGTGAGGACAAATCCGCATGACACCACACCCGTGCGAGAGGTGTGCGACGTAGACTGAAGGCCCCTCAGGCATTCACGGTCAGACGCATTCGTTTGCCCATCCCAGCAGTACCCATGGCAAACGACCGCGCCTGGCGCGATGAGCCGCTCAGCGACGCCGGCGACATGCCCACGCCTTCTTCCCATTCCCAACGCGCCCGAGTCGCCCAGGCGTTGTTGGCCCTGTCGCTGCTGCTCGCAGGCGTTGCCGCCATGCACGCCGGAGCATGGCTGGGCACCGTCGACCGCGACGGCCTCTGGGCCTGGACGATCGTCTCGGTGGTCGGCTTTTCAATTCCGCTTGTTCTGATCCAGACCCGGGTCACGGAGAAGCTGCACGACCCCTCGCTCACCCTGCCCCAGATGCTGCTCGCCAGCACCGTTGCGGCCTGGGCCTACACGCTGGCCGGCACCTCGCACGCGGTGGTCACCTTGATGCAGGCGCTGGCCCTCTCGTTCGGCATCTTCGGCATCGACTCTCGCCCCGCCATCTATTGCGCGGCGTACTCCATCTTGATCTTCGCGGTGACGATGGTCCGGCAATGCCTGGTCGACCCGGTCCGATACCAGCCCGCCGACGATCTGCTTCTCTTCATCTTCCTGGTGCTGATCGTCGTGGGCATCGTCATCAACACCTTGCGCGTGAACCGGATGCGCGAGCGCATCCAGACCCAGAAGCAGGACCTCCAGAAGGCCCTCGCGCGCATCGAGCAACTGGCGACCCTCGATGAGTTGACTGGCCTGCCCAATCGCCGATTCCTGCAACAGGCACTCGACGCCGAAGGCTTGCGCTCGCAGCGATCGCAAGCGCCCTGGTGCGTGGCGCTGATCGACCTCGACAACTTCAAGCGAATCAACGACACCCACGGCCACGCGACCGGCGATGCCGTGCTCAAGTGGTTCGCAGCGCAGGCGAAGACCTTCATGCGCGCGTCCGACATCGTCGGACGGTGGGGCGGAGAGGAGTTCGTGGTGCTCATGCCCGCCACCTCGCTACAGGACGGCGTCAATGGCCTGCAGCGGCTGAAAGCGATGCTGGAGGCTCAGCCCTCATCGCCCCCGCCAGAGGGGCTCACCATCACCTTCTCGGCCGGTGTGGCCCAGCACGCGAAAGGTGACGCGGTCGCCCACACGCTGGAGCTGGCGGACCAGCTCTGTTACGTCGCGAAGCGAAACGGGCGCAACCGGATCGAGAAGTGAGCGCGCGACGCTGACACCATGCTGCCGCCCGTGGGTGGCAGCATGGTGCGTGCGCGGCGGCGGGCTTACTTGCCCTGTTCGGCAGCCTTTTCCTGGCCGCTCTTCACATCGACCGACGGCACGGTGATCGTCTCCTTTTCGGTCTTGATCTTGGGTACCGTCACTTCGGTTTCCTTTTGCGTGACCTTCACGTCAGGCGCGGTCACGTCGTATTTCGGAACGGTGACGTTGCCTTCCTGGGTCTTCGCCACGTCGTACTTCGGCAGCGTCACGTCCCCTTCCTGGGTCTTCTTCACATCGCAGCCCATGAGGGCGACGGACGCTGCGGCCACGAGGCCGACCAACAAGGTATTCGTATTCATGCAAATCTCCATTCAAGCCAGGGAGACTGCATTCTGGGGAGCGGTGCCAGCCCGTCCGATCGGACGCCGGCGCCACCCCGTGTAGGCCTGCGCCGCGAGCCTTTGCAGGGGGGACGGAGGTCAGGCCTTGAACACCGGCCGCATGAAGCTTCGCTCATAGCTCAGGAAGCATCGGGTGTCGTTGGCGTACTGGAAGGCCGCCTGGCAGTCGGCGTCCTTGAACGACTTCTTGCGGTACTGCTCGTACTCGGCGAGCGACGGGAACGAGAACAGCGTCACCGCGATGTTGTTGGGGCCTTCCGAAGGCAGGAAGCAGCCGTGGTACGAACCCCCGAACTTCTCGATCAGCGGAATCCACAGCTTGCTGTAGTGCTCGAATTCCTTGAGCTTGTATGGGTCGATGGTGTAGCGCAGGTAGACGGTGATCATGAGGTCTCCGGTTTGACGGCGAGGCAGCACAGGCGCTCCATCTCGGCCGCCCACTGGCGCACCTGCGCATCGGGCAGCCGTACGAGCATCGCATAACGCCGCCCGCCCCACACTGCCAAATGCAGCGCCTGCACGGTCTCGGGCGAGGGGCGCTGCGGCAGGTCGGTGCAGGCGTCGAACACCCGCTGCCACATCGCGCACAGCTCTTCATGCGCGCGCCGCTGGTGCTTGGGCTCGGCCACCTGCGGCTCGATGCTCAGCATGTCGGGGTGGAACCACGAGGGCGGCTCGGCGCTTACGCCGCAGGCGAGCTGCAGCAGCACGTGCAGGCGCTCGCGCCAGGTGAGCCCCGCCGGCTGCACCGCCTGCGTGTCGACCGCCTGGATCAGCGCCTCGATGCAGTGGCGCACGTAGCCCGACTGCAGCGCGGCCTTGCTCGGGAAATAGTCGTACAGCGTGCCCACCGCGATGCCCGCCTCCAGCGCCACCGCGCGGGTGGTCAGGCGCTGCCAGCCGTCGCGCTGCCAAATCCGAACAAAGGCGTCGAAGATGGCCTGCACCGTGGCCTTGGCGCGTGCCTGGGTGGGGCGCTTCAGCGGCTTGTCTCGGGTGTTCTGGCGAGGTGTGGGCATGGGCGGCGAATCCGAACCCGCTGTGGCGGGGCGCGACCTAGAGTGTCGGGCATCACCACAGGAGACCGTATGAGCACTCTCACTCAACTGCAAAGCGACAAGAAGAACCTGGGCCGCACCCGCGTGGTCGAAAAAACCATCCCGGCCCTCAAGCCGGGCGAGGCGCTGCTCAAGATCGACCGCGTGGCCGTCACCTCCAACAACATCACCTACGCCGCCTTCGGCGAGGTGCCGCATTTGCGCTACTGGAGCTTCTACCCGACCGGCGACGACGCCTGGTTCCACATGCCGGCCTGGGGCTTCGCCGAGATCGTTGAGACCACGGTCGAAGGCCTCGCGGTGGGCGAGCGCTTCTACGGCTTCTGGCCGGTCGCAAGCCACGTGGTGGTGCAGCCGGTGCGTGTGAGCGAGCGCGGCTTCTACGACGGCACGCCGCACCGCCTGGAGCTGACCAGTGCCTACAACCAGTACCAGCGCGTGACGACCGACGCCGCCTACCGCCAGGCCGACGAGAACTACCAGATGCTGACGCGCCCGCTCTTCATCACGTCGTTCATGCTGGCCGACTTCCTGGAAGACAACGCCTTCTTCGGCGCGAAGCAGGTCATCGTCTCCAGCGCGTCGAGCAAGACCGCCTATGGCACCGTCTTCTGCTTCCAGGACCTGAAGAACCTGAGCCTTGTCGGCCTCACCTCCGGTGGCAACGTCGGCTTCGTCGAAGACCTGGGCTGCTACCACCGCACGATCGACTACAAGTCGCTGGAGACGCTCGACAAGACCGTGCCCACGCTCTACGTCGACTTCTCCGGCGACAACGAGCTGCGCCGCCGCGTGCACGAGCACTTCGGCGCCTCGCTGGTCTACAGCTGCTACGCCGGCTCGGCCCAGTCGCACGACCACCTTGGCAACGCGCCCGAAGTGCCGGGCCCGAAGCCGCAGCCCTACTTCGCGCCCTACCAGATCAAGAAACGCAACGCCGACTGGGGCGCGGCCGAGGTCACGCGCAAGTTCAACGAAGCGCAGCTCGCCTTCATCCGCCGCGTGAGCGATGCGCGCAGGCCGTGGATGGGCGTGAAGGAGCACCAGGGCTTCGCGGCCGCGCAAGACCTGGTCGACGCGCTGGTGGCCGGCCGCATCGACCCGAAGGACGGGCACGTGGTGCTGCTGGGCTGAGCCCGGCCCCACCGCGCCGGATCGCCGGGCCGCTCGGGCCCGGCGTCAGGCCGCCGACACGATGCGGTTGCGCCCGCCCTGCTTGGCCCGGTAGAGCCGGCGGTCCACCAGGTCGATGAACGCGGGCGGGTGTTCGCCGGCCGCGGGGATCACCGTGCCCACGCCCATGCTGACGGTCACCAGCTGCCCGAGCGGCGAGTTGCCGTGCGGGATCTGCGCCTTGAAGATGGCCTGGCGGCAACGCTCGGCCACCGCCGCGGCGGCGCTCTCGTCGCTCGCGGGCAGCACCAGCATGAACTCTTCGCCACCGTAGCGCGCCAGGAAGTCGCGCGGCCGGTTCGCGGCGCTGACCAGGGCCTGCGCGATGCGCCGCAGGCACTCGTCGCCTTCGATGTGACCGTGGTGGTCGTTGTAGCGCTTGAAGAAGTCGACGTCGAACATGATCAGCGAGAGCGGCTGCGTGTTGCGCCGTGCCTCTTCCCATTCGATGGCGAGCACGGCGTCGAACTTGCGGCGGTTGGCCACGCCGGTGAGGCTGTCGAGGAACGAGAGCGCCTCCAGCTCGCGCTGCAGGCTCAGCAGCTTTTCCTCGGTCTTCTTGCGCTCGGTGATGTCGAACATGAAGCCGATCAGCGAGTCGACCTCTCCGCTTTCGTGGCGCACCACATGCACCACATCGCGGATCCACACGTACTCGCCGTTGGCGGTGAGCGCCCGGTAATCGGCCTCGTGGTCCACGCCGGCCTGCGACTGCGAGACGCAGAAATGGACGACACGCTCTCGGTCGTCGGGGTGCATGCGCGTGGCCCAGTCATCCACGGTCACCCACGTCGACGGCGCCCAACCCAGCAACGGCTCGATCTGCGGGCCGATGTAGGCGAAGGTCTTGGTCGCCCAGTCAATCTTCCAGGGAATGGCGCGGGTGGATTCGAGCAAGGTCCGGTAGACGGCGCTATCGGGTTCGCTGGGATGCATGGTGAAGGCCCCGGGGTACGTCGACGCAAGCATAGCGGCCATCCCCCGCAGAGGGGCGTGCGTTTAGCGCACATCCTCCAGGTGACGCTTGAGAATCTGCAAGCCCCGGCGCGCACGCCGCGTCATGAGGCGACGCGCCATCGGCAGCACGATGAACCGCGACCAGCCGGTGGTTCGCCGGCTGAACATCCGCCAGCTCACCTCGCACACGCCGGGCGCCGTCTGCCGACACACGATCTCCATGCGCGGCAGGACGCTCGCGAGCGTGCCCTCGGTGACGATCCTCGCGCCGGGCTCCACTTCGACCACCCGGATGGCGACGGAGCCCGCCCCACGCATCGGCTGCGCGAACGTTTCGCGGTATTGCTTGCCGACGGTGTCGAACGGCCGCCCGTCGGTGCTCGCCATGCGTAGGACGCCAGGAAACCACGCCGGGAAGTTCTCAAGATTCGCGGCGTATTCGAACGCGACATGCTGAGGGCAGTCGATGGTCACAGCGGCTTGGGCAAGCAGGTACATGCACGGCTCCTATGGAAGAGAGCCGCAGGCTAAAGTGTGGACCCAGGTCCACAGTCAAGCACAATCTTGGAAATCAAGGAACTGGAAGCCCTGACCGGTCTCGGCCGCGACGCGATCCGCTACTACGAGCGCCGGGGGCTGCTGGGCGTGGTACCACGCGGTTCCAACAACTACCGCGACTACCCTTCCTCGCTGGTCAGGCAGCTCAAGCTGCTGCGCGCCATGCAGGCCCTCGGCTTCTCACTCGACGAGATCCGCAGCGTGCTCGAAGGCATGCGGTCGCAGGGCATCGACTGCGTCGACGGCGCCCGGCTTCTCGCCGCCAAACGCGATGTCGTCGATGCCCAGAGACGCGAACTGTGCCGGATCAGCCGGCTCCTCCGGGCGGAGCAAGTGCGGCTGGAAGCGCGTGCGCGCAAGCATGGCCGGATGTAGTCGACGATGCATGGGCCTTGCTGAACCCGGTGGCGGGTCGCCGCCCCACCGCCCTCAGAATCCCGAAAGCCCCCACACCAGCGGCCTCGCGCCGGCCTTGGTAGAGTGCCGTCACCCGCGCGATGCGGGCATCTCTTGAACGGAGAAACCCCATGTTGACACCCGCCCTTTACGGCGGGCGAGACGCAAGGCAACTCCAGCCTTCCGTTCCCCGCTGTCATCTTCTCGGTGCCGAGCTGCTGCTCGATCGCATCGACGTTCCGCGCCGCCTTTTCGCCCGGCGCCTGTGCTTCAGCGTCCCCGATCGTTAGGGTCGTTTCGACTCCAGACGCATTCGCGTCGTCCCTGTCGCAACCCGTTGCAACACCGCTGCCATCAGCCATGCGCTGAGGCCGCTGCGTGCGCGCAAACACCCCTCGATCCTCGAAAGCACAACCATGAAGCAAGTTCTCAATTCCCCGCGCCCTGGCAAGCCCGCCACCGAGCACACAACCCTGTCAAACCTGGCCTTTGGCGTGTGCAGCACGCTGATGCCCTACCTGCTCGCCACGCTGCTGCTGATCGCCTTTGGCTAGATGACCTCGGGGCCTCTCGCCTCGGCTGCGAGCGGACATCGGCTGCGCGATGCCCTCGCCAGCTTACATGCTGAACCGATCGTGCTGCGCGAGCGAGCATTCGCCCATGATCGCGAGGGAACGGTCGACCGCGCCCACCCCGCCAACGAAGGGGTGTGCTCCTGCAGTGGAACCGCGCTTCAGATCCGCAAGCTTTTCCACGGTGCTGTCGTATCCCGGGTGATTCGAGAGCATGACGTCGATGCTGCGATCGGCCGCGAGGCGGCGCATCTTCTCGGTGGACGCGTGGTACGCCTGCAGCCGCGGCATGTCCTTGCCGAAGTTGAAGGCGGTGCCGCCCCAGAGCAGCGCCCGGTGTTGGCGAGTGCCATCGCGCACCTCGAACACCAGGCTCAGCGTGCCGAGCGTGTGACCCGGCGTGAGGTGGTACGACAGCGTGGTATCGCCGAGCACGAGCTTGTCGCCGTCGCGCACGGCGATGTCGCGCTTGGGCGGAGGCGGCCAGACCGCGGAGGCGAACTCGAGCGTGCCGGTCATCATGGCCCAGTCTTCCTCGCTCGCCACAATGCGAGCGCCATGGCGCTGCGCAAGATACGACGCGCCGCCGTAGTGGTCGCCATGCCCATGCGTGACCACGATGTAGCGGATGTCGCGCGGGTCGAGCCCGAGCGTCGCCATGCCGCCTTCGATGATCGTCCTGGCCTCTTCCTCACTGTTCAGCGCATCGATGAGGATGAGCCCCTGAGAGGTCTTTAGCACCCACGCGCTGACCCACGCCGAGCCCACGAAGTAGAGGTTGTCGAACACCCTGCCGGGTGCAGGTGGCCGCTGCGCGATGAGGCGGCGAATCACCTCGTCCACCGTGTGCCCGGACGCCCGCGTCGCAGGCTGCGGACGACACAGACCCAGCAGGGGCTTGAGGTCTTCTCCAGCGAGCTGCGTGGCCCTGGCGACGCGGGCCTGCACCCTGGACTCCAAGGATGACGATGACGGCGCGGCGCAGGCCGCCAGCAAGGCAGGCACAAGGAACAGGACGCCAAGCGTTCGTCTGGCGAATCGGATGGGCATGGGTGTCTGCGTTGTTCCTTGAGGTTGTCTCATGAGGGTCAGGCGAACGAGGCGGTAAATGACAACATCATCGCGGCGTGCAGCCCGCGCACAACCGATCGTTCCCGTACGTCGAAACGCTGTCAGGCCACCCGTCTTTCCTCGTAGACGTCGGGCTCGGCGCTGCGGCCGACAGGCGGCTGATGGCACCCTGCCAAGCCGCCCCGACCCCATCGCGTCACGCCGGGGCCGCGGACGATCTCTCGGCGCTGCAGCATGATCAACGAGGGCGAGATCGAGCGCGAGTTGCTGGGCACAGCGTGAACGGCAGGACCGTTGGAAAGAGCAGCATCGCGCCAGTCCCCCTTGTCGATGGACATCCCTTCCCCTGGACCGCATCCCGCGGCGGACGAACGGCGCGCTGCTCAGTGCGCCGCCACCGCGGCCCTGCGCTCCTTGAACGGCGCCTGGTAGAGCCACAGCGTGCGCCCGTCGGCGCAGTGGTGCACCGCGGTCGGCTGCAGGTCGGTGGCCTCGAACTCCAGGCTCGCCATCCACGCGCCGCAGCGCAGCTCGCGCATCGCCTTGCGCACGGCGCGCGGCATGCTCTCGGGGCGCTGGAAGAGGTAGACCATCGCGTAGGGCGTCCAGTCGGCTTTCCAGATGTCAGCGCGCTTCACATGCGCCGGCACGCGCAGCCACTTGCAGCGCCACGCACAGGCCAGGCGCAGCGCCCAGCTCCACTCCAGGCCTTCGAGACGCGCCTGCGGGAACTGCGTGTGCAGCTCGCGCAGCGCATCGCCCATGCCGCAGCCGGCGTCCACCACCCGTGGGTTCTCGCCGTCGAGCCACACGGTGCGCGCGAGGCCTTGCAGCGCGCCACTGGGCGTCGGGAACATCGGTGCGTCGCGCCAGGTATGCAGGGGGTAGAGCGCGAAGAGCGCCAGGAGCGGCAGCAGCCAGCCCCAGGCGGGGATGCTGCCGGCCACCCCGGACGCGAGCACGGAAAGCGGGAAGCCGAGCGCGATGAACACACGCCGCCAGCGGCGTGCGCTCAGGAGGCTCAGCACCGCGCCGGCGGCAGTTGCCAGGAGAAGACCCGCCCAGTCACGCGCATCGAGCGCGCGCAGGCCGAGGAAGAGGCCCCAGCACAGCGCCCAGACGAGGAGAGCAGGAAGGGGCCACATGGCTAAAAGGCCCGCGGGCCGAGCGCCGGGCCGCTCCCAAGCCGGCCCGCATCCCCTCGGGGGATCGGCCGATGTACCCATCGGACGAGGGGCTCCATCCCTAGAAATTGAATGCGAGCCGCAAGCCGCCCCAGTGCTTGCCGTTCACCGTGATCGGCGCGGCGCATTCCTTCAGCAGCACGAACTTGCCGCCGCCCATGTCGCGGCGGTAGGTCTGCAAGAGGAACGGGCGCTGGTTGCGCGCGGAAGCCAAACCGGTGCGATCGTTGAAGATGCGGCGGTAGCGGCTGTTGGCGGTGTCCCACGCCAGGTCGCCGCGCTGCGGGTTGCAGTAAACCTTGTTGTGCGTGGCCACGTAGCCGTTGCGGTCGACCGAGATGCAGAAGACGATCTTCTTGTCGGCCTGCAGCACCCGCTCTTGGACCTGCGGGAACAGGCGATCGGCCAGCGCAATGAAGCGCGTGGTGTGCTGGGGCGGGTTGGTGTTGGCGATCGGCTGATACTGCTCGTCGAAGAGTCTCGGCCTCGCTGATGGTGCCGGTGCGCACCGCGTCTTCGAGCAGCTTCGAGATCTGGCCTGCCGCTTCGCGGGCAAGCGCGATGAAGGGCGTGTCTTCGGTTTCGATGCCGCATTCGGCCACGACCTCGATCAGATGCTCCGACACCTTGAGGAAGGATTCGCTGCGCACGAAGGTCGCTTGCAGCGCGCTACCGGCCTTGCGCATCTCGGCTTCGATCTCCGCCATCTGCGCATTGAGGCCGGTACAGACCTCGCGGCTGTGCTGGGCGGCGGTGGTGATGCTGCCGACGCCCGTCTCCAGGTCGGCCAGCGCACGCTGGAAGGCGCCCTGCTCGGCCGCCTTGGCGCCCGACTGGGAACGGATCTCGCGTGCCAGCGCATCGACGCGCGAATCGAAACCGCCCACCGTGCTCATGATCGCCTTGGACGAACGCTCGACCTTGCCCGCCAGCTCGCGCACCGCATCGGCCACCACGCCGAAGCCACGGCCGGCATCGCCGGCGCGCTTGGCCTCGACCGAGGCGTTGAACGCGACAAGCCGCGTCTGCAAGGCAATCTGGGTGATCTCGCCGGCCGCATCGGCCACGTGGCGCAGGGTGTCGACGATGCCGCCCACCTCTTCGCCCACACCTTCGACGGCCTGACGCGCTCGCGCCATCGCCTCGCGGCTGCCGGCGGCCACGCCACCGATTTCTTCCTGGGCCTGGGTGACGCTGCGCACCTGTTCGGCCAGCGCCGCCACGGCCTTGGCCTGGCGCTCGGCGCCCTTGGTGGTGTCGTCGAGCTGGCCGCGCACTTCGGCGGCCTCGCGGCCCATGTTGGAGGCCTGCTTGCTGATCGACAGCACGGCAGCCCGCAGGTCTGCACCGGGCGGTGGGAGCTCGGCTACAGACTCCGTGGCGGGTTCGTCCCGCCTGGCCGACCGGAAAACCTGGAACATCATCAGACTCCTACCACTCGCGCAACTTCACACGCAGACGCGCGATCGACTGGCTGTGCAGCTGGCACACACGCGACTCGGTGACCTTGAGGACCGCCGCGATTTCCTTCAGGTTCATGTCGTGCTCGTAGTACATGCTCATCACGTACTGCTCGCGCTCGGGCAGGTTCTTGATGCCTTCGATCAGCGCTTCGCGCATGCGCTGGTCCTGCAGCTGCGCGAGCGGGTTGAAACTTTCGTCGGCGACGTGGCGGTCGAGGTAGTCGTTGTCGCCGTCGTCGCCCGACATGTCTTCCAGGTACACGAGCTGGGTGCCGCGCACCTTGCCCAGAAGCTCCTGGTATTCGGTGAGCGACACGCCCATCTCGCGGGCGATCTCGCTCTCGGCGGGCGCACGGCCGAGCTTCTGCTCCAGCTTGTGCACCGCGCTCTCGATGCTGCGCTGCTGCTTGCGCACGCCGCGCGAGAGGTAGTCGTTGCCGCGCAGCTCGTCGAGCATGGCGCCGCGGATGCGCTGCGTGGCGAAGGTTTCGAACTGCACGCCCTGCGCCGCGTCGAAGCGGCTCAAGGCGTCGGTGAGGCCGATCATGCCGACCTGGATCAGGTCGTCGAATCTCGACGTTGGCCGGCAGCTTGGCGATCATCTGGTGGGCCAGGCGGCGCACCAGCGGGCTGTACTGCTTGAGCATCGAGTTGACGTCGAGTTGGCCTTTGGCGGTGTACATGGTTCTCGGCTCCGAGAGGTCAATTCAGCACGTGTTGTGCGTTCTTCTGCAGCTGCTGCGCGGCATGCAAACCCCGTGCGCCGACGTGGGCGCCGGGCGCCTGCATCAGCACATCGCGGGCCCAGCGGCGCAGCGCACTGGTGGGCGCTTCGCGGGCATCGGACGCAGGGTCGATCTGCAGCCAGTCGCGCAGCACGGCCCCGAGGAAATCATCGGCACAGGTGGCGAGCTGGATGGCGATGCGCTCGGCGCGCGGCGAGTTGGGCGAGGCACTCAGCAGCAGGTCGAACACGACGAGGCCGGCACGCTGGTTGAGCATCTTCATCGCGGCGTAGGCGTGGGTCACGGCCGACGGCCGGTCGTCGGCCAGCAGCAGCGGGCGGGCCTCGCTGCGGGCGAACATGCGGCACAGGTCGCCTTCGGTGGCGTGCACCAGCACCACGTCGGCGTGGGGCGCGGCGTCGGCCACGGCATGCAGGAAGCTCGCGGTGGAGCCGGTCGCGTCGACATAACGCACCGGCAGGCCGCGGGCGGCGAGGTAGGAGACCTGCGACGACAGCGTCTCCACGCATTCAGAGAGGTCGAGCGCGGCCATCTCCTTCGGGGCGGGCGCGCGGTCGGACGCATCGATCACCAGCACGTGCACACCGTGCTCGCCGAAGGCAGTGCACAGGCGCTCGAGCATCACGCCGCCGAAGGCGACGTGCGGGTTGGCCACCACCGGCACGAAGCGCACGCGGGCATGCGCAAACATCTGCCGCAGGCCGTGGGCCTGGTCGGTGGGGAAGGAAGAATCGTAGGCGTCGTACATGAGAGGGCGAGGCGCTCTTATTGATCAGGCGTGGAGGGAAGAGGCGCGCGGGCGTTGCGCCTGCTGGCGCGCGGTGAAGATCAGGTTCACGTCGGACGCCTCCACGCGGTAGGCCGGGTTCACGTTGGCGCGCAGCGCGCGGTGCACCAGCGCATGGGCCGACAGGCGGTGCCAGTCTTCGGGCACACGCTGGCCGTTCGCGACGCCGACGACCTTGAGCTTGTGGCGGATCAGCGCGTCGAGCGCCGGTGCGAGCTTCACGGCTTCGTCCATCTTCGAGAGGACGATGCCGCGGCAGGCAGCCGCGTGGTAAGAAATCATCACGTCTTCGATCGTCTCGCCCTGGGCCGCGGCATTGACGACGAGCAGCTTCTGGATCGAGCGGTGCGCGAGCATCTCCAGCAGCTCGCGGGTGCGGGTGTCGCGCTGGGCCATGCCCGCCGTGTCGATCAGCACCATCTTCTTCGAGGCCAGCAGTTCGAGCAGGTCTTCGAGCGAGGCGCGGTCGTGGGCGGTGTGCACCGGCACCCCGAGGATGCGGCCGTAGGCGCGCAGCTGTTCGTGGGCGCCGACGCGATACGCGTCGAGCGTGATCAGGCCGAGGTTGTTGGCACCGTGTTTGGCGGCGAAGGCAGCGGCGATCTTGGCGGCACTGGTCGTCTTGCCGACGCCGGTGGAGCCGATCAGTGCGAACACGCCGCCCTGGTCTTCGAGCGCGTGCTCGGCTTCACCGGTGATGAGGTTGCGCTCCAGCACGCTTGCGGCCCAGGCGGTCTCGTCGGCCACGTCGGTGGGCAGGCTCTCGACGAGCTTGCGGGTGAGTGCGGGCGAAAAGCCGCAGTCGAGCAGCTTCTGGATCAGCTGGGCCTGCTGCGGGTGGCGCTGCATCTTCTCCATGAAGGCGAGCGCGCCGAAGCGGTCTTCGATCAGGCCCTTCATCGAGCGCAGCTCGTTCATCATGTCCTGCTGCTCGCGGCGGGCGGCGGCCAGGTTGACGGCGCTTTGCGTGTCGGCGAGCGAGGGCACAGCCAACACGGGTGTCTGCATGGCGACGGGCTGCTGCATCACCGGTTGCGGCATGGCCTGAGGCTGCTGAGCCGCACGCACTTCTTCACGCAGCACCGGTGGCTCGCGCATCTGGGTGCGCGGGGCGGCCGGCGGGGTCACGATGGCGAGGCTGGGCGGCGCCTTCGGCGGCTGCGGCACGGCATTGCGGGCGGCCAGGCGCTGTTCCAGCGCGCTCGGCAGATCGGGTTCGAGGTCCTGGCGGGAATCCATGAAGCCCTGGCGCGAATCCATGAAATCCTGGCGCGAATCCTCGAAGCCGGGCTCGTGCTGGCGGGCTTGCGTGTTCATCGCGGCCTGGCGGCGCTTGAGCATGCGCTCGCGCACATAGTCCTGAAAAGAGAGCGTGCTCATCGACAGGCGGGCCACGTCGTCCTGCACGTCGTCGTGCATGGCGGGCGCCGGTTGCTTGGGCGCGGCGGCCGGGGCTTTGGGCGTTGCCTTGGCGGCTGCGGCGGGGCGGGCGGCGGCCTGTTGCGGAGCGGCGGCGGCACGCGCGGCGACCGAGGTGGCCGACAGGCGCTCGATCTGCTGCACGCTCTCGGGCGCCATGGCCAGCACTTCCACGCCTTCGGGGCAGGGCTTGGTCGACAACACCACGGCGTCTTCACCGAAAGCCTGGCGCACCAGGGTCAGGGCGTCGCGCGAGGTGCGCGCGGTAAAGCGTTTGACGTTCATGGGTTGCTCCGCTTCGCCAGGCCGGAAACAAGGGCCTGGCATTGCATCAAGTGTGTAAGAGGGTGTGCCGTGGCGGTCTGGGGATCAGCGCACCGAAACCCGGTCATTTGGGGTGATCCGGTGGGCAGTCGAGAGAAGCGTTGAAAGACAGTCATGTGCACGGCGCGACCTTGGTTTTCGCCAGGTCATTGTTCCGGGGACGCCTGCAGACTTGAGCGGAATGAGAGGGGCGGAAGCCGCCCAATTCCGGACCGACGAGGGGTCAGGCGAACGGGGGTGAACGCCCCCTTCGCGAACGGCCGGTCGGGCGACCGGCCGGGTGCGCGTCACACGATGCGCACTACGGCACACTTTTCCGGCCGGGGTGGCCGGAACGCACCAGGGCCCGTCAGGGCCCGACCGTGATGCGGCCGACGCTGAACTCGACCGTGCGGAGCGCGGAGCCGCTCAGCGTGGGGTCGCTGACCTCGATGGCGGCGACGGCCGGCAGCACACTCGCGATCGGCTTGCCGCGCGCGTCGCAATAGCCTTCGGGGCGGAAGGCCGACAGCGGCACCGCCACTTCGCGCAGCGCGACGCTGACGGCCACGGTGGCCACCGGGTAGCAGCCCGAGGCCCGCGTGGCCGGGTCGTCGCCGAGCACGCGCAGGCGCAGCTGCGTGGCCGTGGCCGAGGCCAGCTGCAGCCGCACCTGGCGCAAGGCGGTGAGGTTGCTCGTCTTGCCGGCTGGCCCCGGTGTGGCCAGGAAGCCGATGCCGGCCCAGGTACTGCCCTTCTGCGGCCACACCGTACCGGTGACGCGGGCCACGCCGTCGATCACCTTCACGTCGTCGATCCGGGCGTCGCCCTCTTTCTCGGCATAGGCGAAAGCCTCGTGCATGCCGCCCTGCACCGTGGCACCGGCGGGCGCGGGCACCGCGAACACCACCGGCGCGGGAGTCGCGCTGGCAGAGGCGGGCTTGGCCACGCTGGCGGCGGGGCCCGGGCCGGGGGCGTCAGCCGTGGCGCAGCCGGTGACGAGGGCGATCGCGGCCAGGGCGATGCCGCCGTGCGGGCGAAGGCGCTTGCTGGAGGTGCTCATGTCGTGTGTCTCCTTCTGTCTGTATTTATCTAGTCGGGTCATCAAGGCGCGCGCTGCAGCTTCACCACCGTCATCGAGCGCGCCGGCAGCGTCAGCTCACGGCCAGCCGCCAAGGTGCCGAAGTCGGCCTCGCCTTCCACGATGGCGGCATCGAAATAGCTCGCCTGCCGCACCTGCCAGCCGGCCACGTCGAGCGCCACGCGCAGCGGCGCGGTCTGCGTGTTGAGCAGCAGCACCTGCATCGAGTCGCCGTTGCGCACGGCGTGCGACCACAGTCGGCTGTCGCTCGACTCGGCGGGCACGAAGCGCCCCTCCAGGCCGTTGAGCAGGCGGAAGGCGTAGTACGTGGGCCGCGGCACGCCCGCGTTGTCGAGAAGACCGTGGAAGCCGGTGCCCTGGTAGGCGAAGTAGTGCGCCATGTCCACGCCCTGGCGGGCGAGGCGCAGCGCGGTCTCGGCGGTCCACAGCCCCGCGGGCATGTCGGCCAGGAAACGCGGCCGGTCGGTCTTCCACGACAGCCCGTACTCGGTCACCGCGATCGGCAACTCGCGGGTGTAGCCCAGCGGGTTGCGGCGCGGGTCGCGCAGCGTGTCGCGCACCGAGCGCAGAGTCGCATCGACCTGCGCCACGCTTGCGAGCGCCGCGTCTTCGCTGCCATCGCCTTCGGTCGGGTAGATGTGATACGAGACCACGTCCACCACGTCGCCGCACAGCTCGACGAAACGTTCGAGGAAGCGCATCGGCGCCGCATGGATGCCCGAGACGGCCGGCCCCGCCACCTTGATCTGCGGATCCACCGCCTTCACCGCCTTGGCCTGCGCGCGGAAGACCTCGCAGTAGCGCTCGGGTGTCCAGCTCTTGTCACCGCGGGTGACGGCATAGAGGTCGGGCTCGTTGCCGATCTCCCAGTGCCGCACCTTGAGCCCGCGCTCGCGGGCCATGCGCACGGCCGAGGCCGCGTCTTCGGGGCGGTTGGCCGGCACGCGGTCCACCCGCCCGGCGAACACCCGCGTCTGGATCACGAGTCTCGGGCGAACCTTTCACCAGCGTGAGCAGCGAGCGAAACGCATTCAGCGTGGCGGCGTCCATGTCCTGCTCGTCGCCGATGTTGCCGCCCGGGAAGCGCAGCGACGCGGCCGGCGTGAGCGCGAGCGCCTCGCCGTGGTCGACCATCGCCATCCAGTTGCCAAAGTTGTAGCCGCGGGTCACGGCCGGGTTGACCGCGAGGCCCACCTGGTCGGCGTTGACGGTCACGCGCGCGTCGACCTTCGCCACCTGCGGCGGGGGTGCCGCACATCCGCACAGAAGCGCCGCACCCGCAGCCCACACCACCACTCGTTTCATCATGCTCTTTGCCTTCATGCGACGCAGCCGCCTTCCTGGATCAGCCGGCGGTACCAATGGAAACTCTCCTTCGGCGTGCGCGCGAAGGTCTCGAAGTCGACGTGCACCAGTCCGAAGCGCATGTCGTAGCCGTAGGCCCACTCGAAGTTGTCCATCAGCGACCAGGCCATGTAGCCGCGCAGGTCGCTGCCGGCGCGCACCGCGCGGTCGAGCGCGATGACGTGGCGGCGGAAGTACTCGATGCGCGCGGCGTCGTCGATCACGCCTTCGGCGTCGGGGCCGGTGTTGTCGCAGGCGCCGTTCTCGGTGATCACGACTGGCGGGTTGCCGTATTCCTCGCGGATCCACGACAGCACCTTGTAGAAACCGTCGGCGTAGACGTTCCAGTCGATGTCGGTCTTCTTGAAGCCGGGCACGTCGACCGATTCCAGCCGGCGCAGCGTGTGGATCTGACGCGCCACCTCGTCCTGCGGCGGCTCGGCGGGCAGCGCCTCGCGCGAGTAGCAGCCCGAGTAGTAGTTGATGCCGAGCAGGTCGGTGGGCTGGGCGATGGTGGTCATGTCGCCGTCTTCCACCGGCGGGTGGATGCCGAGCGCGGCGTAGCCCGCGAGCATCTCGGCGGGGTACCGCCCGCGGTACAGCGGGTCGAGGAACCAGCGGTTGAACCAGGCAAGGCCGCGCTCGCAGGCGGCCACGTCGGCCGGGTGCTGCGTGTAGGGCTCGTGCCACTCCACGTTAGGCGCGATGCCGATGCGGCCGACCCACTCGCCGCGCCTGAACTCCTTCACCGCCAGGCCGTGCGCCAGCAGCAGGTGGTGGGCCACGGTCACGGCCCGCGCAAGGTCGCGCTCGCCCGGCGCATGCAGGCCGTAGGCGTACGACAGGAAAGCCGCACACCAAGGCTCGTTGATGGTGAACCAGACCGGCACCTCGTCGCCCAGCGCCTCGAACATCGCGCGGGCGTAGTTTGCGAAGTCGTGCGCACAGCGGCGCGAGGTCCAGCCGCCTTCGTCCTGCAGGGCTTGCGGCAGGTCCCAGTGGTAGAGCGTCACCATCGGCTGGATGCCGGCCTCGCGCAGCAGGCACACAAGGCGGCGGTAGTAGTCGACGCCGGCGGGGTTGAGCGGCCCGCGGCCCGACGGCATCACGCGCGACCAAGAGATCGAGAAGCGGTAGGCCTGCACGCCGAGCGTGCGCAGCAGCGCCACGTCTTCCTCGACGCGGCGGTAGGAGTCGCAGGCACGATCGCCGGTGTCGCCATTGGCGACGCGGCCGGCCGTTTTGGCGAAGGTGTCCCAGATGCTGGGGGCGCGGCCGTCGACGTCGGCACTGCCTTCGATCTGGTAGGCCGAGGTGGCGGCTCCCCAGAGGAAGCCTGGCGGGAATCTGAAATGGTCGGGTTGCATGCCCGTGACGATACCGAGCCGTGCAAGCGCTTGCAACGAAAGCACCGTGCCGATCTTGCGAAGCATGTCAGGGGAAGCGAGATGTGGCAGGGGCGCGACCTCCGACCCTCCTGGCTCAAGCAAGCGCTATCATGAAACCTCACACAATCGCGGCACCCCATGGCCACCAAGATCACGCTGGAAGAAGTCGCGCGCCTGGCCGGCGTCTCCACGAGCACCGTCTCGCGCCACCTGAACGGCACGCACTTCGTGGCCGACGACAAGGCCGCCGCCATCGAGCAGAGCATCCAGCGCCTCAACTACCGGCCGAACCTGGTCGCACGCGGGCTCGCGCGGGGCCGCACGCTCACCGTGGGCGTGCTCACCCAGGAGATCGTGAAACTCGTTCTTCAACGAAGCCATGCGCGGCGTGGAAGACGGCCTGATCGGCCACGAGTACGACGCCATCTTCGCGAGCACCCACTGGGAGCGCGACGACGAGGCCAAGCGCCTGGCCTCGATGGAGGGGCGGCGCGTGGACGGGCTGATCCTCATCCACCCCGGCATCGATGACGAAACCCTCGACCGCCACGCGCAGACCGTGCCCATGGTGGTGGTGGGTCGCCAGGTCAACTCGCGCTTCGTGCATTCGCTGGCCTTCGACCACGGGCTGGGCGCGCAGCAGGCCATGCAGCACCTGCTGGAGCTCGGCCACCGGCGCATCGCCTACATCGGCGGCCCCACGGGGCGGTCGGATGCCGACCAGCGCTTCCTCGCCTACCGCGCCGCCCTGCAATCGGCTGGCATCACCTTCGACCCGCGGCTCGTGGCCCCGGGCAACTACGTCGAGGCGGGTGGCCTGAGCGCGATGACGCTGCTGCTCGACCGCGGCCTGCCCTTCTCGGCCGTGTTCTGCGCCAACGATGACTCGGCCTACGGCGCGATGCTCGCCCTGCACCGCCGCCAGTTGCGCGTGCCCGATGACGTGTCGGTGGTCGGCTTCGACGACGTGGCGCACTCGGCCTATTGCGTGCCGCCGCTCACGTCGGTGAAGCAACCGCTGCGCGAGCTGGGGCGTGAAGCGGCCAACGCGGTGGTCGCCCTCATCGACGGGCGCAAGCCACCCCGCGGCCCGATGGCGCGGCTCGAACTGGTGGTGCGTGAGTCCACACGTGCGCTGCCGATGCAGCCCGCCAAGGCCCCTTTGGCTGCCGCGCGCAAGAAGACTGCCTCTCGCCGCTCCTCCTGACGCGGGCCCTAGCCCGCCCGCGCCGGCGCCGCCTGCCAAATCTTGCGGTTTCGCACGGGGTTCCTCCGCAGTGACATGCCGCGAAGGCGACTTCTACACTGCTGTGCAAGCGCTTGCATGAATGCTGCACCTGCGCGCATTGCCCACGACACGGAGACCCCATGAAATTCGTCACACGCCTCGGCCTCGCGGCCACCCTCGGCCTCGCCTCGCTGGCCCTGCATGCCCAGACGGTGCTCACCGTCTCGGCGTTCAAGGACCTCGACCGTTCCGTGCAGGCCGCCATCCCCCTCTTCAAGAAGGCGCGGCCCGACGTCGAGGTGAAGCTGATCTCGCTCGGCTACGGCGACCACCACAACGCGATGACCACCGCGCTCGCCACCGGCGCCAACCTGCCCGACGTGATGGGCCTGGAGATCGGCTTCGTGGCCAAGTTCGCCGAGGGCGGCGGCCTCGAAGACCTCGCCAAGCCGCCCTACAACGCCAACGCCCTCACCGACCGCTTCTTCAAGTTCGCCGCCGCGCAGGGCACCAGCCGCGGCGGCGTGCGTGCGGCCCTGCCGGCCGACATCGGCCCGGGCGCGCTCTTCTACCGCAAGGACCTCATGGACAAGGCCGGCATCACCGAGGCCGACCTCACCAAGTCGTGGGACTCCTTCATCGACGCCGGCCAGAAGCTCAAGGCCAAGAGCGGCACCTACCTGATCCCGCACGCCGCGGCCATCAAGGACATCATCCTGCGCTCGGGCCTGAAAGACGGCGAAGGCATCTACTTCGACGAGAAGGGCACGGTGCTGGTCGAGTCGCCGCGCTTCGTGACGGCCTTCGAGACCGCCAAGCGCGCCCGTGCCGCCGGCATCGACGCCAAGATCGGCGCCTGGAGCAACGAGTGGAGCGAAGGCTTCCGCCGCGGCACCGTGGCCACCGAGATGATGGGCGCCTGGCTTGCCGGCCACCTGAAGAACTGGATCGCCCCCGACACCCGTGGCAACTGGCGCTCGGCAAGCCTGCCCGGCGGCGTGAACGCCTCGTGGGGCGGCTCGTACTACGCCATCCCCAAGGGCGCGAAGAACAAGGCACTCGCCTGGGAGTTCGTGAAGTTCATGACGACGAGCCGCGAGGTGCAGATCGCCGCCTTCCGTGAAACTCGACGCCTTCCCCGCGCTGATCGAAGCCACCAACGACCCCTTCGTCGACCAGCCGGTCGAATTCCTCGGCAACACCCGCGCCCGCCAGCAGTGGAAGGCGACCGCCCAGAAGATCCCCGCCGTCGACGTGGACCGCCTGGACCCGGTGGCCGCCGAAGTGATCACCGCCGAGTTCGACAAGGTGCTCGAACAGGGCAAGGACGTGAAGCTCGCGCTGGCCGACGCCCGCAAGGCCATCGAGCGCCGCATCCGCCGCTGAGGTGGCGAGGCTCCATCCACTCAGCAGGCCACGCATCCTCGTCATGTCCGCCGTTCTTCCCGCAGCCGCGCCGCGGCCGGTTCCCCGCCGCAGGCGGCGCCTGAAGCCGTGGCACTGGATGCCCTACGTCTTCGTCGCGCCGTTCTTCATCCTTTTCCTGGGCTTCGGGCTCTTTCCGCTGCTGTTCTCGGCCTACGCCTCGTTCTTCCGCTGGGAGATCGCGGCGGGCCTGTCGGGCATGAAATGGGAAGGATGGGGCAACTACCTCTTCGTGCTGCAGCTCGATGGCCTGCCCTGGGGGAGCTTCTTGAGCGCCGAGTTCTGGTCGGGCTCTATGCGCGCGATTTCTGGCGCGCCATGGCCAACACCTTCTGGCTCGGCATCGCCGCCGGCGTGCCACAGCACCTGGTGGCGATCCCGCTCGCCTACTTCATCCACACGCAGTTCCGCCGGGTGCGCAACCCGGTGATCTCGATGTACTT
This sequence comes from Rhizobacter sp. J219, assembly GCF_024700055.1. GTDB lineage: Bacteria > Pseudomonadota > Gammaproteobacteria > Burkholderiales > Burkholderiaceae_C > Rhizobacter. Next base: position 2,357,920 of record NZ_JAJOND010000001.1, read on the forward strand.
CCTGCCGTACATCACCAACACGGTGGCGATCACGCTCGTCTTCTCGTCGCTCTTCTCGCGCGACTTCGGCGTGATCAACCAGGTGCTCACCGGCCTCGGCCAGTGGCAGGTGATGGGCGTGCACCCGCTCGCCTGGCTCTTCCCCACCGAGAACATCGACTGGGGCCGACCCGAGTACACCCGCCCGATCGTCGCCTTCATCGTGTGGTGGCGCTTCGTCGGCTGGAACACGGTGCTGTACCTGTCGGCGCTGCAGACGATTCCGAAGGATTTGTACGAAGCCGCGACCGTCGACGGCGCGGGCACCTGGCAGCAGTTCCGCTACATCACGCTGCCGCTCTTGCGGCCCATGATGCTCTTCGCCATCACGCTCACCATCATCGGCAACCTGCAGCTCTTCGAAGAGCCCTTTGTGCTCACCGGCGGCAGCGGCGGCGTCGGCCAGGTGGCCGAGACGGTGGCGATGCAGATGTACAAGGTCGGCCTCACCGACGGCGACTTCGGCACCGCCTCGGCCGTGGCCTGGCTCATGTTCATGGTGATCGCCGCGCTCACCTGGCTCAACAACCGCTACCTCGGCCGCAAGGACTGAGAAGGTATGTCCACCCTCGCCTCTTCCCTCCCCACCATGAGCGCCGCACCGGCCCCCGGCAGCGCCGCAAGCCTGGCCGCTTCGCACTGTCGCAGTGGCTGCCGCATGCGCTGGTGCTCGTCGGCGCGCTGATCATGCTGGCGCCGTTCTATTTCATGTTCGTCTTCGCGACGCACACCAACACCGACATCCTCTCGGTGCCGCCGCCCATCTGGTTCGGCGATGCGCTCCTCGACAACCTGAACGAAACTCGTCGCGCAGCGCCCGATGTTCTGGCGCAGCGTGGGGCTGTCGCTGTGGATCGCCACTGCCTCCACCGTGCTCAACCTCTTCCTGTGCTCGCTCGGCGGCTACGGCTTCTCGATGTACGAGTTCCGCGGGCGCGACAAGCTCTTCGCCGCGCTGATGGCCACCATGCTGCTGCCGGCCTTCGTGGGCATGATCCCCTACGTGCTGATGATGAAGGAGCTGGGCTGGCTCAACAGCACCCGCTCGCTCATCATCCCCGGCGCCTGCTCGGCCTTCGGCATCTTCCTGATGCGCCAGTACATCGGCTCGGCCGTGCCGCGCGAGCTGGTGGAGGCCGCACGCATGGATGGCTGCGGCGAGTTCGGCATCTACTGGCGCGTGGTGCTGCCGCTCATCGGCCCGGCCATGGGCACGCTCGGCCTCGTGACCTTCATCGGCTCGTACAACAACTTCGTGGGCGCGCTGCTGGTGATGAGCGACATGGAGATGTTCACCGCGCCGCTCGTGCTGCGCTCGCTGCAGGGCACCGGGCAGACGCCCTGGGGCGCCATCAGCGCCGGCTCGGCGGTGACCGTGCTGCCGCTGCTGGTGCTCTTCATCCTCTACTCCCGCCGATTGATCGAAGGCCTGACCGCAGGCGCCGTCAAGGGCTGACCTCCACAAACAAGAAGTCGTCACCATGACCTCCATGAGCCTCATCGGCATCGAGAAGCAGTACGCCTCGGGCCCGCGCGTCCTCCACGGCATCGACCTCGAGATCGCCTCCGGCGAATTCATGGTCTTCGTCGGCCCCTCGGGCTGCGGCAAGACCACGCTCTTGCGCTGCATCGCCGGGCTGGAAGAGATCGACGCCGGCCGCATCCTCGTGGGCGAGCAGGAAGCGCAGGACCTCTCGCCCGTGCACCGCGGCGTGGCGATGGTGTTCCAGAACTACGCGCTCTACCCGCACATGACGGTGGCCGAGAACATCGGCTTCGCGCTCAAGTTCACGAAGCTCGGCAAGGCCGAGCGTGCCCAGGCGGTGCAGCGCGCGGCCGAGATCCTGCAGATCGTGCCGCTGCTGCAGCGCAAGCCGAAAGAACTCTCGGGCGGCCAGCGCCAGCGTGTGGCGATCGGCCGCGCCATCGTGCGCCACCCGAAGGTGTTCCTCTTCGACGAGCCCTTGTCGAACCTGGACGCAGCCCTGCGCGTGCAGATGCGCATGGAGCTCGCGCGCCTGCACCGCGAGCTCGGCACGACCATGGTCTACGTGACGCACGACCAGGTCGAGGCGATGACGCTCGGCACGCGCATCGCGGTCTTCAACGGCGGGCGCATCGAGCAGGTCGGACGTCCCATGGACCTCTACCGCGACCCGGCCACGCAGTTCGTCGCCGGCTTCCTGGGCTCGCCGCGCATGAGCCTCATCGCCGCCACCGCCACGGCGATGAACGACGGCGTGCACCTGTCGCTCGGCGACGCCGGCTCGCTGCACCTGCCCGGCACCTCGCTCACCGGCAACCCGCGCGAGGTGACGCTGGGCGTGCGGCCCGAGCACTTCCGCCTCGCCCCGCGCGACGCCGGCCTGCGCGCCACGGTCGACCAGGTCGAGCACCTGGGCGACTGCGACATCGCCTACGCGCGGCTGGCCGGCCGCGAAGACATCGCCACCGTCAAGCTGCCCGCCGCGCATGCGGCGCTGTCGGCAGGCGATGCCGTCTGGCTGCAGGCCGACACCGAGCAGTGCCATGTGTTCGACGCACAAGGGCGGGTGGTCAACGCACGCTGACCGGCCTGCCGAACCGTTTCCGCCACAGGAGGAATGTCGATGTCCACCCTTGCATCAGCCCCTCTTTCATCCGCGCCTCTTTCATCTGCGCCCCTTCCGCCCGCGCCGCGCCCGCCGCACGCCGGCACGCCGCCTCTGCTGCCGGTGCCCGGCCACCACGTGCACCGCATCGAGGCCGTGCTCGACTACGTCGACGCCCACCTGGCCGACGACCTGCGGCTCGAGACGCTGGCGCGGCTGGCGGCCATCTCGCCCTTCCACTTCCACCGCCTCTTCCTCTCGTGGACCGGCGAGACGCTCAAGGCCTTCGTGCGCCGCCGCCGCCTCGAGAGCGCCGCCGGCCGCCTGCGCCACTGCCCCGACGAAAAGATCACCTTCATCGCGCTCAACTGCGGCTTCGCCTCACCCGAAGCCTTCGCACGCGCCTTCCGCGAACACTTCGGCATGACGCCCAGCGTCTGGCGCAGCGGCGGCTGGCTCAACTGGCACACCCCGGCCCACGACCGCGGCACCGCGCCGCCGCCGGCGGTGGAAGTGCGCCGGCAGGAGCCCGCCGAGTACCTCTTCATGCGCGCCCGCGGCGACTACCGATACGCCGCCTACGAACTGTGGGAGCGCTTTCTTCCGGTGGTGCACAGCCTGGGGCTGGGCGACCAGCCCCTGGCCTTCGTCGGCCTGGACGACCCGGCCATCGCCGGCCCGCAGAGCTGCCGCATGGACGCCTGCGTGGAGCTTCCGCCGGGCTGGCGCGACCCGGGCGTCCGCCTGGCACGCCACCGTGTCGGCGAACGCTGGATCGCGACCCTGCCCTTCGACGGCCCCTCCAGCGACATTGCGCTGGGCTGGCGCACGCTGCTCGACGAATGGCTGCCGCACTCGCCCTTCAGCATGGGCGAAGGCCACTTCTTCGAGCGCTACGAGCCGCGGGCGAGCGTGCCGGGCATCCCGTTCGTGCGCTGCGAGCTGTGCATGCCGGTGCAGCCGCGCCCGCTCTGACATGAGACGCCTGACTGCCGCCAAGCTGGCGGCGTGTGCCGTCGCCTTCGTGCACGCCGCCCAGGCCGCGCCCGACACGCCCCTCCTGTGGGCCGACTTCAAGGAGCCGATGCAGAGCCACCTGGGGGCACCGGTGCAGCAGTTGGCGATGTCCGAGCGCAGCGGTGATGCGTCGATCGCGTCAGTGCGCGTGGCCGATGCGGCGGTGCAGGTCGAAGGCCGGCTCTCCACGGTCAATGCGAGCCAGTGGGCCACGCTCGGCATCGAGGTGGGCGGCGATGCGCGCGGCATGCCGGTCGACCTGTCGGCCTACGAGCACCTGCGCATCCGTCTCGCCTCGGCCACGCCACGCGTGCTGCGCATCCGCCTCAAGGGCACCGATCTCAAGATCCAGAACGCGGGCTGCTACCCGGTGATGATGATGCGCGTGGGCACGCAGCTCAGCGACTACCTCATCCCGCTTTCCGCCTTCGGCCCCGAGTCCTTCTGCGGAGAACGGGGTGCCAGCATCGCGCAGACCCTGCCGGCCGTCGCGCGCGTGGAAGTCACGGCCAACGAACCCTCGGCCGAGCCCGTGCGCTTCCAGGTGGGGCGCATGGAGTTCATCGCGGCAACCCCATCCGGACCCGCGCCCGCCCTCGCCTCGCCTGCACCCGCCCCTGTCGTGGCGGCGGCCCCGGCCGCGTCCTCGACCTTGGGCTCGGCATCGACATCGACATCGCCCACGCACCGTGCCACGCCACCCGCCGCGGCGCGCAAGCCCTCCCCCCGGCGCCCGCCAGCCGTGCGGTGCAGGTCGTCTGCGAGCGCAACCCACGCTACGGCTTGATGATGTGCCACTGAGGCCGGTGCGAGCCTCAGGATCGCAAGATCGGTCAGCACCGCCGCAAGCCGCCACCGGCGCGATGAGCAGGCGCAGCCCACCATGGACACGTCACGACAACACAGGAGACGACCATGGACATGATCTCGAAACGCCGGGCTTCGCGAACGATGGCGGTGCTCTTCAGCGCCGCGCTGCTGGCCGCCTGCGGTGGCGGTGACGACGACTCGCCAGCCTCGGCCCCGGCGCCCGCACCGGCACCCGGCCCCGCGCCGGCCCCCTCCCCGGCCACCGCCTTCGCCACACCCACCGGCACCACGACCACGGCGCAGGCCGGCGGCATCGAAACCTACCAGTACGCCGAGAACGGCGCGGCACAGACCGCCGGCACGCCGGCCTTCGCCGCCAGCGCCGTGAGCTACGGCGCCACGCTCGCCTCGGCACAGAGTTTTGCCGGCGCGGCGCTGCGCCTCTACGCGCCCAACAACACCGCATTCAACGCCAGCGGCTACACCCGCATGCGCATCCAGCTGCGAAGCAGCACCGATGCGCTGCTGCTCATCAAGCTGCAACCCACGCCGGTTTCGGCCGACGGCTGCACCGCCACCGCCGAAGCGGTGGTCAGCTCGACGCTGAGCGAAACCGTGATCGACCTGAACAGCACCCGCTTCCCGCTGCCCGGCCACTGCGGCAGCGGCACCGTGCTCAACACGGTGCGTGCCGGCCTGCTGGCGGTCGACGTGGTCAACCCGGCCTCGACCGCAGGTGCCCACGACCTCGCCGTCGGCTCGATCTCGCTGGAGCCCTGAGGCACCAACGCAGCAGCACGGGGCGACACAGCCCCGGCTTCATGAAGAGGGCCTCGCCCCCTCCCATCCAAGACAGGAGACAAACCCATGAACAAGCCATTGCGCGCCTTGGCGCTCGTCCTTGCGGCCGGCGCCACCACCCCGGCCTTCGCCGCCAACTTCTTCGAGGGCTTCGACGGCACCGGCGGTGCCGGCGGCGCGTGGGAGACCGCGAGCTGGCACAACGGCGACATCTTCGGCTGCACCTTCGCCTACAGCGAGGTGTGGCGCACCGGCTGGGGCTCGCTCGCGGCCAACGTCAACAGCAGCAACCGCTCGAACGTGAAGTGCGCCGAGGTGCGCACCTGGCAGTCGTTCACCTACGGCAAGTTCGTGACTCGCCTGCAGCCGAGCACCATCGCCGGGTCCAACACCTCGTTCTTCCTCTACACCGGCACGGCCGGCACATCGAGCCACTTCGAGATCGACATCGAGTTCATCAACAGCGGGCGCACGCTGCACACCAACGTCTGGACCAACGGGCGCCAGAACTACCAGCAGTTCTCGGTGGCCACCGGCTGGCGCACCATCGGCTTCGAGTGGCGCCCGAGCTACGTGCGCTGGTTCCACGTCGAGGCCAACGGCACCGAGCGCGAGTTCCGCCGTGTCAACACCAGCATCAGCACGCCGATGCGACTCATGATGAACCATTGGGTGGGCAACAACTCGGCCGGCGCGATCAACTTCGTCGGCACCTACAACGGCGGTGGCGGCCCGGCCTACTACGACTGGGTGCGCGTCAGCGACTGAAGTTCACCACCTCCACATCGTGCAAGGGATCAAGATGAAAGCAGCGCTCGCCTCGGGCATCTGGTTGTCGGCCGTCGCGGCAGCAGGTTGCGGCGGTGGGTCGGGCTCGGTCTCCGCCGCGCCCGCACCCGCGCCAGTCGCAGGGGGCCTGCCCGAGGGCTACCGCCTCGTGTGGAGCGACGAGTTCGACACCACGGGCCTGCCCGACCCGGCGAAGTGGGGCTACGACACCTACCGCAACCGCGACGGCTGGTACAACAACGAGCTGCAGTACTACTCGGCCGCGCGCCCCGAGAACGCCCGCGTGGAAAACGGCTCGCTCATCATCACCGCGCGGCGCGAGCGGCTCGCCACGGCACCCGACTTCGGTGGCCAGAACTACACCTCCGCGCGGCTGCTGACGCGCGGCCTTGCGTCGTGGACCTACGGCTTCTTCGAAGTGCGCGCCAAGCTGCCCTGTGCGATGGGCGCGTGGCCCGCGATCTGGATGCTCGGCAGCCGCGGCACCTGGCCCGACGACGGCGAGATCGACATCATGGAGCAGACCGGCTGGCAGCCCGGCCGCATCCTCGGCACCGCCCACATGCGCGACTTCAATGGCGCCAACGGCCGCGGCTCGCACACCAGCGTCACCGACACCTGCAACACCTTCCACCGCTACCAGGTGCGCTGGACACCCGACGCCATCACCTGGGGCGTCGACGACGTCACCTACTTCACCTACGCCAAGCCCGCCGGCGCCGGCTACGGCAGCTGGCCGTTCGACCACCCGCAGCACCTGCTGCTCAACGTCGCGGTCGGCGGCATCCTCGGCGGCACGCCCGACGATGCGGCCTTCCCGGTGCGCATGGAAGTCGACTACGTCCGCGTGTACCAGCGCTGACCCGCCGGCCACGCGCACGAACTGCCCCTGGGCGTACCACGCCCATGCCCACTACTGCGCACATCGAGGCCCTGCCAGACGGGGCCATCAGGTACATCCCTCACTCAACAAGCAGTCACAAACGTCGATAGATCCTGAGGCTTGAACGCCCGTGCGGTCGCGCAGTCCGCGCGCCCTGCGACAAATCTCACGCCCACAACAGGACTCGACATGACGCACCCCGAGCAGGTCCTCTACCGCAACGACCACGCGCGTGTCACGCGGCGCACGCTCGACGGCCACGCGGTCGTCGTCAAGCAGGCGATCGGCCCGCAGGCCATCCGCCGGTTGGAGCACGAGGCCACGATGCTCAGGCGGCTGGCGCACGTGGAGGGCGTGGCCCGCATCTCGCCGCTCCCGGCCGAAGCGCACACGCTGGTGATGGACGACAGCGGCGGTGTCTTGCTTGCGGAGCATCTGCGTGCGCACACATTGGCCGTGCCGCAGGTGCTCGCGTATGCCACCGCGGTGGCGCGCATCCTGGCCGAGGTGCACAAGGCCGGCGTCATCCACCGCGACATCGGGCCGGCCAACCTGCTGATCCATCCGCAGACGCTCGCGCCCACGCTGATCGACTTCAACATCGCCAGTGGCCTCGACGACACGCCCGATGCCGACGACGCGCAAGGCGGCATCGCCGGCACGCTCTCTTATATGTCGCCCGAGCAGACCGGCCGCACCGCCAACCGGCCCGACCAGCGCTCCGACCTCTATTCGCTCGGCATCACGCTGTACGAGCTGCTCACCGGCCGCAAGCCCTTCGAAAGCACCGACCTGCTGGAGCTGGTGCACGCCCACCTGGTGCTGGTGCCCGAGGCGCCGGCGCTGGTGAACGCCGCCGTGCCGCAGATCGTGTCCGACCTCGTGATGCGGCTCCTGGAAAAAGAACCCGACCGCCGCTACCAGAGCGCCGAAGGGCTGCTGCAGGACCTGGAGCGCATCGCCGACGACCCCAGTGCGAGCTTCGCGCTCGGCCGGTTCGACTTCGGGCGCCGGCTGAAGGGCCCGGCCCGGCTGCTCGGCCGCGATTCGCAGATCGACTCGCTGCGCAACGCCGTCGCCCGCGTGGGCCGCGGCGGCAGCGCCTGCGTGCTCCTGACGGGGCCGGCCGGCAGCGGCAAGAGTGCCCTGCTCGCCGAGCTGCGCCCGCTGGTGTCGGCGCAACACGGCTGGGTGGTGTTCAGCACCCACGACCCGGCCCGCCGCGACGCGCCCGGCGCGATGTTCGAGGTCTTCCAGGCCCTCGGCCGCCAGCTGCTCGCCGAGCCGGCCGTTCGGCTCGCCCAGCACAAGAGCCGCATCCTGGCCGCGCTCGGCGACAAGCTCGGCGTGGCGCTCACGCAGTTGCCCGAATTCCAGATGCTGCTCGGCGAACACCCGGCCCTGGCCTCCGCCGACGCGGGCGATGCCGACCCACGCGGCCTCGATGCCGCCATTGCGCTGCTGCGCGCGGTGGCCAGCCCCGAGCGCCCGCTCGTGCTCGTGTACGACGATGTGCAATGGTCACCGCGCGGCTCGGGCCGCATCCTCGATGCGGTGGTCACGGCCGCGCCACCCATCGCCGGGCTGATGGTGGTGTGTGCCTTCAACGAAGCCGATCTCGACGACTCGCACGCCCTGCACGGCCTGATGCAGCGCTGGAGCACCCTGCGCGGCGCCCCCGAGCGGCTGCAGCTCGACGGCCTCAACAAGGCCGCCGCCACCGACTTCGTCGCCGACGTGCTGCGCCTGCCGAAAGACGAGGCTGCCCGCCTGGCCAGCGTGCTCGGCGAGCGCACGCTGAACAACCCGGGCGACACCCTCGCCGTGCTCAATGCGCTGCGCGACGATGGCCTGCTGCAGCAGGCGCTCGGCTCCTGGCGTTGGGACGCCAAGGCCCTGCGCCGCCACGTGGGTGGTGCGAGCCCGGCAGAACTCAGGCGTCGCCTGCACGCGATGCCGGCCGACACCTGCGCGCTGCTGCACACGCTGGCCTGCCTGGGCAGCGACACCGCCGGCGACGTGCTCGCCTGGGCGGCCGACTTGCCGGCCAACACCCTGTCGACGCGCGTAGTCCCCGCGCTCGACGACGGCATGCTCATGGGCGACGGCACGCAGCCCCTGCGCCTGCGCCTGGCCAGCGCCGCGGTGCGCCACGCGGTGCTCGCCGCGCTGCCGGCCGACACGGTGCGCGCCCTGCACCTCGCCATCGCGCGCCGCCTGGCACAGCGGCTCGACGCCCACCCCGCGCTCGAAGCCCGCGTGGCCGAGCAGTACCTGGCCGCCGAAGCCCGCTTCGCCGACGAAGTCGAGGCTCGCGAGGTGGCCCGGCTCTTCGAGCACGCCGCCGAACGGGTGCGCAACGACAAGACCCCGATGGCCGAGCGCTACCTCGCCGCCGCGGTCGCCGCCCTCGCCCCGTTTGCCACGCCGACCGATGCCGGCCTGGTGTTCCACCTGAAGCGCGAGCACCACCGCGCCCTCTTCGAGCAGGGGCGTCTGGAAGACGCCGATGCGGTGTACGAGCAGCTCGTCGCCGCCGCCCCCGACCCAGTCGAGCTGCTCGACTCGACCCGGGTGCAGATCTACGGCCAGATGAACCGCCTGCGCAACAAGGACGGCCTGATGCTCGGCCTGGACCTGCTGGCCAAGCTCGGCCTGCCCAAGCCCGACGACGTGCGCCCGGCCATCGGCGAAGGCGTGAAGCGCCTGACGATGTGGTACCGCGGCGACGCGCGGCAGAAGGACTTCGAGCTGCCCGAGATCAGCGACCCGCGTGTCGTCGCGTGGACGCAGATGATCCCCGAGACCTCGAACACCGCGTATGCGGTGGACCCGTCGATCTGGGCCTGGATCTCGCTCGAAGGCGCGCGCATCTGGGCCGAGCATGGGCCGTCGCCGCGCATCCTGTCGTCGCTGGGCGGCTCGTCGATGGTGCTGCTGAGTCTTGCGCAGGACTACCAGGGCGCCTACACGGTGTGCCGCCATGCGCTCGCCGTGGGCGAAGCCCGCGGCTACGAGCCCGCCACCTCGTTCACGCGCGTGGTGTTCGGCATGTCGGCAGTGCACTGGGTGGAGCCGATCGACACCGCCGTCGACACCTCGATGCGCCGCGCCCGCCGCGACCTCTTCGCCATCGGCGACGAATCTTTCGTCACCAACACCTACCTCGCAGCCGACATGCTGTTCGACTGCGCGCCCACGCTCGACCCGGTGGCCGCCGAGATCGAGGAAGGCTTTGCCTTCGCCACCCGCTCGAAGAACAAGGAGTACGCGCAGCGCTACACCCCCGCGCCTGCAGCTCATCAAGAGCCTGCGCGGCCAGACCTCGGCCGCGGGCAGCCTCAACGGCGAAGGGTTCGACGAGGCCGAGCACGAGCGCGCCATCGACCCGACCGGCGCCATCGCCGCCGTCTACCACGTGGTGCGCGCGATCGGCGCCGCCCTCTTCTGCCAGGGCGCAGTGCTTGCCGAGCACAGCGCCAAGGCTGTGGCGCTGCTGCCGCGCATGCCGGGCTATTACCTCTCGGTGTCGGCGCGTGTGCTGCGCGCCCTGTCGCTCGCCGACCAGGCGCGTGCGCTGCCGAGCGGCGACGAAGCGCGCGCCAAGCTCGTCGAAGAATTCGACGGCCACCTCAAGTGGCTCACCGCCCGCGCCGCCGATGCGCCCGAGAACTTCCTGCACCTGCAGCGCTGGCTCGAAGCCGAGCGCGCGTGGATGGCCGACTCGGTATGGGCCGCCGGCATCGCCTTCGAAGCCGCCACCGCCGAGGCCACGCAGCACAAACGGCCGTGGCACCGCGCCATCATCCATGAGCGCGCGGCCCTCTTCCACGTGTCCGAAGGCATGGAGCAGCGCGCGCTGCCGCTGATGCTGCACGCTTGCGAAACCTATGAAGCCTGGGGCGCCAGCGCCAAGGTGAAGGAACTGCGCCGCAGCCACCCCTTCCTGCGGGCCGCGCTGCAAAAGCGCGCGAGCGACGGCAGCGCACCGCGCAGCACCATGGTCGACACCGACGCGGTCGACATGATGGCTGTGCTCCGCGCCTCGCAGGCACTCAGCTCCGAGACCAGCCTGGCCAAGCTCACCGCCGCGGTGGGCAAGGTGCTCTCGGCCATCACCGGCGCGACCGGCGTGCGCCTGGTCATCAAGGCCGACGACGGCAGCGGCGCGTGGGTGCTGGCCGACACCTTGGCGAACGGCAGCGCGCCGGTCACCGTCGACCAGGCGGGCGCAGACGCGACCCTTCCGCTTTCGGTCTTCCGCTACGCCGAGCGGCTGAACCAGGTGCTGGTGGTCGACGACGTGACGAGCGACGACCGCTTCGCCGAAGACCCCTACGCGCAGAGGTTCGCGCAGTGCTCGCTGATGATGGTGCCCATCCTGAAGCTGGGCGCGCTCAACGCGATGCTGATGCTGGAGAACGAGCAGCGGCGCAAGGCGTTCAGCGCCGAGCGGCTCGACTCGGTGGCCATGATCGCCGGCCAGCTGTCAGTCTCGCTCGACAACGCGCTGCTCTACGCCTCGCTGGAAAAGCGCGTGGCCGAGCGCACCGCGCAGCTGCGCCAGAAGACCAACGACATCAACGCGATGCTGCAGAACATGCCGCAGGGCGTGCTGACGGTGGTCTCGGGCGGGGTGATCCACCCCGAGTACTCGGCGTACCTCGAAACCATCTTCGAAACGAAGGACATCGCCGGCGTGTCGGTGATGGACCTCATCTTCACGAACACCAGCGTCGGCGCCGACCTGCTCTCGCAGGTGGACGCGGCCATCGCCTCGGTGATCGGCGAAGACGAGATGAACTACGAGTTCAACTCGCACCTGCTGGTGGCCGAACTCGACAAGACGCTGGCCGACGGCCGTGCGAAGTCGCTGGCGCTCAGCTGGTCGCCCATCGTGGGCGAAGAGGGCCACGTCGACAAGCTCATGCTCTGTGTGCGCGACGTGACCGGAACTCAAGCGCCTGGAAGCCGAGGCCAACGCCCGCAAGCGCGAGCTGCAGGTGATCGGCGAGATCCTGGCGGTGAGCCAGGAGAAGTTCCACGAGTTCATCGACAGTGCGCGCGGCTTCATCGCCGAGAACAAGGCGCTGATCGAGAAGACCGCCGACAAGCAGATGGACGCGATCAACCTGCTGTTCCGCAACATGCACACCATCAAAGGCAATGCGCGGACCTATGGCTTCCTCGGCCTCACGAACCATGTGCATGTGACCGAGCAGCACTACGACGACCTGCGCAAGGAGGCCGACGCGGTGTGGGAGCAAACCACGCTCTTGAGCGAGCTGCGCGAGGTGGGCGAGCTCATCGAGCAGTACGCCCATGTGAACGACGTGGTGCTCGGCCGCAAGGGCCCGGGCCGGCGTGCGGCGGTCGAGAAGTTCCTGATGGTTGAGCGCGACACGGTGGCCGAGACGCTGCAGTTGCTGATGGGCGTGGACCGCAGCAACCTCGCCAGCGTCAACAGCGCCCTCGACGCGGTGGGCACGCGCCTGCACATGCTGGGCACCGAGCCGCTGGCCGAGGTGCTGGCCGGCACCATCGAGTCGCTGCCCTCGCTGGCTGCCGAGCTGGGCAAGGAGACACCCGAGGTTTCAATCGAAGACCACGGCATCGCCATCCGCACACAGGCAAGCGGCCTCCTGAAGAACCTCTTCACCCACCTGCTGCGCAACTCGGTCGACCATGGGCTGGAGCCGGCCGACCAGCGCCGCGCCGTCGGCAAGCCGGCGGCCGGCCGCATCGACATCCGCCTTCATGTGGACGACGGCAAGCTGCACATACACCTGCACGACGACGGCCGGGGCCTGGCCATCGGCAAGATCCGAAAGCAAGCCGTCGAGCAGAACCTGCTGACGCGCGGCGCCAAGAGCAGCGCCGACGAGGTCGCCCAGCTGATCTTCCGCTCGGGCTTCTCGACCGCGGAAAAGGTCACGGAAGTCTCGGGCCGCGGCGTGGGCATGGACGCGGTGCGCGCCTTCCTCGAAAAAGAAGGCGGCGCGATCGCCATCCGCTTCCTCGACGATCGGGAGAACGAGGACTACCGCGCCTTTGAGACCGTGATCAGCCTGCCCGACAAGTTTGCCGCCTCGGCCCACGCCGCGATGTCGTTCGACGCGCTGCGCGCCCGCCTGCTGGCCGCCAAGAACAGCACGCCGGGTTGAGCCGCTGACACTTCAGATTGACATCCAACAGCCGATAGACCTTTTCATGACTGCCGTTTCGATCGCCCTTCTCGCCCTTGGCCTTTTCGTCGGCGCCGGCGCCACCTTCTGGTGGGGCCGCAAGAACACCGCCGTGGCGGTCGAGCAGGCCCGCCAGGCCGCCGTGCAGGCCGTCGAACAGGCCAGCGCGGTGACCATCGCCGGCCTGCAGCGCCAGCTGGAAGACGCCACCCGCGCCGCCTCGGCGGAGCGCGCTGCGCTCGAAGCCAGCCACCACGAGCAGCACCGCACCCACCAGATGCTTCTGAAGACGGTGAGCAGCGGCGCCGAGTCGCTCAAGAATCACGCCCTCGAAGGCGCCGACCGCCTGGGCGGCACCATCGACAAGCTGCTCGGCCTCATCGAGACCTTCGAGCGCTGGAACGGCGAGCTGAACCAGCTGCTGCAGCACAACCGCGAGATGCACTCGAAGAACGACGAGTTCGCGCAGATCGTGAACCAGGTCATCATCGTCGCGCTCAACGCCTCGATCGAGGCCGCCCGCGCCGGCGACCAGGGCCGCGGCTTCGCGGTGGTCGCCGCTGAAGTGCGCGACCTGGCCACACGCGCCGACAAGCTGTCGAAGGACTACCGCTCCAACCTCTACAAGAACGACCTCATCACCGGCAGCACCTTCCAGGACCTGCAGGCCGGCGGCAAGATGATCGTCGGCGCCTTGAACGAGCTGCGCCTGCTCAACGGCAAGACGCGCCAGGCCGTGATGGCGGAGGCGGCGTGAAGATTTTCCAGGTGAGCGACCGGGCGCGCCAGGGCCTCGACCACTTCGTCGCCCAGGCCGCGAAGAACTCGCTCGTGCCGGCGGGTGAACGCTGCGAGGTCGTGCCCGACGACGCCGCTACGGTGCCCCAGTCGCCCGATGTGGTGATGTTCACCGTCTCGTCGTACCTCTTCCGCGTTCTGCTGCTGATCCAGTTCGACCACACGCCCACCACCCGCGCCTACATCGCCGGGCTGGCCTCGGCACCGGTCGAAGAGATGGTGGGCGAGCGCTTCCTCGACACGATGAACGAACGCGGCAACCTCTTCTGCGGAGCACTCAACCGCGACCTGGTGCCCTTCTTTCCTCACATCGGCATGTCGACCCCGTGTGTGCTCAAGCGCAACTCGGTGGAGCACATCACGGCGGTGAAGCCGAGCTACCAGCGGCGCTTCCGCTGCGAGCTGGCGTCAGGCGTGGAGATGCACGTCACGCTCGCGCTGTGCACCGATGCCGATTTCGACTTCGCGTTCGAGCAACGTGCGGAAGAGGAAACCGACACCGCGGGCGAACTGGAAATGTTCTGACTTTTTCCGACAAACGAGAGGTAATTCAAATGGCCCAGATCCTGGTGGTGGACGATTCGAGCACCGTGCGCGTCGAAGTGAGCGACTTTCTGAAGAAGGCCGGCCTCGCGGTGGAGACCGCGGTCGACGGCCGCGATGGCCTGACCAAGCTCAAGAGCGACCCCGGCATCAAGTTGGTGGTGAGCGACGTGAACATGCCCAACATGGATGGGCTCACGATGGCGGAGAAGATCCGCGGCGAGCTGAACAATGCGGCGGTCAACATCATCATGCTGACCACCGAGAACTCGCCCATCATGAAAGAGCGTGGCAAGGCCGCCGGCATCAAGGGCTGGATCGTCAAGCCCTTCAAGGGCGACGCGGTGCTGGCCACCTTCAAGAAGCTCGCAGGGGCTTGAGCCCGGGAGCATCGCAGCCAGCCGGGTCTTGCCCCGGCGGCACACCCTGGCGCTAGGCCTGCGCCCCGATCACCGCACCGATGCGGATCGAATGCGTCTCGGGGATTTCGGAGTGCCCCAGCACCCGCAGGCGCGGCGCGGCACGCTTGAGCAGGCGGGCCATGGGGGCACGGATCATGTCGGGCACCAGCAGGCAGGCCGGGTGGCCCAGGTCTTCCTGCCGCTTCGCCGACTGCGCCGCGCTGCGCGCCAGCGTGTCGGCCACGCCAGGGTCCAACGCCGCACCATGCGGTGAGTTGAGCGCCTGGGTGACCAGGCGTTCGAGTTCGGGTTCGAGCGCGATGACTTCGAGTTCCTGCACCGGCCCGTAGATCTGCTGCACGATCGCCGGCGCGATGTGGATGCGAATGCGGCGCGACAACTCCGCAGGGTCGGACACCGTCGACGAATGTTCCGCCAGGCACTCCACGATGGAGCGCATGTCGCGGATGTGCACGCCCTCTTCGAGCAGCAGCTGCAACACCTTCTGCAGCGACGGAATGCTCACCATCTTGGGCACCACGTCTTCGATCATGCGCGGCGCGAGCTTGGTCACGTGCTCCACCAGCTGCTGCACTTCCACGCGGCCGAGCAGGCGCGCGGCGTGCATCTGCATCAGGTGCGACAGGTGCGTGGCGATCACGGTCGAGCAGTCGACGACCGTGAAGCCGTTCATCTGCGCGGCTTCGCGCTGGCGCTCCTCGATCCACACCGCGGGCAGGCCGAAGGCGGGGTCGGTGGTCTTGGTGCCGATGAGATTCGTCGTCGCCCCGCCCGGGTTGATGGCGAGCAGCATGCCCGGGAAGGCTTCGCCCTCGCCCACCACCGCGCCACGCAGCGTGAGGCGGTACATGCTGGGCTTCAATTCGAGGTTGTCGCGGATGTGGACCGGCGGCGGGAGGAACCCCACGTCCTGCGCGAACTTGCGGCGCACGCCCTTGATGCGCTGGAGCAGGTCGCCGTTCTTTGACTTGTCGACGAGCGCGATCAGGCGGTAGCCCACTTCCAGCCCGAGCGTGTCGACGGGTTGCAGGTCGTCCCAGGTGGCTTCGGCATTCGGCTCGGCGACGACGGCGGGCGCGGGCGGGGCGAGCTTGGCGCGCTGATTGCGCCGGTGCATCCACCAGGCGCCATAGCCGAGGCCCGCGGCGATCATCAGGAAGACGAAGTGCGGCATGCCCGGGATCAGGCCCAGCAGGCCGATCACGCCCGCGGTGATGGCGAGCGTGCGCGGAGAGTTGAAGACCTGGTTGCCGATCTGCGTGCCGACGTCCTGCTCCTTGCCGACGCGCGAGACGACCATCGCCGCTGCCACCGAGATCAGCAGCGCCGGCACCTGCGCAACGAGCGCGTCGCCGATGGCCAGCAGGATGTAGCTGTTGGCAGCCTGCCCCGCCGACAGGTTGTGCTGCACCACGCCGATGATGAAGCCGCCGATGATGTTGATGAAGAGAATCAGCAGGCCCGCCATCGCGTCGCCGCGCACGAACTTGGACGCACCGTCCATCGAGCCGAAGAACTCGGCCTCGGCGCCCACCTCGGTGCGGCGGCGCTTGGCTTCCTTTTCGTCGATGAGACCGGCATTCAGGTCGGCGTCGATCGCCATCTGCTTGCCGGGCATCGCATCGAGCGTGAAGCGCGCTGCGACTTCGGCGATGCGCTCGGCACCCTTGGTCACCACCACGAAGTTGATGACCACGAGAATGGCGAAGACGATCAGGCCGACCGCGAAATTGCCGCCGATCAGGAAGTGGCCGAAGGATTCGATCACCTTGCCGGCCGCGCCCGGGCCGGTGTGGCCTTCCATCAGCACCACGCGGGTGGAGGCGATGTTGAGCGACAGGCGCATCAGCGTCGTCAGCAGGATGACCGTCGGAAAAGCCGAGAAGTCGAGCGGGCGCACCATGTAGGCGGCCACCACCATCACCATCAGCGCCATCGCGATGTTGAGGGTGAAGAGCATGTCGAGCGCGAAGGCCGGCAGCGGCAGCACCATCATCGCCAGCACGAGGATGATGAACACCGGCGCCATCAGCGCCTTCATCGCGCCGGCGTGCTGCGGCCCCAGCCACGCCTGCAACTGCTTCATCACGGGATTCATTCGAGCACCTCGTCAGGCACGTAGCCCGGTTTGTTGTGCGGGTCCAGCTCGGGCGGCACGTGGAGCTCGGGCAGCGCACCCGGCATCTGCACACGACCGGCGATGGCGGCGCGCAGCTGGTACACATAGGCCAGCACCTGCGCCACGGCGGAGAACAGCGCCGCGGGGATCTCGCGGTCGACCTCGGCGTGGGCATAGAGCGCACGCGCGAGCACCGGCGCCTGCAGCACCGGCACCTGGGATTCCTTCGCGGTATCGCGGATCTTGAAGGCCATCAGGTCGGCGCCCTTGGCCACCACCTTGGGCGCGCCCATCTTGGCGTCGTCGTACTTGAGCGCGACCGCATAGTGGGTCGGGTTCATCACCACCAGGTCGGCATTGGGGATGGCGGCGAGCATGCGCTTGTTGGCCATCTCGCGCATGCGGGCACGCGCCTTGGCCTTCACTTCCACGTTGCCCTCGGTCTCTTTCTGCTCCTGCTTCATTTCCTGGTGGCTCATCTTGAGCCGCTGGGCGTGCAGGAATTTCTGCAGCGGCACGTCGACGGTGGCGAAGAGCGCGAGCGCCAGCAGCAGCAGCAGCATGCCGCCGACGATGGCGGTGCCGGCATGCGAGAGCGCGGCCGGCAACGCCATGCTCAGCACGCCGCCGAAGGTGTCGATGTTGGCGCGCAGGTAGAGCGCCCCGATGGCCCCGAGGATGAGCGCCAGCAGCGAGGCCTTGAGCGCGTCGATCAGCTGCTGCTTGGAGAAGATGCGAGGGATGCCCGTGATCGGGTTGAGCTTGCCGAAATTGGGCATCAGCGGCTTGAAGGTCCACACCCAGCCGCCGGCAAAGAGGCTCGCGGCCAGCGCCACGACCATCATCAGGACGCCCAGCGGCAACACGATGAGCAGCATCTGCAGGGCCAGCTCGGCCAGCCGCTCGGTCATGAACGCGGGCGACTGCACCGACGCGGCGTTGAAGCGCAGGCCGTTGACGAGCAGCTTGCCCGACCAGTGCGTGATGAGCGGCGCTGCCGCCACCACCGCCGCGCCGCCCACCGCAATGGCGGCGAAATGGCCGAGGTCGCGCGAACGCACCACCTGGCCTTCGCGGCGGGCTTTGTCCAGCTTTCTTTGCGAGGCTGGCAGGTTGCGGTCTTGGTCGGAATCGGCCATGGGCAAGGGTTTGGGGCTTCCTGCGATTGTTCGCGGCCAGGCCGCCGACTTGAGCCGGATAAACGGGTGGCGCACCGGCCAGTTCGGCGGCTTCGAGACGGGAGCCCGCAGCCCGGCCCGTGAAATCGTGCACACCGCGGCCGCTGCGGTAACCAATTGCAATCCCACCCCGGCCGGCCCGATGGGCCCATGCAGAATTCCGCCGTCATCACGCAGGGATCCATCCGATGAACCTCGCAGAAGGTTTGAACCGCCTGGCGGCCATGCTGCCCCTGGGCCAGCACAAGCGCCTGCTGCAGCTCGAGACGGCACTGCCCAGCGCCACGCTGGTGGTCGAGCGGGCGCAGTGGCAGGAGAACGTCAACGACTGCGGCTCGACCCAGATGCTGTCGCCGCTGGTGGCCGAGGTCGATGCGCTCAGCACCAGCGCCCAGCTCTCCCTCAAGGCCCTGATCGGCGAGCAGATGAGCCTGCGCCTCCTGTGCGCCGACGGCCGCTACCGCACCTGGCACGGCTACGTGGCCCAAGCCGCCCAGCTCGGCGCCGACGGCGGCCTGGCCCGCTACCGGCTGCAGCTCGTCGCCTTCACCCACTTCCTCGGCCTGCGCCACGACACCCGCGTCTTCCTCGGCCAGCGCGCCGACGCCATCCTCACCACCGTGCTCGGCGCCTACCCGCAGGCCAACTTCCGCCTCGAGTCCAGCCCCGACGCCCTGGCCGCCGCCCCCGTGCGCGCCACCACCACCCAGTACCGCGAGAGCGACGCGGCCTTTGTCAGCAGGTTGCTCGGCGAAGAAGGCTGGAGCTGGCGACTCGAGCACAGCGACGACGAGCGCCCCTTGAGCCAGGCCAGGAGCGCCCGCCACTGCCTGGTCATCCACGACGCTTCCGGCCAACGCCCCGACCTCGGCGCCCTGCGCTTCGGCCGCCCCGACCTGCGCGGCAGCGTCCTCGGCCTCCCCGAAGACACCCTCACCGCCATCGCGCTGCAGCGCCAGGCCGGCCCCAACACCGTCAGCCTGGGCGCCTGGGACCCGCGCCAGCTCGCCGGTGTCACCGCCCAGGCCACGAGCAGCCTTGAGGCCGGCGCACTGCCCCCGCTGGAGGTCTACCAGGGCCACGGCCAGCAAGCCTTTGCGGAGTTCCGCGACGGTGAGCTGCACGCCCACACCCCCGCAGCCGAAGCCCAGGCCGCGCTCGCGCTCGCCCGCCACGAGCTCGCCTACAAGACCCTGCACGGCCAGGGCGGCGTGCGCCGCCTCGCCCCGGGGGCCGACTTCACCCTCACCGAGCACAGCCGCTACCCGCTCGGCGGGGACGAGGCCCGCTTCGTTGTGCTCAGCGTTGCGCACGAAGCGGCCAACAACCTCGGCAGCGAAGCCGCCCAGCTGCTCAAGCGCCCCGAGCTGGAAGCCGGCAGCTACCGCAACGACTTCCAGGCCGCGCCGGCCGCCGCCAGGCTGGTGCCGCCTCAGCGCCCCAAGCCGCAGGCCCCGGGCGTGCAGACGGCGCTGGTGGTCGGCCACCCGAGCGACACCCTGACCACCGAGCGCGACCTGCGGGTGCGGGTGCAGTTCCCCTGGCAGCGTGGGCAGGCTCCGCTGCCCGGTGGCCTGAGCGGCCCCACCACCCCGGGCCAGGCCGAGAGCGGCCATGCGCCGGGCGATGCGGCGGCCAGCCAGTGGGTGCGGGTGGCGCAGCCGAGTGCGGGGGCCAACTGGGGCGCCGTCTTCCTGCCGCGCGTGGGCACCGAGGTGCTGGTGGACTTCGTGGAGGGCGACCTGGATCGCCCGCTCATCGTGGGCCAGCTCTACAACGGCCAGGACGCGCTGCCCTGGCCGGCCGGGGTGGACTCGGGGGCGAACCATCCGGGCACGTTGTCGGGGTGGCACAGCCGCACGCTCGATGACGACGGTGGCAACCAGTGGGTGATCGACGACGCCACCGGGCAGCTGCGCATGCGCTTGGCCAGCCACAGCGCGGGCAGCCCGTGGAGCGAGCTGAGCCTGGGGCAC
The DNA here is from genome assembly GCF_024700055.1 of Rhizobacter sp. J219. Lineage (GTDB taxonomy): Bacteria > Pseudomonadota > Gammaproteobacteria > Burkholderiales > Burkholderiaceae_C > Rhizobacter. The sequence continues at coordinate 2,378,071 of NZ_JAJOND010000001.1, forward strand.
ATCATCAGCCAGGGTTATGCGAGCGCGCAGCGCGGGGCCTGGCTGGGTTCGGGCTTCTACGCCCACACGGATGGCTGGGCGAGCCTGCGCGCCGGCCAGGGGCTCTTGCTGAGCAGCACGGCCAGACGCGGCAGCTATGGCAGTGCGCAGGGCGGCCAGCTGGATGTGCAGGAGGCGGTGGCGCAGCTGAAGGGCGCGCAGCAGCTGGGGCAGGCGCTCTCGGATGCGGCCAAGGCGCAAGGGGCGCTTGCGCTCACGAGCCACGAGGCGCAGGCGCAGGCGGCGCTGCAGGGGCTGCTGGAGGCCATCGACGTTCAGAAGGACGGCAAGCACGCGAGCGAGCAGCAGGGGGCGAGCCGCGAGGCGAGCGAGCCGGTGGCGCAGTTCGCTCGGCCGTTCGTGGTCTTCGACACGCCGAGTGCGGCCATCACGGCCAGCCCGACGAGCATCGCCAGCTACTCGGGGCAGGACACGACGCTGGTCGCCCAGGGCGATCTGCATGCGGCGGTGGCGCACACGGCCAGCCTGGTCTCGGGGGAGGCGACGAGCCTGTACACGCACGAGGGGGAGCTGCAGGCGATCGCCGCCAACGGCCGGCTCTCGCTGCGGGCGCACACCGATGCGCTGGCTCCTGGCCGACCAGGACATCACGGTGATCTCGGTCAACGACGAGATCACGATCACCGCCAAGGAGCGCATCGAGATCGTCGGCGGGGACTCCAAGGTGGTGCTGGATGGCGCCAACATCGAGTTCGCCACACCGGGCAGCTTCACGGTCAAGGCGGCCAGTCATTCCTGGGCGGGTGGGGGGAGCGGGAGTGCGGCGCTCGCGGCTCTGCCGACGGGCGGTACGGCATTCGAGAAACACACAATCCAGCTGGATCATCGTTATCACGACAACGCCGGTGTGGCCGGAGCCACCTACGAGATCACATTTGCCAACGGCGAGAAGCGCACAGGCGAGCTCGATGGTCAAGGGCGGGCGGTCATCAGCGACGCACCCACGCCGACCGCCAGCGTGGTGTACGGACCGGCAAGGGCGCCATACGCCCGCAAAGGCGAAATGGCCAACCCGGATACCAGGCCGACGCCCTCGGCAGGCCAGTTGGACAGCTTGGTCGACAAGTACACCGCCAAGCTCACCGGTAGCGCGCAAGGGAGCCGGAAATGAGTGCAACAAGCTCTGCCCCAGGAGGGCTCTCGTGGTCTGAGTTCGAAGCCATGTCCACGGAGGCGGGTAGCTGGCTCTGGGGCACGGTCAGGGGAGCGTTCAACCAAAAGGCCACCATGTCCCAGATCGTGGTCGATGCCGTGATCGGCATGATCCCGCTGGTGGGCGACGTGACGGCGGTTCGGGACATCATCGCGGTGTCGATCCGCCTCGTGGACGACCCCAAGGCACGAGAAGACAAGATGGAATGGGTGCTGCTCGTGGTACTCATCATTGCGCTCATCCCGGTCGCCGGCGGTGTGGTGAAGGGCGTGGGCCGGCTGACGATCAAAGCGGTGGGGGATGTCGCGCACCTGGCGGGTGCCGCCCGTGCGGCCAAGCTGGCCGAATCGGCGCGCGACATCGTGGCCTTCCTGAACAAGATCGGCATAGGCAACGCCGAGCGCTTCTTGCTCAAGCTCAGATTCGCCGACCACCAAGCCGCCGTGCTCGCCAAGATGGACGAGCTGGTCTACGTGATCAACGGCGCGCTGGTGGCCATCAAGAAAAAGCTGGGCGGCCTCCTGAGCGAAGGGCTGCGCCAACGCATCGACGGCCTGATAACCGGGCTGAGCCAGCTCAAGGCCAAGGCGCACGAGATGATTCCGCAAGCCGTCAAGGAGCTGGATCAGACGTTGCGCGAGATTCAGCAGGCCATTCGATCCGGTGGCGAAACCACCAGCCGCACCACGGCACACACCGTGGTGGCCGGCGACAAGGCGGCCATCTCGATGACGGATGAGCTGCGGTTGATCGAGGGGCAGACGGCGTTGCGGTCGAGGCGTGGGGGATGGGAGAAGAACCCAGGGTTTGTGGACCAGTTCGAGGCTAAGGGGCTGTACAAGCATGAGCCGGGGTATCCGAACCTGCTGGATGGGTACACGGAAACGGTTGGGATAGGCACAAAGAAGAAGACCCGCTACGTCGACGTCACAACCTACGCCGGCAGGATCGTCAATCGACCGCTCGACAAAGGGGAGCAGTTGTTTCGCGTATTCGGGCCTGAGGGAGCCACGCACGGTGCTGAGGTCGTTGCCACGAAGCCAGGCGGAAATCCAAAGTACCCCTCGGCATTCTGGGGTGTCGGACAGGCGCCCGAAACCGCGGAGCAGTGGCGCAAAGTTCAAGGAGCTGTGCTCGATGAATGGAACCGTGACGGGTTCATCGTCATTGGCACGGTTCAAGAATCAGGCAAGGTCAAGGCTGTCACCGGCAAGATCGCTGAGCAAACCGGGAAAGACATTCCTGGACAGTACCTGCCCGGCGGCGGAAAGCAGGCCAAGATCGCATTCGACAAGAACATGATTGATCAACTCAACGCAGCGGGTGAGCGTGTGATGGCCACCGGCAAGGCTGAAAAGCTGACCTCCCACAACGTTAGCTTCGAGATCAAACCCACTGGCTGGAAAGACGCCAACGGCATCCACGGCTACAGCCTGATACCCGGGCCGGCCACCGTACAAACCGCCCGGCTGACCGCCCGCGAATACGCGACCAAGGATCAACGTGAAGCGGCACATGGAGGGGCGCGCTGATGGCCTACGCGATCCCCAATGAAGAAGAACGCCGCCAGCTCTTCTACTACCTCAAGCGCGGCAGCTCCTACACCGCCTGGGCCAAGCTTGGGCCGTACTACAAGGCTTTTGTGGACATTGTTCGGGTGGCGTTTGAAGACACGCAGAACAACCCCCCACCCGGCAAATCACCGCTCATCGGTTCGTCGCTCATGACGGGGTTGTTGAACGGCTTCGCTTCCTACGAGAAGGCGCTTGCTCGGCTGCGCAAGGGTGACAAGACTGTTTTCAAGTTCATCGGCTACGGGCAAGCCGCAGCTCCCTATTTCTGTGAGGCCTTCCGGGCGATTGAAATCTGGAACAGCAAGAACACCGGCGACGAAGCCGCGCGCGGCAACGAATTTCCTGCATGGGAGTCCAAGTATTGGCCGCAGATAGAGCGGGCACTGAATCACATCAATGATGTTGAAGGGACTGTCGCGTGCCTGGAAGACCGGCACATCGATGTTCCTGCGCCCTACGACGACATGGCTGAGCTGCGGAACGGCACCGTTCTCGACTTCCTCCCCATGTTGCGCATCACCCCTAGCTTTCCCGATGTGCCTATCCCCAAAGAAGAAGTGCTAATCCGCACCGGCCAAACCGTGCCCTGCTTCGGCATCTGGGAGCCCGTGAAGGCCCCGCTGAGCAAGGGCTTCATCGGGATGTTCAAGCGCCCAGAGGTGCCGCCCGACCACAAGTTGGGCTCGACGGACTGATGAATTACCTCCATCAGGGCTCGCCAGCACCCACCATCGGTTTTGAAGAAGACAACGCTCGCGGCGAGGGTCGCCCCACCGTCTGGCGCTTGATCTGGGCTGATGACCGGTATGAAGACGGCACCATTCCCGCCGACGAACTCGAATACAAGTTCGAAGAGCCGCAGGATCGCCCGCCTCCACCTCCGCCCCCGTTACCTCCGGAGTCCGACATCCAGTACGTGTTCTCCGGACAGCCAGCTCCAGAGGCAGGCGTCTGGGCCTGTGAAGCCGATCTCAACCTACGCGTGCGTCTGAAGAAGGGTGATCCGATGCCCAGGCGGGCTGAAGACGAAACGGTGGCCTGGGTTCACTTGCCCGGCGTTTGAGTCTTCCTCCAGCAGTCAAACTCAATCGAGAGAAACTGCGCGGGGCTTCCGAACATGCAGCGGGGCAGCCGCACCGGCAATGGACGACTGCGTGCGCACCACCTGCACATCACCGTTCACGAGCCGAAGATCGCATGAGTTCCGACGGCGGTCGCCTCATGCCGGGCGGAATCAAGACTCGCTCACCGACTCACCGCTGACGGACAGGCCGGATCTACCCCTTCGCGCCCATTGCAGAACTTCACCCGGCACTCCACCGCTGCGTCTCCCGCGAGCTGGCCGCAACGTTTCTCGTAGGCAGGGCTCGTCGGCGAGGGGCCTCCGCGCTTCAGGTGCGGCAGCATGGCAGCGAGCAGCTCGGCGTCGTCGTTGGCGGCTTTGGCTGACGGCTTGGGTGACGGTGGCGCGGAGCGTGTCGCCACGGTGACGTCTTTCATGGCCGGCGTGTCCTTCGGTGTCACGGGCTTGGCGGCTGCCGCCTTGCGCGGCTCGGGGGCCTCTGAGCGCGACAGCGCCTGCTGGATGTTGTTCAGGCTCGCGGCCACGTTGGGAGCCGGCGTCGCAGGATCAACAGCCGACGCTGCGGCCACGGCCGGCGTGGCCACGTTTTCGATCGACGCGGCACCGCCGGTCGCCGATGCGGCAACAGAAGCCGCGGACGCAGCGGGGGCAACCGGCCCCGCCGCCTTTACCTCCGGAACCGGCGTCTGCGCGGCCACGACCATGGGCACGGATGCGGGCGACGGCGATGCTTCGGGGAGCATGCCGAACTTCACCGCGAAATAGACCGCCACGACACCGATGGCGAACAACGACATCCACAGCACCCGCTTCAGCGGCGTCGCATCACGCACACGCGAATCGCGGCGCGGCGTGCCGTCGATGGTGGCTAAGATGCTCGGCCCGAAGTCGGGGTGTCGCGGTTTGCTGGCCTTGCTTGCGCTGGGTTCGCCAAACAACTGAGGGCGTGCACCTCGGGCGGGAACGGGCTTGTCTGGCTGGGTCATGGCAAGGGCCGAAGGCCTTGAAGTCGACGGGCGCGCATGCACGCGTGTGAGTGCGCGAATTCTAGAGAGGCCATCCCCGTCAGCAACGCCCCAATGGGGGACAACGAAGCGTGCTTGCAACAAGATGATGTGGATCGCGATCGTCGTCGTGTACTTCGTCGGTGCGTGCGCACTGGCGGCGCTGCTGTTGCTGCCCGCCTTCCGCGAAAGCCTGGTGCAGCGCATCACGCAATGGGCGCGGCAGGTGGCCGGCGCGCAGCAAAGCGCGCAACGTGCCGCCACGCGCAATGCGCGCCAGGGTTACGCCCAGGCGGCCAGCAGCTCACGCTGGGTGCAACGCAACGCAATCCCGCTGTCGATCGCGCTCGCGCTCCTCGCGCTGCCGCCGATCATCGTCTTCTCGTTGCGCGCCTTGCACACCTTGGAGGCCTACGACGACACCACCACGGCGCAACCCGACAGCGTCATCGCCACGCTGCTGCAAGGCGAGCAACTCGTGCCGCCCCCGCCGCTGCCCCCCGAGGTGTTCACCACGGCGGAAGTGGAACTGGTGCGCCCCAAGCTGAGCACCGCCGATCGGCGCTGGGATGCGCTCGATGCCGACTTCCGCCAGCGCCTGCTGCTGGTCTATCGGCTGATGCGCGAGGAGCACGGCTACGAGATGGTGCTGATCGAGGGCTATCGCAGCCCCGAGCGGCAGAACCTGCTCGCCAGCCTGGGCGCGCACGTCACCAACGCCGCCGCGTGGCAGAGCTACCACCAGCATGGCCTCGCAGCCGACAGTGCATTCCTGCGCAACGGCAAGCTCGTCATCAGCGAACGTGACCCGTGGGCCGCAAAGGGTTACGAGTTGTATGGAGAAGTTGCGCAACGTGTCGGCCTGACCTGGGGCGGACGCTGGCAGAACGCCGATCTGGGCCATGTGGAGCTGCGCAAACCCATCGCGTCCCGCCCGAAAGTGGGGGCCTGAAAACACGCGCCCGCCGTTAGACTTCGGCGCTCGCATCGAGGCTGCATGCGAGCTGCAAATCACAGAGAACAGGGAGAGGTGTATGGGGCGTCCCTTCATCGTGTTGGGCGACAAGACCGACCACGGCGGTGAGGTCATTGAGGCCTCCGGCGTCACGGACACGCACGGCAAGCGCATCGCACGCGTGGGCGACAAGGTCACCTGCCCGAAGAAGGGCCACGGCACCTGCGCCATCGTCACCGGCGACAACACCATGATCATCGACGGCAAAGCCGCGGCTCGGCACGACGACCAGACCGCCTGCGGCGCGAAGCTGATCTCTTCGCAATCGGTCACCAGCGACGAGTGCTGAAGACCTTACCCCTGCCCCAACGCCGCTGACACCACCCCGCACGCGCCAGCCCGGCGCCATGCGCCCGCTGTACTCCCCTCATGGCCAAAGTCTGGAAGGTTCTCGCACTGCTGCTGGTGATCACCGCGCTGGTGTGGCTGAGCACGCTGTGGCGATGGCAGTCGGCGCAGGTGAACCCCGATGCGACGCAGCTGCTGCTGCACCTGGTGCTGTTGCCCGTGGCACTGACGGCGGCATTGCTGGCCGTCGTGTGGAGCGTGAAGCGGCTGCGCAGCTACGCCACGGCGCCGACCGCCGTCGCCGCACCACAGGCCGGCGCCACGGCGGCGACCACCCCGAGCCCTGCCGCCAGCGCACGACCGGTACCGCACCGTGTGCTCGCCGCGGCGGTGCAGGTACGCGCCGGCCCGGTCTGGAAGGATGCGCAGTCGAACATCGCCGAAGGCAGCTGCAAGGCCGGACTCGATGCCACGATGAAAGACGACGACGGCATCGCGATCTTCACGGCGCCGATGGACGACATCAGCACCGACGAGGTGGCCACATCGCTCGAAGAGATGGTCACCGCGCGCAAGCACGAACTGCCCGCCGACTGGCCCGGCCACACCCCTGAGCCCGAGATGCTGCGGGCGCTCGCGTCGCTCGACGCCATCGTCAACCAGATGATCGGCAAGGTCGAATCGCAATGGCCAGCGCTCTCCGTTCCCCTGCCAACGACACGCCCCGCCGCGGCCAACGCCGCGATGCTGCCGCCCGTGGTGAGCGTGCGCATCGGCATTCCCGCACGCTGGCCGGTGCCTGCGCAGCAACTGGCAAGCGCGTGGCTCCAGCATCTCTTCGTCCCCCACGTCGATGCAGGCCTGAAGGCCGCTGGCCAGTCGCGTGCCATGGCCAGCGCCGCGCGCCCCGCCGTGCAGGTGCACGTGCACCCGGTCGAGAGTGCCGAGGCCTACTGGCTGCTGATGGAGCAACAGCTGCAGCAATGGCAGCGCGAGCGGCAACCGGGCCTGCTGTGGGCGCTGGTGGCCGACAGCCTGGTCGGTGAAGAGAGCGTGGAGCAGCTCACGCGCGCCCGCGAGTTGTTCTCCGGACAACGCCAGCAGGGCCGCGTGCCCGGCGAGGGTGGCGCCGGTGTGCTGCTCGCATCGTCCACCTGGACGACACCGGCGGACGCCGCCCCGCCCCTCGCCCTGATGCACAAGGCCAGCCTCGTCAAGCGCGACAAGTCGGCCGATGCCGGCGGCCGTATCACCTCACAGGCGTTGATACAGGCGCTCGACGACACGCTGCAAGGCACAGGCCTCGACGCCAAGCAGATCCAGCACCTCACCACCGACGCCGACCACCGCGCCTCGCGCACGGCCGAGGTCTACGAGACCTTGCAAGAGCGGCTGTCGCATCTCGACGCCTCGGAGCACGCGCTGCGCCTGGGCCTCGGCTGCGGCGACATCGGCATCGCCCGCCTGCTCGCCTGCGCCGCGTTGACCGCCACGCAAGTACAGGAATCCGAAGCGCCTGCCCTCGTGCTCGGCGCCCACGCCCCCTTCGACCGCCTGGCCGTGCTGATTGCCCCCGCCACAGCACCCGCCACGCCGCCCGCAGAAACACCAGAGGCCGCCGCACAGGCGGCCTGAACACCCGAACGGACACCTCCCATGCAACGAATCTGGTCGTTCCTCCTGGACACCCGCACCCTCGCAGTGATCGGCGTGCTGGCGCTGGCCGCCCTGCTCTTCCTCAGTGCCAACGCATTGAAGGTGGGCGCGCTGTGGGCGGCGGGTATCCTCGTGACGCTGCTGACGGTCTGGCTCATCGTGTGGGCGGTGCGCCGCTGGCGGGCCGCCCGCGCCTCGAAGAACCTCGAAGCCGCGATGGACGCCGAAGCCGACCGTGCCATCAAGGCCGCGCCGACGAAGGAAAGCCGTGCCGAGATGGAGGCCGTGCGCCAGCGCATGCAGGAGGCCGTCAAGACCATCAAGACCTCCAAGCTCGGGCTCACCTCGGGCTCCGCCGCGCTGTACGAGCTGCCCTGGTACGCGGTGATCGGCAACCCGGCGGCCGGCAAGAGCACGGCCATCGTGCGCTCGGGCTTGAACTTCCCCTTCTCCGACAAGACCTCGTCGGTGATCCAGGGCATCGGCGGCACACGCAACTGCGACTGGTTCTTCACCACCGAAGGCATCCTGCTCGACACCGCCGGCCGCTATTCGGTGCACCAGGAAGACCGCGACGAGTGGCTCGGCTTCCTCTCGCTGCTCAAGCGCAACCGCCCGAAGGCGCCGCTCAACGGCGTGATCATCGCGGCGAGCCTCGCCGAGTTGAACAACAACAAGCCAGAGTTCGCGATCACGCTCGCCAAGCAGCTGCGCCAACGTGTGCAGGAGCTGACCGAGAAGCTCGAAGTCTTCGCGCCGGTCTATGTCGTCTTCACCAAGGCCGACCTGATCTCGGGCTTTGCCGAATTCTTCGAGGACCGCGACCGCGACGAGCGCGAGCGTGTCTGGGGCGCCACCCTGCCCTACGACACCGCCACCAAGGCCGATGTCGTCGCGAGCTTCGACAAACACTTCGACGAGCTGAACGACGGCCTGAAAGAAGCCTCGACCGTGCGCATGTCGATGCACCGCGGCGAGAAGCTGCCACCGGGCGTGCTGACCTTCCCGCTCGAGTTCTCGTCGCTGAAGGCGCCGCTGCGCACCTTCATCACCACGCTCTTCGAAGACAACCCCTACCAGTTCCGCCCCATCTTCCGTGGCTTCTACTTCACGAGCGCGGTGCAGGAAGGGCAGTCCACCGGCCGCGCCAGCCAGCGTGTGGCCGAGCGCTTCGGCCTCTCACCCGCCGTCGGCTCTGCACCCACCGCTGCGGTCGTGGCGCAAAACGGCTTCTTCCTGCGCGACCTCTTCTCCAAGGTCGTCTTCGCCGACGCCAACCTCGTCAAGCAATACACCAGCCGCGCCAAGCTGCGCTGGCGCTACGCGGCTTTCTTCGGCGGCGCGCTGCTGCTGGGCGCGATGCTGGCCGGCTGGACCTGGTCGTACGTCGGCAACCGGCAGCTCGTCGCCAACGTGCAGGCCGATCTCAACAAGGCCATCAAGCTGCAGGAAGGCCGCATCGACCTGCAGTCGCGCCTGGAAGCGCTCGAAATCGTGCAGGACCGCGTCGACCAGCTGCAGCGCTACCGCGAAGAGCGCCCGTGGACGATCACACTCGGCCTCTACCAGGGCGATGCGCTCGAAGCCAAGATGCGCGCCGTCTACCTCGCCGGCCTGCAGGAGGTGCTGCTCAAACCGACGGCCGGCGCCATCGCCGCCTACCTCGGCGAGGTGAATGCCAACGCGGCGCAACTGCAGCCCCTAGGCCGCTCGGCCGACAGCGGCAGCACCGCACGCCCGGCCGCCGCACCCGAGCCGCTGGGCTTCTATTCCGCGGCCTCGAGCAGCAACGTCTCCGACGCCTACAACGCCCTCAAGACCTACATCATGCTGGGTGACCGCTCCCGCATGGAGACCGGCCACCTCGGCGACCAGCTCACACGTTTCTGGCGCGGCTGGCTCGAAGCGAACCGCGGCTCGATGCCGCGCGAGCAGCTGATCCGCTCGGCCGAGCGCATCCTCTCGTTCGCGCTCACGCAGGTGTCGGCACCCGACTTCCCCGCCACGCAGACCAACCTCGCACTGCTCGACACCACGCGCGAGAACCTGCGCCGCGTCGTCAAGGGCATGCCCGCACGCGAACGGGTCTACGCCGAAGTGAAGGCACGCGCCGCGACGCGCTTCCCACCGATGACGGTGGCGCGCCTCATCGACGAGGCCGACCGCGAGATCGTGGCCGGCAGCTACGCGATCTCGGGTGCTTTCACCCGCGAGGCGTGGGACGGTTTCATCGAAGAGGCCTTCAAGGAAGCCTCGCTCAAGGAAACGCGCGCCGACGACTGGGTGCTCAAGACCGCGACGCAAGACGACCTCACGCTCGAAGGCAGCCCCGAGCAGATCCGCAAGGCGCTGGTGCAGCTCTACAAGACCGAATACGTGCAGGAGTGGCAGAAGTTCCTGCAGGGGGTGACGGTCAAGGAGTTCGGCAGCTTCGAGCAGGCCGTGATCCGCATGAACCGGCTCGGGGACCCGGCTGCGTCGCCGGTCGGCAAACTGATCACCGCGCTCTACGAGCAGACCTCCTGGGACAACCCCGGCATCCTCAACGACAAGCTCGCCAAGGGACAGAAGGGCTTCATCGACTGGTTCAAGCGCTCCATCCTGCGCATGTCCCCGAGCCCGGTGGAAGTGAAGCTCGACGTCACCACCGGCCAGGCCGCCATCCCGATGGGCCCGATCGGAAAAGAGTTCGCCGGCCTCACGCGGCTGATGGTCGAGCGTGACAGCAACCCGGCGCTGATCCGAAACTACCTGGAGTCGCTCTCCAAGGTCCGCACGCGCTTCAACCAGATCAAGAACCAGGGCGACCCCGGCCCGGCCAGCCGACAGCTGATGCAGCAGACGCTGGAGGGCAGTTCCGAGCTGAGCGAGGCGCTCAAGCTCGTCGACGAGCAGATGCTCGCCGGCCAGACCGATGCCGCCAAGGCCACGCTGCGGCCGCTGCTGGTGCGCCCGCTGATCCAGTCGTATGCGGTCATCGTGCCCTCGGCCGAGAACGAGATCAACCGCATCTGGGCCGCGCAGGTGCACGAGCCCTTCCTGCGCACGCTCGCCGGCAAGTACCCCTTCGACAAGGCCTCGCGCCTCGAGGCGACGCCTGGCGAGATGACCAAGCTCTTCGGGCCAGACGGCGGCGTGGCCAAGTTCAGCGAGCAGGCGCTCGGCTCGCTCGTCGTGCGCCGCGGCGACATCATCACGCCGCGCACCTGGGCCGACATCGGCCTGCGCCTGCGGCCCGAGTTCGCGACCGGCTTCCCGGTCTGGGTGGCGCCGGTGGCCGGTGGCCAGGGGGGCGGCAGCGCTGCAGGCGGTGGGGGCGGTGGCGGTGCCGGCGGCGGCACCGAGGCCCAGACCAACTTCCAGATGCTGCCCACGCCGGTGCCCGGCCTGGCCGAGTACACGGTCGAGGTCGACGGCCAGCAGATGCGCTATCGCAATGCCGTCGCCAGCTGGACCAACTTCGTCTGGCCGGGCCAGGGCACGCCGGGCGTGCGCATCACCGGCGTCACCACCGACGGCCGCACCATCGAGTTTCTCAACGAGCCAGGCGGCTACGGTCTCGAGAAGATGATCAGCAAGGCCCGCCGGAAGAAGATCGACAGCAACGTCTTCGAACTCTCGTGGCCCAACGCCAACCTTGCCGTCACCGTGCAGCTGCGTCTGATTGCGAGCGCCGCCGTGGGCTCGCCCAACGCGGCGGGTGCACCCGACACGCCAAGCGCCTCGGGCGGACTGAGAGGTGTGCAGCTGCCGCCGCTGGTGGCGGGCCTGGTCGCGACCGCAACGCCTGCGTCCACACCCACCGGAGGCAAACCATGAGCGCAGCCGCCCAGGCGCTCTACTTCGGCAAGCTGCCCTCGCGCGGCGACTTCGTGCGCAGCAGCGCGGGCTCAGCACTCATCCACAGCATCGACCAGTGGATGTCGCAGACGCTCGAACTGCTGGCCGAGGACACCCGCTGGAAGATCGTGTACGACGCGGCCTCGCCGGTGCACTTCGCCATCCTCGGCACGCAGAGCAATGCGGGCCTGGTGGGGCACATGGTGGCGAGCCAGGATGCCTCGGGGCGCCGCTTCCCCTTCGTGCTGGCGGCGTCGTTCGAGGTCGGCGAGCCCTTGCAGTTCCTGCCCTACAGCCCGCAGGCACTGAGCCCGCTGTGGGGCCGGCTCGACAGCCAGGTGCGTGTGGCCCAGCAGGCCTCCGATTTCACCGAGGTGCAGGATCAGCTGCTGGGCCCGCTCGAGGTCGAGATGCAGACGACCGCGCTGCGCGAGTCGTACAAGGCCTTCGCGCAACAGCTCACGATCGAGCGGCTCGAAGCGTCGCTCACCGCAGCGGGCGCCGCGCCCGTCTCGTTCCGCCAGACGGCGCTGGCCCTCGGCCTGCTGCTGCAGCCGGTGCTGTCGCAAGGCCATGCCGATCTCAACAAGGGCCTGCTGCTGCCGCTGCCGCGCGATCCGATGCAGCTGCCGCACGTGCTCACGATGTGGGTCGACCTCATCAGCCGCTTCTTCGCCCGCACCTCGGCCGAGACCGCCATCTTCGTCACCATGCACGGCCCGCAGCCGGTGCTGGTGATGGGGTTTCACGGCGCGTCGCCGCTCACGCTGCGCTCGGTGCTCGACAGCGACGCCAGCCGCAACGACAACGTCACCGTCACCGATGCCGAGTGGGTCGAGGACTGGATCGGCTCCGACTACGGCCTGCGCAAACTCTCCAACCACCTGCGCGACCCGTCGCTCTCGCTTGCGGCCGCGGTGGACCTGTTCCGCGAAACCTTCCTGGGGGAATGAGCATGAGCCTCCCGTCCTTCATCAAACGCCTGCTGCCACTCACACTGGCGGCAACCGCCCTGCCTGTCGCAGCGCTGCCCCCGACGCCCGCCGCGCCCAACCAGGTGGTGGTCGCCGGCACCGTGCCCGACGAGGCCACCCGCAACGCCATCCTCGCGCGTGTGCGCGAGGTCTACGGCGCTGAGCGGGTGGTCGACCAGCTCGGCGTGGGCCAGGTGGTGGCCCCGCCCAACTGGAGCGGCTACGTGCAGAAGATCGTGTCGCCGCAGCTCAAGAACGTGTCGCGCGGCCAGCTCGTGATCAGCGGCAACAACATCGAACTCAAGGGCGAAGTCACCAACGAAGCGCAGCGCCAGCAGCTGGCGGCCGACATGGCGACCGCCCTCAACCCGACCTATGCGGTGCGCAATGCGCTGCGCGTGGCGGCGCAGGAGCAGTCGGTGCTCGACGCCACGCTGGCCAACCGCATCATCGAGTTCGAAGCCGGCAGCAGCGTGCTGCGCCCGGCCGGCCGCAGCATCCTCGACGAGATGGCGACGGCGCTCCTGAAGATGGGCAGCAAGAAGGTCGAGGTCATCGGCCACACCGATTCGCAAGGCACACGCGACACCAACATCGTGCTCTCGCTTGCACGGGCCGATGCGGTGCGCAGCTACCTCGCGAGCAAGGGCGTGCCGCCCTCGCTCATCACCACTTCGGGCTCCGGGCCTGACCGGCCCGTGGCGGCGAACGACACGCCCGAAGGGCGGGCGCGCAATCGGCGCATCGAGTTCCGGGTGAGCCAGTAAGGCTCACTCGTCACCCTGCCAGTAAGGCTCACTCGTCACCCTGCCAGGAAGGCTCAGCCGTTCCCGTCCTTGGGCGGCTCCACGCCCAGCAGCTCTTCCACGTGGGCGAGTGCGCCCGCGTCCTTGAGCACGGCGCGCAGCCACAGGTGCAAGGGCATGTCGCCCCACTGCACGGCCTTGTCGGCGAGGTAGGCCACGGGGCTGTGCGGCTCGGTGGCACGGAAGAAGCTCGCCACCTCGCGCAACTGGGCCAGTGCCTGCTCGCGGGTGCGCAACGGACCGCCGATCGAGGCCGCGGCGACGCCGGCCGCGGGTGTGTCGGCACCGGCCTCTGCCGCGGCCGTCGATGCCGCCGCCGCACCCGAGATCGCGCCCACCTCGCGCGCCAGGCGCTGCAGCTCGTGCAGCGCCGAGGCCAGGGCGTCGCGCGCCGAAACGAAGCTCGGGCCTTCAGTCCCCAGCTTCGAATCGACCAGCCCCTGAAGGCCGTTCAGCAGCTGCTGGCTGGCTTCCAGCGCTGCGAGCGAGGCGCGCAGCTCATCCTTCGGGGTCTCGCGCAGTGCGCGGTTGAACTTGTCGAGCGTGAGCGCCTCGGGCGGCAGCGGCTTGTCAGGCGTGGGCTGCAGCATGCGCGCGGCAAACATCTGCTGCAACGAATACGCCCCGGCGCGACCCTTGGTGATGGGCGCCACGGTCGAGAGCGCCCCGAGCCGTCCCAGGAACCAGCCCAGGTTGCCGATGCGCTGCTCCTGGTCGCCGTCTTCGGGCTGCGGGTAGAAGCCGTCCCAGTAGCGCTCGCACAGACCGCCGCAGAGTTCCAGGCCTTGGCGCAGGCCGACATAACCCCGGGTCAGCGTGGCGGCCTCGGCCCACCACATGGCCAGCCGCAGGTCTTTCGACCTGCTGCGCAGCAACTCGCTGCAACGGTCGAGCACGCCGGGCCAGTCGGCCACCTTGAGGGCGGTCACCCACTCGCCCTGGTCGAGCGTCGGGTCGTCTTCGCGGCGCATCTCGGCGATCTGGTCGAACTCGGCCGAGAACGACAGGTCTTCGCCGCACGGTGCCGAGTCGGAGATCGGCTGCAGGAGCTCGTCGGTGTTCATCATGGGCAGGCAGTGTAGCGGGGGCCTCCGGCGCGGTGCCAGAATGAACCATGAGCGAAACACACGGCATCCACACCGTCGACACCGGCTTTCACCGCGCCGATTTCGACGCCGCCTACCTGATGGTCGAAGACGGCCGCGCGGCCTTCATCGACACCGGCACCACGCACAGCGTGCCTCGCCTGCTGGCGGCCCTCGCCGCCACCGGCCTGCAACCGGAAGACGCCGACTGGGTCATCGTCACCCACGTGCACCTCGACCACGCCGGCGGTGCCGGCGCTCTGATGCAGGCCCTGCCCCACGCGCGGCTGCTGGTGCACCCGCGCGGCGAGCGACACATGGTCGATCCGAGCGCGCTGATTGCCGGCGCGAGCGCGGTCTACGGCGCCGATGAAGTGGCGCGGGCTTACGGCAGCATCGCACCCGTTCCCAAGGAGCGCGTCGTCACCAGCCACGACGGCATGACGGTGCAGCTCGCAGGCCGCACGCTGACCGTCTTCGACACCCCCGGCCACGCCAGGCACCACCACTGCATCTGGGACGAGCGCAGCCGCAGCGTCTTCACCGGCGACACCTTCGGCCTCTCGTACCGCGAGTTCGACACCGCTCGCGGCCCGTGGCTGCTGCCCACCACCACACCCGTGCAGTTCGATCCCGCCGCGCTCAAGGCTTCAGTGCAGCGCCTGCTCTCGCAGGCCCCCGAGTCGATGTACCTCACCCACTACGGCCGCGTGCAGGGTGTCGCCGCGCTCGGGGCGATGCTGCTGGAGCAGATCGACGAGCTGGTGCAGCTCGCCACGCCTCTGCGCGACGCACCCGACCGCCACGCACAGCTCAAGCAGGCGCTGAGCGCCACCTACCTGCGCCGCGTGCGCGCCCACGGCTGCACGCTGGCCGACGAGGAGGTGCTGCGCCTGCTTGCCAACGACATCGAACTGAACGCCCAGGGCATCGGCGTGTGGCTGGAGGGAGGCAAACGATGAGCCAGGTCCACTTCGCCCTGCACGACCAGGTCGTCATCGTCACCGGTGCCGCGCAGGGCATCGGCGCCGCATGTGCCGAACGCCTGTCGCAAGACGGCGCCGCGGTCGCGCTGTGGGATGTCGACGCCGCCCGCGGCCAGGCGCTCGCCGCGTCGCTCGCGGCGCAAGGCCGACGTGCGCACTACCTGCATTGCAACGTCGCGCACAAGGCCGACGTCGACGCCGCCATCGCCGAGACCTTGCAAGCCTTCGGTCGCATCACCGGCCTCGTCAACAACGCCGGCATCTTCAAGGCCGCCGACTTCCTCGACATCACCGAAGCCGACTGGGACGCCGTGCTCGACGTCAACCTCAAGGGCGCCTTCCTCGTCGGCCAGGCCGCCGCTCGCGAGATGGCGAAGACGGGCGGCGGTGCCATCGTCAACATGAAGCCGGTCAACGGCGTGATGGCCATCCCCAGCATCGCGAGCTACAACGTCAGCAAAGGCGGCATCAACCAGCTCACCCGCGTGATGGCCCTCGCGCTGGCCGACCGCGGCGTGCGCGTGAACGCGGTGGCGCCTGGCACCATCGCCACCGAACTCGCACGCAACGCGGTGCTGGGCAGTGAAGAAGCGAAACAGCGCATCATGAGCCGCACCCCGATGAAGCGCCTGGGCGAGCCGGAAGAGATCGCCGAGGTGACCGCCTTCCTGCTCAGCGGCGCGTCGAGCTACATGACCGGCGAGATCGTCTTCGTCGACGGCGGGCGCATGACGCTCAACTACACGGTACCCACGAACTGATGAGCCTCGAAGCCTTCGGGGTGTCGACCGGCGTCGTCGCCCTCGGCGAGATCGGCGACAAGACCCAGCTGCTCGCCTTGCTGCTCGCCGCCCGCTACCGCAAGCCCGTGCCCATCGTGCTCGGCATCCTCGTCGCGACCCTCGCCAACCATGCCGCGGCCGCGGCGCTCGGCGCCTGGCTGCAGACGCTGATTGACCCACGGTGGATGCGCTGGGGGCTCGGTGCCTCGTTCCTCGCGGTCGCGGCGTGGATGCTGATCCCCGACAAGGCCGACGAGGGCGAGACCGCGAGTGCCGGCCGCTGGGGCGTGTTCGGCGTGACGCTCGTCGCCTTCTTCCTGGCCGAGATGGGCGACAAGACGCAGATCGCAACCGTGATGCTCGCGGCCCGCTTCGACTCGCTGCTGTGGGTCACACTCGGCACCACGCTCGGCATGATGATCGCCAACGTTCCGGCCGTGCTCTTCGGCGAACGCGCCGTGAGGTTCGTGCCGCTCAAATGGGTGCATGCCGTCGCCGCGCTGGTGTTCGCGGTGATCGGCGTGCTGATCCTCTTCGGCGTGGGTGTCTGAGGCTCAGGCCTTGGCAGGCTGCACCGCAGGCACCGCCGAAGAGGCTTCGCGGATCGGCAGGTGGATGAGTGCCGCGCCGACGGCGAGCACGATGTCGACGTACCACATCCAGTTGTAGCTGCCGGTCCACTCGAAGGACTTGCCACCGAGATACGCGCCGAGGAAGCCGCCGATCTGGTGCGCCAGCATCACCAGGCCGAAGAGCGTGGCCATGTGGGCCGGGCCGAAGAACTTGGCGACCAGGCCCGCCGTCGGCGGCACGGTCGAGAGATAGGTGACACCGATCACCGCCGCGAACACCAGCAGCGTGAACTCGGTCTTGGGCGCCAGCAGGAACAGCAGCACCGCCACCGCCCGCGTCGCATACACCAGCGACAAGAGCGACTTCATGCGCCAGCGCCCGCCCTGGAAACCGACCGCCCAGCCCATCGCCACACTTCCGACGATGTTGAAGAGCCCGATGACGCCGAGCGCCCATGCACCGAGCGCCGGTGGCAGCTGGCACGAGGCCACCACACCGGGCAGGTGCGTCGCGATGAAGGCGACGTGAAAGCCGCAGACGAAGAAGCCGGCGCACAGCATCAGGTAGCTCGGGTCGCGCACCGCACGGCCGATCGCCTCGCGCGTGGTCTCCTTCTTCACCGGTGCTGCGCCTGCGACGGCCGCCTGTTGTGCCGAGCCGCGCAGCACCCAGGCGGCCGGCAAGGCCAGCAAGGTGATGACCGCCAGGCTCTGCAAGGCGACGACCCAGCTCGCCGCCGCGGTGATGGCCTGCGCGAGCGGCGCAAAAAGGAACTGGCCGAAAGAGCCCCCTGCGTTCACGATGCCCGAGGCCATGCCGCGCTTTTCGGCCGGCACCAGCCGCGTGGTCGCGGCCATCAGCACGGCCGGACCGGCCATGCCCGCACCACCCGCCGCCAGCACGCCGATCGCGAGCACCAGGCCGGCCGTCGTCGTCATGAAGGGCACCATCGCCGTGCCGATCGCGATCAGCACCACTCCCGTCACCAGCACCCGCCCGGCGCCCACACGGTCGGCCACCATGCCGGCAAACGGCTGCGTGAGCCCCCACCACAGCTGTCCGAACGCAAACGCCAGGCTGATGCTCGCGAGGCCCAGGCCGGTGTGCGTGTTGAGCGTGTTGAGGAAGAGGCCCATCGACTGGCGCGCGCCCATCGTCAACGAAAAAGTGCCGGCGGCCGCCAGCAACACCAGCCACAAGGCCACCTTGCGGCCGTTCAGCGCATGGCTCGTCGCGTTACTCATCGCCAGCTCCTTCTTCATCTGAGCCGATCACGGCCAGGCAGTCGTCGATCAATTGGTGCAGCTGCGCCACGCGCGCCTCGCCGAGGGTGTCGTTCAGGCTCAGCTGCGCTTGTTTCCACAGGCGCTGCGCCTCGCTGCGCTTGGCGCGGCCGGCCTCGGTCAGCGCCACCAGCCGCGTGCGTGCATCGGGGCCTGGGCCCTGCGTCACCCAGCCCTGTGCGACGAGCGGCTGCAGGTTGCGCGACAGCGTCGACACCTCGAGGTTCATCTTGGTCGCCAGGTCCGACGGGCGCACCGGCTCCATCGCGCCGATGTGCGAGAGCAGCGAGTACTGCGTGGTCTTGAGGCCACTGGCCGCCACCGCCGCGTCGTAGCGGCGGCTTACCGTGCGGGTGAGCTGGCGCAGCTTGAAGTTGGTGCAGCCGCGTGGGGCGGTGGTCCGGGTGGTCATGGATTCAATTGTAGCTACAATTGTTGTAGATGCAACTTTATGGAGACCGCAATGGCCGAACCCACCCTCACTCCTGAACAGACCCTCGCCGCCTGGGAGGCCGACGAAGCCTCGGTTCGTGCGCGCCGCGGCGCGCTCGGCGTGATCCGCCCCGAGCAGGTGGCGGGCAAGGCCGGCATCGAGGTGTTCGACGCGATGTTCTCCGGCGAGCTGCCGCAGCCGCACATCGGCGAGACGCTCGATTTCCTGCCGGTCTTCGTGGAACCGGGCCGCGCCATCTTCCAGGGCCGCCCGCGCCGCGCGCACTACAACCCGCTCGGCACCGTGCACGGCGGCTGGTTCGCGACACTGCTCGATTCGTGCGTGGCGTGCGCCGTCCACTCCTCATTGCCGGCGGGCAAGAGCTACACCACCGTCGAACTGAAGATCAACATCGTGCGGGCGTTGACGGAGCACGTGCCACTGGTGCGCGCGGAGGGCAAGGTCATTCACCTCGGGCGCAGCATGGGCACCGCCGAGGGCCGCCTCTATGGCCACGACGGCAAGCTGTACGCTCACGCCTCGACCACCTGTTTCATCCTCGATGCGAGATGACTGCCCCCCCGAGGGGGTGCACGCCGGCTTGGGGCGGCCCGGCGCTCGGCTCGCTCGCGCCAACCACCCACTGACACCATGCGAATCCTCCACACCATGCTGCGCGTCGGAAACCTGCAGCGCTCGATCGACTTCTACACGAAGGTGATGGGCATGCAACTGCTGCGCACCACCGACCGCCCCGAACAGCAGTACTCGCTCGCCTTCCTCGGCTACGGTCGCAACCCCGAGCACGCCGAGATCGAGCTGACCTACAACTACGGCGTCGACCAATACGAGCTCGGCAGCGCCTACGGCCACATCGCGATCGAAGTGCCCGATGCCTACGCCGCCTGCGACAAGATCCGCGCCAACGGCGGTGCGGTCACACGCGAAGCCGGCCCAGTGAAAGGCGGCACGACCGTGATCGCCTTCGTCACCGACCCCGACGGCTACAAGATCGAACTGATCGAGCGCCAGCCCGGGCACTGAGCCGCCGCGGGAGCGCCCGGCATTTCATTCGTCTGGATGACGCGCCGGCCCACCGCGCTGCCTAGCATGACCTCCAACGATGCCATCGACGGAGGACCCCATGCGGCAACGCCCTTTCACCCCCCTGTGCGCCGACTGGCGCTGACCCTCGCGGCAGCCGCCGCCATCGCCATCATCTCTGCCTGCGGTGGCGGCGATGACGGCGGCGGCGGGCGCCCGCCGGCCAGCAAGCTCGGCGGCGTAGCCGCCACGGGCGCGCCGTTCACAGAGTCGGTGGTGCGGGTGTACGACCGCAGCGGCACGCTCGTCGGCACCAGCGCGCCGGTCGGCCGCGACGGCCAGTGGGAGCTGACGCTCAACGAGGGCGCACAGGCCCCCTTCGTCGCCGTCGCCTCGCGCACCGAAGCGACCGGCGAAACGCAATCGCTGGTGAGTGTGCTCGACACCGCGCCCGCCGCCGGCACCACCACGCGCCTCAACCTCAGCCCGGTCACGACGCTCGTCGCCACACGCCTGAGCCCCTCGGGCCAACCGCTTGCGCTGGCGAGCGAAGTGGGCAGCAACACGGCCACCGTGACGGCGCAGACCCTCGGCGACAAGCTCGCCGAAGTGCGCACGTTGCTCGCGCCCTACCTCACCGCCGCCGGCCAGACGGCCTTCGATCCTTTGCGTGGCGTGTTCGTCGTCGACGGCACCGGCTTCGACCAGCTGCTGGACTCGCTGTACGTGACGATCACGCCCACCGGCAGCACCGGCGCCAATGTGGAGGTGGGTCTGCGCGCGAGCAGCGCCGGCGCGGCGCTCACGCCGTTGCGCTTCGACAGCACCCAGCCGTTGGCCGACATCGTGGCCGCCAACAGCGCGGCGCTCAATACGCCGGTCGATCCGGCCGCGCTGGTGCCGGCCGGCACCGCCGTGCAAATCAGCGACCTGATGACACGTGCCACCGCCTGCTACGCCCTGCCGCTCGCAGAGCGCGTGGCCAGCGGCGGCACGACGGCGGCACAGGTCATCGCACCCGCCTGCCGTTCGCTCTTCGTCGGCGACGACCCGGCCAGCTACCTCAGCAACGGCAGCGTCGTCAGCGCAACCGGCTCGTTCTCCGGCCTCTTCAACAACGGCGCCACCGGGATCGTGTTCGACCAGGGCACCTACGAGTTCGCCCGCAACAACGGCGACCTGGTGGTGGGCTATCGGTCGCGTGCCGTGAGCGGCGCCACCACCTACGACTCGCTGGTGGTGCGGCGCGAAGGCGCATCGCTCAAGCTGATCGGCAACCAGTACGCCTACAGCGGCGGCGTCACCGCGTACCACCAGTACCGCGTGTTCCCGACGCTCGCGCAGTCGGGCTTCAACTACCACAGCAGCGCCTACAACCTGCAGGTGAACAACACCACCGCGGGCGGTGTGCCCATCTTCGACCGGGTGGAGGTGCAGACGCCCTTCGGCACCACGCTGGTGTTGCGGCCCAGCGCCGGCGGCGGCGCGCTCAACCTCGTGCGCTCGAACGGCACGGTGAGCGGCACCAGCCTGCTGCGTGTGGCCTCGGCGTTCGAGTCGGCAGCCACGCCGGGCTCGCCGTCGACGCTCGACACCGGCCTCGTCTTCTCGTCCCCACAGCTCAGCGATGCGGAGGTGGCGGCCATCCCGGCACAGTCGGTCTGGCGCTTCCGCTACTACCTGGCCAGCGACCCCACCACGCTCGCGGCCGAACAGGCCTACCGCACACGCTCGCGTGCGTTGACCATCGCCGAGTTCCGCACCCGGCCGCTGGCGCGCCTGCCGGCCAGCACCCTCGCCACGATGGAAAGCACGGCGCTGGCGAGCGGTGTGCTGGCGCTCGGTGCCGGGCCGGTGGCCGTCAGCTGGGAAGTCCCCGCCGGCGCATTGCCGCCGGTGAACCTCACGCTCTTCGGCGTGCGCTCGGTGGCGGGCACCCCCAACCAGTCGTTCAACGATGGCGCCACCGTGTCATCGGTGGCCCGCAGCGGGGTCATCAACTGCAGCCTCGCCACCGTCAACGACCTGCACTGCAACGGCACGGGCCCCGGCTTCGCGCCCAACACCTACCAGACCGGCCTGCACCTCTACAGCACCGACAGCGCCGGCCGCGGCTTCAACGCGCACTACGCCACCTACGACCTCACGCCGTGAGGTGACACGGGGCGAGGCTCAGGCCCGCAGCGCCTGCGCCTCGCGTGCGAGCTGGGTGATGCGGGCCCAGTCTCGCGCGGCCACCGCGGCCGCGGGCGTGAGCCACGAGCCGCCGCAGACCGGCACGTTGGGCAGCGAGAGGAACTGCGGCGCGGTCTCGGGCGTGATGCCGCCGGTGGGGCAGAACTTCACGTCGGCGAACGGGCCGGCCAGGGCCTTCAGCATCGGGATGCCGCCCGCCGCAGTGGCGGGGAAGAACTTGAGGAAGTCGTAGCCGTCGAGGTTGGCCTGCATCACCTCGCTGCCGGTGGCCACGCCCGGCAAGAGCGGCAGGCCGATCTCGCGGCAGGCCTGGCCGACGAGGCTCAGGTAGCCCGGGCTCACCGCGAACCGGCAACCGGCACTCAGCGCGGCCTTCGCGTCGGCCACGTTGCGCACCGTGCCGGCGCCGACGATGGCCTCGGGCACCTTCTTCGCAATCGCCTCCATCGCGGCCAGCGCCACCGGGGTGCGCAGCGTCACCTCCAGCACTATCACGCCGCCGGCCACCAGCGCTTCGGCCAGCGGCACGGCGTCTTCCAGACGGTCGATGACGATGACCGGGATCACCGGGCCGTGGGATGCGAGTTCGAGTGTGTTCATGGGAGTGTGTCGTTCAAAGCCTGGTTCAAAGCCAAGTGATGGCGCCTTCTTCGGCGCTGCGCACGTTGCGGCGCATGCCGCCGAAGAGTTCGCGGCCCAGGCCGTGGGCGTTGTCGGCGCGGCGCTGCTCACTCATGGTCGCCAGCTCGCGCTGGGCCCAGGTCTCGGGGTCGACACGCGCTTCGAGCGTGCCGGCCACCGCGTCGAGGCGGATCACGTCACCATCGCGCACCTTGGCCAGCGGCCCACCGGCCATCGCCTCGGGGCTCACGTGGATGGCAGCCGGCACCTTGCCCGACGCACCGCTCATGCGGCCATCGGTCACCAGCGCCACCTTGAAGCCCTGCCCCTGCAGCACGCCCAGCGGCGGCGTGAGCTTGTGCAGCTCGGGCATGCCATTGGCCTGCGGACCCTGGAAGCGCACCACCGCGACGAAATCGCGCTGCAGCGTGCCGGCCTTGAAGGCATTGAGCAGCGACTCCTGGTCGTCGAACACGATGGCCGGCGCTTCGATGACGTGGTTGGCCTCGGGCACGGCCGACACCTTGATCACCGAACGGCCGAGGTTGCCGTCGAGCAGCTTCAGGCCGCCGGTGGCGCTGAAGGGCTCGCTTGCGTGGCGCAGGATGCTGTCGTCGCCGCTCTCGGCCGGCAGATCGCGCCACACCAGTCGCTCACCGTCCATCGCGGGCACACGGGTGAAGTCACGCAGGCCGCCCTCTCTCGTGGTCATCACGTCGCCGTGCAGCAGGCCTGCATCGAGCAGCTCGCGCAGCACGAAGCCCGGGCCACCGGCGGCCTGGAACTGGTTCACGTCGGCGCTGCCGTTGGGGTACACGCGCGCCAGCAGCGGCACCACGTGCGACAGCTCGGAGAAATCGGTCCAGTCGATCAGGATGCCCGCGGCACGCGCCACCGCCACCCAGTGGATCAGGTGGTTGGTCGAGCCGCCGGTCGCCAGCAGCGCTACCAGCGCGTTGACGATCACCCGCTCGTCGACCACACGCCCGATGGGCGTGCGGCGCTCGCCCTGCGAAATGGCCAGCACCTGGCGCACCGCCTGGCGCGTGAGCTGCTCGCGCAGGCCGTCGTGGGGGTTGATGAAGGCGGTGCCGGGCACATGCAGGCCCATCGCCTCCATCAGCATCTGGTTGCTGTTGGCCGTGCCGTAGAAGGTGCAGGTGCCGGGGCCGTGGTAGGCCGCCGATTCGGCTTTCAGAAGTTCGTCGCGCCCGACGAGACCTTGCGCGAACTGCTCGCGCACCTTGGCCTTGGCGCTGTTGGAGAGGCCGCTCGTCATCGGCCCGGCGGGCACGAAGACACACGGCAGGTGCCCGAAATGCAGGGCGCCGATCAGGAGGCCCGGCACGATCTTGTCGCACACGCCGAGCAGCAGGGCCGCGTCGAACACATCGTGCGTGAGCGACACCGCGGTGCTCATCGCGATGGTGTCGCGCGAGAAGAGGCTCAACTCCATGCCGGGCAGGCCCTGCGTCACCCCATCGCACATGGCCGGCACGCCGCCCGCCACCTGCGCGGTGGCGCCGAGGCGATGCGCTTCGTCGCGGATCAGGTCGGGGTAGGTGGCGAGCGGCTGGTGCGCCGAGAGCATGTCGTTGTAGGCGTTGACGATGCCGATGTTGGGCGCCCGCTCGGCCACGATGCGCAGCTTGTCGGCACCGGGCATGGCGGCAAACGCGTGGGCGACGTTCGCGCAACCCATGCGCTCGGCGCCGCGGGGGCGCGAACCCCAGGTTTCCACACGCTGCAGGTAGGCGCTGCGCAAGGAGGCGCTGCGCTCGCGGATGCGCTGGGTGACGGCGAGGACGGCTGGTTTCATCGGAGACTGGGTTTGTAACTCGGTGCCAGATTATCAAGTAACCAAATTACAAGTCAACGCATCGTGGTTACTTCCCCTTCTTCGGCTCGGCCGGTGAGGTGCCCGTGCGGGCCGCCTCGCGCGCCCGGGCCACCAGCTCGTTGCAGCTGTCGCCTTCATCGTTTTCGCCCCGGTCGAAGAGCGGCAGCACCGCGGCAATCGGGTTCACCAGCGCCAGCAACGCAGCGCCCGCCACGCGCCGCGCGAGCGGTGCCTTCTCGATCGAGATGCTGGGCGCATTGAACTGGCCCCGCACGTGGATCGGCGTGCGCAGCGCCAGCGGGCTGAAGTCCTTGGGCGAGACGGTGGCCTTCAGGTCGAGCTGCTCGTCCTTCATCGACACGCTGCCCTCGGCCCACACGGTGGAGTCGGGGGTGTCGACGACGAAGGTGCGTGTTTTCAGCACGCCCTTGTCGGCCTGCAGGTCGGCGAGTGCACAGCTCACGGGCAGTAGCTGGTCGCCCTTCACCAGCACACCCAGGGCCTGCGCGATGTCGAGGCCCGCCGCTTCGATCGCGAGGTGGGAGATGCGGCCCTGGCGCAAGGTGGTGGCCACCGTGCCGTCGAGGCTGCCGAGGATCTGCGCGGTCGAGCGACCGCGGCCTTCGAGCTTGGCGTGACCGACGAGCTTGCCGCTCACGAAGGGCGGCTTGCCGTCGGAGCGCTCCTGCTTGAGCCACTGCTCCAGCTTCACGCCCGACCAGCGCAGGTCGGCGTTCCACAGCGCCACGTCGCGCGTGCCGTCGAGCGCCACGTTGCCGCGCAGGCTGCCGTCGGCGGTGGTGGCCACAAGGTCGTCGAGCCGCAACTTGCCGTCCCTCAGGGTGAGGCGGGTCTTCAGTGGTTGCAGCGGCAGGGCGAAGAGATCCCCGAAGTTCCAACACGGTCGAAGGCCATCTGCACATCGGCATTCATCGCGCGCAGTGAGGGCAGGTCGAATTCCTTGTCGGGCAGCACCCGCGCTGCGGCCGGCGCCTGGGTCTTCGCAGGAGGGGCCGGCGAGGCGCCGGGCTCGCCGCCGATGGTGGGCGCGAGATCGGCAAGGAGCAGGCGCGGGCTCGTGACCCTGCCGGTGAGCAGCGGCACGGGCTGGCCCATGTCGTAGGTGAAGTCGCCCTTGAGCTTGGTCGACCCCACCGTCGCGTCGTCGGCGGCGACCTTCCAGACCTTGCCATCCTTGTTGATGCGACCGGCGAGCACGAAGGCGCCGGTGGTGGGCAAGGTGACGCCCAGCGGGTCACCCGCCGCGGCGAGCGAGGGGCCGCTGACGCGGAACTGCCCGGCAAGGTCGGACAACCTGAAGATGTCGGTCACGGTGCCATTGAAGGTGAGGCTGGCCTTGTTGGCCTTGAGCTCCAGCACCACCGGCACCGAGGGCGCGTGGGTGTCGCTGCGCAGCAGCGGCGTGACACCCGCCGTGCGCAGGTTGGCCGACAGCCTGGCAGGACCGTAGGTGCCCTCGGCACTGGCGATGAGCCCGCGAAGCGCCACGGGCAGTGGCTGCGACCCTTGCGACGGCGGCGCCTGCACGCCGGCCGCGCCCTCCGCGAGCGCAAGCCTGGCGACGATGTCGGCCTTCAGCGGCTCGTCGACATAGGTCAGCTGCCCTTCGTTCACACGCAACTCGCGCACGGTCGGGAAGGCATTGGGCTGCCCTTCCTTTTCCTCACTGGGCTTTTGCAGGTTGCCGAACACCCACGAGGCACGGCCGTCGGCCATGCGCTCGGCGTGCACCATCAGGTTGTCAGCGCGCAGCAGGTCGATGTCGAGCGGCGCACCTTTCTTGGCGCGCCACAGATCGCCGTACGACAGATGCATCTCGGCGTTGCGGGCCCGCAGGAAGAACGGGCGCCTGCTCCACTCGGGCGCGCCGATCTGCAGGTGCGGCACGTCGACCTTCAGCCCGCCGAAAAAGCGCACCGTGGCGCGGGAGCTGTCGTTTCCGAGTTGCACCTCTCGCCCGAGGGTGCGGCCCAGCACGCGCTCCACCGGCTTGGCGAGGAATGGCCAGCCGGCCCATTCGCAGGCCGCCACGCCGACGACGAGCGCGCCGATAACGGCCGCTGCCACGGCCCAGCCTCTGCTGATGCGCCGTGGGGAAGAGGTCATCGCGTCGCTCCTTGGTGGGGTGGACCAACCTTAGGACGCCGCGTGTGCAGGCCGTATCAGCCCCGGCCGGCACTCGCTGTGGGGCATCTCCTACGGGTCGGTGCACGCAGCGCCCGGCAGCGCTAGTAGACTGGCCTGCGTCGCATGCTGCGAGCACTTGTCGAGCCTCCATGCCCGAACGCGCTGATCCTCCTGCCGCCAGTCCTGCATCCACAAACGCCTCACTGCCGGGGGTGCGCTCGCTCGACATTGCCGCGATCGGTCTGGATGCACGCGACCGCGCGGTGCTGGTGTCCATGACACGCCTGCTCGACGGCCAGTCGGGCCTGCGCCTGCGCTGGGTCGAAGACGCCAACGCCTGCACCACGCTGTTCGTGCCACACGACTGGTCGCACTACGTCGCGCCGCCCCGCGTGCTGGTGCGCCTGACACCCCGCGACACCAAAGCGGCCGATTCACCACGCGGGCTGGCGGTGGCCTCACCGGTGCGCGTCAACGGCATGACCGAAGTGCTGGAAGCGGCCGCCGCGTTGTATGACCTGGCGCGCAGTGCGGTGCAGCGCGAACATGCCCGCATGGCCCTGCACGCGCTGCGTGACCTCCTGGTCGGCGCGCTGCTCGCCGGCGAGCGCCGGCGCACCCTGCTTGGCGTGGGCGGCGGGCACGCCCTGGTGGTCGACTTCCGCACCGGCGAGATCAGCAGTTCGTTGCCGCAGGCCGAACTGCTGCAGCGGCCACTGCAGCTCGCCGAGCCACAGCGCGCGCCAGACACGACGCCATGGCCGGGCGAGAGCCACCCACTGCGGGTGTCGACCTTGTTGTGGGGGCTGACGCACACGCTGATCGACCAGGGCGTCTCGCCCCGCACGATCAACGGTCGCTACCAGCTCAAAGGCGCGCCGGAGCCCGCCGCCCTCACCCGCCCGAGTGCCCCGCGGCTGGTGGCGGCGTGGACGCAGCGCGCGATGGGCGTCGGCGAAGCGGCAGCGGCCAGCGGCCTGTCGGCATTCGAGGTGCTCTGGTTCCTGAGCACCGCCCTCGCGCTGGGCATCGCGGTGCCCGCGGGCGAAGCGGAGGCCAGTGCCCCGTGAGGCTTCGCAGAGGTCAGCACGGGCTGTGGAGTCGTTGCCTGCCATGAACCTCGCCCCGCCTTTGCGCCCGCTGTCACCCGAGCGCGAACCGGCCCGCCTGCTGGAGCAGGTGCGCGCGACCTGGGGCGGGCGTGGCGACCTCTGGGTGTTCGGCTACGCCTCGCTGATCTGGCGGCCCGAGTTCGAGTCGACCGAACAACGCCTCGCACGCGTGCACGGGTGGCACCGGGCGCTGGAGATGCAGTCGCGCATCAACCGCGGCACGCCCGAACGGCCGGGCCTGGTGTTTGCGCTCGTGGGCGGCGGCTCTTGCCGCGGCATGGTCTATCGCATCGCCCGCAACCGGGTGGACGACGAGCTGCCACGCCTGTGGGCACGCGAGATGCCCAACAGCGTCTACGACCCACGCTGGCTCGCCTGCCAGACCGCCAGCGGCACGGTCACCGCGCTCGGCTTCACGCTCAGCCGGGAAAGTCCCAACTACACCGGCCCGATCGACGACGCCCATCTGCTCAGAGTGCTGCGCCACGCCAGCGGCCGCTATGGCACCACGCTGGCCTACGTGCTGGAGACGGCGCAGGCGCTCAGGGCCCATGGCATCCACGACCGGAAGATCGAGCGCGTGGTGGCGCTCGCACGCCAGCATGCGCTGACCGATTGAGCGAGGCTGGGTGCCGGCAGCAGCGCGGCGGTTGGATCAGCGTGCTTCGCGAACCTGCATCTCGCGCTGCGCGACACGCACACGGGCGAGATCGTCTTCGGTGTCGACGTCGAGCAGCACGCCCGGGTCATCGACCTCCACCCCCATTGCCGGGTAGCGCGCGAGAAGCCGGCGAGCACCTTCATCGCCGGTGAGCATCACGAGTTCGGAGTAAAGCTCGGCCGAGAAGCCAACCGGGTGGCCGCGCAGCCCTCGGTGCTGGGCGTATGCAATGGCATGGCTGTCCAGTTCGGCAGCCACCTGGCGCAATGTTGAGGTCTGGACCATCGGCATGTCGGCCGGCAGGAGGAGCCAGCCCGAAGCGTCGGAGCGCGCCGCCACACCGGCAGCGATGGAGTAGCCCATCCCCAGCGCCTGGGCGGCCGGCGAGCCGGCGGGGGGCAGCACCACCATGTCGCGCGTGGCAACGTGGCGGCCGACGGTTTCGGCCAGGGGCTCGGTGGTGACGACCAGCACCGGCATCTGCGTGGCCAGCGCGTTCGAGATCGTCGTCGCCAGCACCGTCGACGCGCCCAGCGTCTGCACCAGCTTGTGGTGCAGCCCCCGAAAGCGCGAGCCACGGCCTGCTGCCAACACCACCACTGCTGGCCGTGACTTCATGCGGCCTTACTCCCAATGCTGGCGGCTCCACTGCGGTCCGCCTGCATCAAGAATCGGATTTCGGCCCTTCAAACGATAGTGGGGGCTTCACTTAAGGCCTTCCCCGTAAGGCATTTTGAGTAAGTCGACAGCCCCATACAAGAACCAACTCAGCTCGAATGGCAGCGTGCGCAGGGGTTTGCCGGTGAGGCGCGCGATGGCATTGGCGAACGCCGGTGCCAAGGGGGGCAGGCCCGGTTCCCCCATCCCGGTCGGGGCTTCCGTGCTCGGCACGATGTGCACCGAAATGGACGGCATCTGCGGCATGCGCGCGACCGTGTAGTCGCCGAAGTTGCTCTGCTGCACCACGCCGTCTTTCAGCGTGATGGCCGCACCGGGCAAGGTGGTGCCCAGCGCCATCAAGGCCGCACCCTGCACCTGCGCCTCGATGGCCAGCGGGTTCACCGCGGTGCCGCACGACACGCCGGCGGTCACCTTGTGCAGCACCGGCTGCCCGTCGCGCACCGAAGCCTCGACCACATACGCCACGACCGAGCCGAACGACTCGTGCACCGCCACCCCGAAGGCATGGCCTTTGGGCAGCTTGCGGCCATAACCCGACTTGTCGACCGCCAGGTCGAGTGCCGCAAGATGGTGCTTGTGCGCGTCGCCCAGCAGCTGGCGTCGGTAGGCCACCGGGTCCTGCCCGGTGCTGCGTGCGATCTCGTCGACCAAGGTCTCCATCACGAACGCCGTGTGGGTATGCCCTACGGAACGCCACCACAACACCGGCACGTTGACCTTGGGGTGATGGATCTGCAGCGCCAGCGGCAGCTGGTAGGGCGTGTCGGCCACCCCCTCGACCATCACGCTGTCGACGCCGTTCTTCACCATGAAGGCCTCGAAGGGCGTGCCCATCAGGATGGACTGGCCGACGATGGTGTGGCTCCACCCGAGCACCTGGCCTTTGTCGTCGAAGCCGATCTCGGCACGGTGCACATGCATCGGCCGGTAGTAGCCGCCGCGGATGTCGTCTTCCCGGCTCCAAACGATCTTGAGCGGCCCCGAGTGGCCGGCGAGCCGCCACGCGTCGGCGACACGTGCCGCTTCGACGAGATAGTCGGAGCTCGGCACCGCACGCCGGCCGAAGCCACCGCCTGCCATCGCGGTGGTGAGCTGCACGTCCTGCGGCTTGAGCTTGAGCACGGCGGCCACGGCGCCCTGGTCGATGGTCTGGAACTGCGAGCCGGCGGTGATCTTGCAGGTGCGCCCGTCGAAGTCGATCAGGCAGTTGAGCGGCTCCATCGGCGCATGCGCGAGGTAGGGGAAGCTGAAGACGGCGCTGATCTTCTTCGGCGCCGAGGCGAGCTTCGACAGATCGGCCTCGCGCACCTTGGTGCCGGGCTTGCCCGCCAGCTCGCGGTACTGCGCAAGCTGCTTCTGCGAGTCGACCTTCTCGACGCCGTTGCTGTTCCACACCACCTGCAGCGCATCGCGGCCCATCTTGGCGGGCCAGTAGCCGTCGGCGATCACGGCAAGACCCGTTGCGCCGCGGTCGAGCGCCACTTCCATCACTTCGACCACACCCTTCACCGCACGCGCCTTGCCAGCATCGAAGCTCGTCACCTTGGCGCCGAACACCGGCGGACGCAGAAGCAACACGGTCTTCGCGCCGGCCACGTGGGTGTCGATGCCGAACTGCTGCTCGCCGGTCACCTTGGCCCGCGCATCGAGTCGGCCGATCGGCTTGCCGATGAGCTTGAAGTCTTTCGCGTTCTTGAGCGTGACCGTCTCGGGCACCGGCTGCTTCATCGCGTCGGCCGCCAGTTCGCCGAAGGTCGCGCGCCTGCCGCCCGCGGTGACCACACCGTTTGACACGCGGCAGGTCGACGGCGCCACCCCGAAGCGCTGCGCCGCGGCGCCCACGAGCATCGCGCGGGCCCGCGCGCCGAGCTGGCGGTATTGCTGCCACGAGTTGCGCACGGAGTTGGAGCCGCCGGTCATCTGGATGCCGAAGCCTGGGTCCTTGTAGGCATCGCCGGCGGGCGCGAGTTCGCCGCGCACCTTGGACCAATCGGCATCCATCTCTTCGGCCACGAGCATGGGCAGGCTGGTGATCACGCCCTGGCCGAAGTCGAGGCGGTTGACGAGCACGGTGAGCGTGCCGTCGGTGTCGATGCGCACGAAGGCGCTGGGCTGCTCGGTCGGCTTGAGCGCGGCCTTGGGCGCTGCCGGCGTTTGGGTCGTCGCTTGGGCGGCGGCATCGTCAGCCGCCGAGAACACGCCGAGCGCGAAGCCCGCACCGGCACCGAGCTTGAGGAAGTTGCGGCGGCCCACTGCGGTGGCCTGCTGCGCGCCGATGCGCGACATGAGGTGGTCGTAGTTCATCGTGGACTCTTCCTCAGGCCAGCGACTGGGCGGCGTCTTTGATCGCCGCACGGATGCGCGCGTAGGTGCCGCAGCGGCAGACGTTGCCGGCCATGGCGGCGTCGATGTCGGCATCTGTCGGCCGGCGCTTGGCCCTCAGCAGGCCCACCGCGCTCATGATCTGGCCGCTCTGGCAGTAGCCGCACTGCGCCACGTCGTGCTTGATCCACGCGGCCTGCACCGCGCGACCCACCTTGTCGTCGGCCATGGCTTCGATGGTGGTGATCTTCTGCGTGCCCACGGCCGAGATGGGCGTCACGCAGCTGCGCGTGGGCTGGCCGTCGATGTGCACGGTGCAGGCGCCGCACAGGGCGGCACCGCAGCCGAACTTGGTGCCGGTCAGCTGGAGGTTGTCGCGCAGTGCCCACAGCACCGGCGTGGAAGGATCGGCGACGACGTTCACCGTCTTGCCGTTGACGTTCAACTGGGTCATGGCCAAGGGTTCTCAGAGGAAAAAACGACGCAGAGGGTATACCGCTTTGCGCGCCCTGTGTTTCTATACTCACCCGCATGACGACGCAAAACATCGCCGACCTGCGCAAGAGCTACGAGCGAGCCGGAGCCGACGAGGAGGCCTCGCGCGAAGACCCGCTCGAGCAGTTCGGCCTGTGGCTGCAGCAGGCACTCGATGCGCAGGTGCCCGAGCCGAACGCGATGACGCTCGCGACCGTGGGCGAAGGCGGCCGCCCGTCGACGCGCATCGTGCTCATCAAGGGCTTCGATGCGCGCGGCATCGTCTGGTACACCAACTATGAAAGCCGCAAGGGCCGGGAGCTGGCGTCGCACCCGCAGGCGGCGCTGCAGTTCCACTGGGTCGAGCTGGAGCGTGTGGTGCGCATCGAGGGCCGTGTCGAGAAGACGAGCGCCGAAGAGTCCGATGCGTACTTCAACTCGCGCCCGCTCGACAACCGCCTGGGCGCCTGGGCCTCGCCGCAGAGCCAGGTGATCTCGTCGCGTGCCGTGCTGGTGGCCAACGCGGCCAAGGCCGCCGCACGTTATGCGCTGTCGCCGCCACGGCCACCGCACTGGGGCGGCTACCGGCTGGTGCCCGACACCTGGGAGTTCTGGCAGGGCCGCAAGTCTCGGCTGCACGATCGGCTGCGCTATCGGCTCGACGCCGGCCTCTGGGTCAGGGAACGACTCGCGCCTTGAGCGCTCAATGCGTCAGGTGCGACTGCGCGAGCCGCGTGAGGTTGCGCAGGAACGTATGGAAGTCGATCGGCTTCGTCCAGTAGTCGTCGAAGCCCGCCTGGCGCGCACGGTTCACGTCTTCGGGCATCGCATTCGCCGACAGCGCGACGATGGTCGTGTGCGAGAGCAGCGGCTCGGCCTTCAGGCGGCGCAGCACCTCGAAGCCGTCGATGTCGGGCAGCTGCATGTCGACCAGCACGACATGCGGCCCTTCGGCCACCGCACGGCTCACGCCTGAGAGACCGTCGACCGCCACGCTCAGGCTCACGTCGGGCCGCAGCGCCACCAGCTCCTGCACCAGCACCACGTTGACCGGGTTGTCTTCGATGTAGAGCACGTTGAGCCGCGCGCTGCTGGCCACGTCGTCGCCACCGAGGTCGGCATGGAAGGCGGTGTGCGGCTCGCGTTCGTCGACTTCGGGCGGCTGCTCCGCCGGCAGGGTGACCCGGAACTCGCTGCCGCGGCCGGGCTCGCTCGTCACCGTCAGGTCGCCGCCCATCAGGCGCACGAGGTGGTGCACGATGGCCAGGCCGATGCCGGTGCCCGGGATGGTGCCGCGCTCGGCGCCGAGCCGGTTGAAGGGCTGGAAGAGCTGCTGGCACTGCTCGGCCGTGAGGCCACGCCCGGTGTCACGCACCGAGAGCGTCCACGCCGGCTGGTCGCGGTGGGTGACGGCATCGCACGCGATCCACACCTGGCCCTGCGGCCGGTTGTACTTGATCGCGTTGCTGATGAGGTTGGACAGGATCTGCCGCACGCGCCGCGGGTCGGCGCGCACCCAGGCGCGCGGCGTCTGCGCGTGGATCTGCACCGACGCCTGCGAGGCCTGCAGCTGCGTCCACTGCAGCACGTCGTCGAGCGAGGCCTGCAGCGACACCGTCTCGTAGGTGAGCGGCAAGGCGTCTGACTCGATGGTGGCGAGATCGAGCACATCGTCGATCAGCGCGAGCAGGTGCAGGCCGGCAGAGTGGATGCGGTCGACCCGCTGGCGCTGCTGCGCGCTCAGGCGATCGGCCAGGTCGTTGGTCAGCAGCTGGGAAAAACCGAGCACCGCATTGAGCGGCGTGCGCAGCTCGTGGCTCATGCGTGCGAGGAACTGGCTCTTGGCCGCACTCGCCTGCACCGCCGCCGCCTTCTCGCGCAGCGCCTGCTCGGCGCGGCGGCGCTCGGTGATGTCCCAGGTGACGCCGAGCATGCGCTCGGGGTCGCCGTGCGCGTCGCGCTTGACGAGGCCG
This sequence comes from Rhizobacter sp. J219, assembly GCF_024700055.1. Taxonomy (GTDB): domain Bacteria; phylum Pseudomonadota; class Gammaproteobacteria; order Burkholderiales; family Burkholderiaceae_C; genus Rhizobacter. Next base: position 2,411,739 of record NZ_JAJOND010000001.1, read on the forward strand.
CGGGTGGCGAGCCAGCGGATCGATCCGTCGGGGAAGACGACGCGGAACTCGTTCTCGTAGCTGTCGCCGTCTTTGCCGGCACGCGACTTGTTGCGGTTGATGTTCTCCAGGTCGTCGGGGTGGTAGGCGGCGTAGCGCATGTCGTCGGGCGGCGTCTCGGGGCCGACGGGCAGGCCGCGCAGGCGATACATCTGCGCGTCCCACTTGGCGCGGCCGGTGCGCAGGTCGCGCTCCCAGGTGCCGATGCCGGCCGACTCGGTGGCCAGGCGCGCACGCTCCTGCGTCTGGCGCAGCTCGGCCTGCGTGCGCTGCAGGTTGGTGATGTCGAGGTTGACCCCGAAGGCCAGCTCGCGGTTGCCCAGCACCTCGCGCCGCGACCACGAGGCCACCCAGCGCACCGCGCCGTTGGGCCGCACGATGCGGAACTCGGCGTGCAGGCCTTGCGGGCCGGTTCCGATGACCGGGCGGTGGTCGCGCGCGATGGCGCGGTCGTCGGGGTGCACCATCTGCAGCCAGGCCTCGTTGAAGGGCGGCGGCTGGTCGCGCGGGATGCCGTAGAGCCGATACATCTGCTCGTTCCATTCGATCTGGCGCGCCTCGATGTCATAGCTCCAGATGCCCACGCCCGCGGCGTTGGTCACGCGGTCGATGCGCAGCGCATAGGCCTTGGCACGCTCGCGCTCGGCGATCTCTTCGGTCATGTCGATCGTCACGCCCGACAGGCCGATGGCGTTGCCCCGCGCGTCGTATTCCGCCACACGCCTCGTGTAGAGGTTGCGGTAATGGCCGCTGCGATGCCGGTAGCGCGCCTCGACGTCGACCACACCGCGGGTGTTGATGGCCTCCTCAGCTGCGGCGACCACCGCCGCGCGGTCGTCGGGATGGATCAGCTCGCGCAACTGCTCGACCGTGAGCTGGTCGGCCACCGGGTCGAGCCCGAGCATGCGGTAGCCCCAGTCGCTGAAGTAGACACGCTGGTTGAGGAGGTCCAGGCGCCACAGCGCCACGGCGGCCAGGTCGACCGCGCGCACCCACAGCGCGGCGGTGGCCTCGCTGGTGCGCAGGCGGTCGGCGATCTCGGTCTCGTCGATCATGAGACCAGTGATGCGCGCCGGCACACCCTGCGGCCCGTTCTCGACTTCGCACAGCGCCCGCACGTCTTTCACGGCACCGGCGGGCGTAACGATGCGGTAGTGCGTCTCGTAGCGGCCGGCGGCCTGGGCGAATCGCGCGTACTCGGCCTGCAGGCGCTCGCGATCGTCGGGGTGCACGAGCTGCAGGTTGGCATCGGTGCGCGGCATGCCCGCCGCCGGGTCGAGCCCGAGGAACTCGTACATGTGCGCATCCCAGCGGCTGACGCCGGTGGCGAGGTCGCGCTCCCACGAGGCCATGCGGCTGAGCGTCTGCACCATGTCGAGCCGGTGCGTCAGGCGCTCCACCTCGGCCTGCGCGACATCGAGCCAGACCAGCCAGCCGCCGTCGAGCGGAACGGCGGTCCAGTTGAATTCGATGCCGGTGGCCGCCACGCCAGCACATCCATCGGTCTGGCCCGCATCCAGCCGCGCCCGCAGGTCAGCCGCAAACAGCGGCCAGTGCTGTTCGGGCAGTCCGCGCTGGGCGGCCCATGCGGTGGCCGCGGGGTTGAGTTGCCAGCCGTCCGCCTCGCCCCGCACATGCGGCTGCTGCGCTGCCGCAAGCCTCAGGGCGAGGCCGGGTGCGCGCCACCACAGTTGTTCGATGCCATCCATGCAGAGATGTCGCGGCCGCGCAGGCGAGCGACCGGTCACAAGCGGTAACGGCAGTCTATCGACCCCGCCCCCCTTCCTTCACAGGAGAACCACCGGGGGGAGCGAGGCCGTTGCCAAATCACGCACACCGCAACGAAGGGCGTGCGCGCGGGGGACAGGGTTCAGGCGGCTTTCACCCGGCTTGCGAAGGTCTTGCGGAATTTCTCGACCTTGGGCGCGACGACGAATGCGCAGTAGCCCTGGTTGGGGTGCTGGGCGAAGTAGTGCTGGTGGTAGTCCTCGGCCCGCGAGTAGTTGGCCAGCGGCAGCACCTCGGTCACGATGGGCGAGCGGTAGGTGTTGCTCGCGGCCATCTCGGCGATCACCTCGCGCGCCACCTTCTCCTGCTCGGGTGAATTGACGTAGATGCCCGAGCGGTACTGGGTGCCCACGTCGTTGCCCTGGCGGTTGAGCGTGGTCGGGTCGTGCACGACGAAAAAGATCTCGAGCAGCTCGCGCAGGCTGATCTGATCGGGGTCGAAGCTCACGCGCACGACTTCGTTGTGGCCGGTGTTGCCGGTGCAGACCTGCTCGTAGCTCGGGTTGATCACGTGGCCGTTCGAATAGCCCGACTCGACCGCGACCACGCCGCTCACGCGCTCGTAGACCGCTTCGGTGCACCAGAAGCAGCCGCCGCCCAGGGTGATGGTGTCCATGCTCATACCGCCTCCGTCGCATTGAGACGCCGATTCTGACAAGCCGGCCATTGCCTTGTCAGAAGGCGTGGCTTGCGCTCACGGCGAGCAGCCAGTGGCGCGGCAACGCCGGCTCGTAGAAACGACCGTTGGCCTCGTTGACGATCACCGAGCCGGCGTAGCGGCGGTCGGTGGCGTTGTCCAGGCGCAGGAGCTGGGTGAAGCGCCAGCTCCCCAGCGACTGGGCAAAGCCGGCGCGCAGGTTGAGCACGGTCGCAGGGGGGCGAACTCGGTGTTGCCATCGTTCACGGCGAGCGTGCCGGTGTGCACGACTTCCACGCCGGTGTTGAACCCGGCCCAGGCGGCCTTCGGTGCCCAGGCCAGCTCGGCGAAGGCCTGGCGCTCGGCGGCGCCGGGCAGGCGGCGGCCGTCTTCGAAGCGGGCGCGCAGCAGGTTGAGGCTCAGGGTGCTGCGCAGGCCGTTCGGCCACAGCGCCACGTGCATCAGCTCGAGCCCGCGGCGCTCGGTGGGCCCGGCGTTGCGGAAGGTGGAGCGTCCGCCGGAGTTGCTCTCGACCACGATCTCGTCCTTCGTGTCGATGTCGAAGACGGCCACGTCGAGCCGCTGCGCACCGTCGAGCTTCCATTTGGCGCCGAGTTCGCGATGCTGGCTGCTGGAAGCGCGCAGGTCGGTGTTGAGGCCGGTCGCACCGCCGCTGCGATAGGCCAGCTCATTGAAGGTCGGCGTCTCGTAGCCGCGGCCAGCGTTCAGGTAAAGCTTGAGGCTGGGCGACGCATGCCAGGTGATGCCGGCGACCGGGTTGACGCCGTTGTAGCGCACGCTGCCGCTGTCATCGGCATTGGCCGTGGTGAAGAAGTCGCGGGTGCGAAAGCGCACGTCGATGCTGCGCAGGCCGGCGGTCAAGGTCCAGTCGCGCAGCAGGTCGGCGCTGGCCTGCAGGTAGGCGTCGCGGTTGTCGACCACGTTGCGCTCGTTGCGCTTGAGCGCGCCTTCGACGCCGCCGTCGTTGATGTAGCCCTGGCGGCGGTCGCGCATGCGGTCGACCTCGATGCCGCCGGTGAGGCGCAGGGCGCGGCCTTCGTCCAGCGCCACGCGATGCGAGAGCTGTGCGCCCAGGCCGGAGTAACCCCGCTCGAAACGCACGATGCCGCCGCTGTGGGTGGCGGCGAGCTGGGGGCCGAGCGGGATGCTCAGCGCATTGAAGAGATTGCGTTCGCCAAGGTAGACGCGGCCGGTGAAGAGCGTGTCTTCGCTGAAGCGGTGCTCGAGCACGCTGCCGAGCTGGTTCTGGCGCACGGTCTTGCGCGAGTCCTGCGAGAGCGCGAGCGGTGCCACCTGGCGCGGGTTGGCGTCCATCTGGGCACGGGTGAGGCCGAGCGGGTCCTGGGTGTCGGGCTGGTCGAGCGCGTTGACCAGGACGCTCACATGCGTGTCGCGGGTGATGTCGCGCTGCCAGCGAGCATTGAACTGGCCACGGCGCGCGGCGCTGTGCTCGCGGTAGCCGTTGGTCTCGAAGCGCGAGGCGTCGAGCAGGATGCCGTCGCCGTCGGCGGTGGTGGTGCTGTATTTGACGCCCAGCTTGCGCTGGTCGTAGGGGCCGACGGCGGTGGTGACCGTGGCGGTCGGCTGCGCGACATCGTCTTCGCTGAAGACCTGGATCACGCCGCCGGCGGAATTGCCGTACAGCTGCGCCATCGGGCCGCGCAGCACCTCGATGCGGCCGGTGGACGCGAGCGAGACGTTCGACGCCTGCCCCTGGCCGTCGGGCATGGTGGCGGGAATGCCATCGACGATCACCTTCACGCCGCGGATGCCGAAGGTCGAGCGCGACCCGAAACCGCGAATGGACACCTGCAGGTCCTGCGCATAGTTCTGGCGGTTGAGCACCGTGAGGCCGGGCACGCGGTTGAGCGCCTCCGACAGGTTGACCTGCGGGCCGCCGCCCTCGATGACGTCGCGGCTCACGGCGGTGATCGCCGCAGGCACGTCGAAAGCGCTCTCGCGCACCCGTTGGCCGGTGATCACGACCGGGTCGAGCACGTTCGGCGTGCTTTGCGCACCGGCGGGGCTGATCGCAGCCAGCACGGGCAGAGCGGCCCAGATCACGGCACATCGCATGGAGAGGCTGTCCTTGGTTGCAAAGCGGGCGACTGTTCCATGCCGGCCCGCCAGCGTGAACCCCGGGCAAGCGAGGAATTTGTCACCGATCGTGCGCCATGTCGGCGCAAACACGGGGTGAGCCTTCACGCACGACCGGCAAAATTCCGCCCCGGGCCGAGGGAGCCCGCCCACTTCAACCAAGAAAGAGAACGGCATGAACGGCCTGCTGACCTTGCTCGGCATCGAATCCTGGAAACCCGTGATGACGGCATTGGTGATGCCACCACTGCCCTTCTTCCTGCTGCTGCTCGTTGGTGCGCGGCTGATCCTGCCGCGCCGCGGCCTGGGCTGGTTCGTGATCCTGTTCAGCCTGGCGGGCCTGTGGCTGAGCGCCTGCGCCGGCATGGGCCAGATGCTGATCCGGTTTGCACTCAAGCCACCAGCGGCCTACAGCGCCGAGGCGATCGCCGACCTGAAGGCGGCCGTGAAGGCGAAACAGCCAGTTGCCATCGTGGTGCTGGGCGGCGGTGCGGAACCGCTGGCACCGGAGTACGGCATCTCCAACCTCGCCCCTGGGTCGCTGGAACGATTGCGCTATGGCCTGTGGCTCAGCCGCGAGACCGGCGCGCCGGTGGCGTTCAGCGGCGGGGTCGGCTGGGCGCAGGCGAGCGATGCCAAGCCCGAGGCCGAAGTGGCCTCGCGCATCGCGTCAAGAGAATTCGGCCAGCCGCTCAAGTGGCAGGAAGACCGCTCGCGCGACACCCGCGAGAACGCCGGGCACACGGTGCAGCTGCTCAAGCGCGACGGCATCACCCGCATCGTGCTCGTCACCCACGGCTGGCACATGCCGCGAGCGCAGAAGATGTTTGAACAGGTCGCCGGGGGCTCGGTGAAGGTCGAACCGGCGCCGATGGGCCTGGCGCAGCACACGGTGAAGCCGGTGTTCGACTGGATCCCCACGCCGGGCGGCTACTACAAGGTGCATGCAGCGCTGCGCGAAATGCTGGCGCTGCTGGTGCGCGCCTGAGATTCGCCCCCCAAAAGCGAAGCCCCCTTCCAGTCTCGCGACGGAAGGGGGACGGATGGCTGACGCCATCGGTCGGGGCTCTGGAGGAAGTAGGTCCAGGGCTCCTATAGCGCAGTGACTGCGCCAGTGAGGATGCCTGCATGCAGGCCCATGAAAGCTAGATGACAGCCCGGCTCAGCGCCAAGTGAGATCGCCTATGACGCTGCGCCGCATCATTGAGATGGCTTCATCAGGCGATCGAAGAGGCCGGCGACGCGCTGCTCCACCTCGGCATCCATCTTGATGGTGCGCCCCCACTCGCGGCTGGTCTCTCCGGGCCACTTGTGGGTGGCGTCCAAGCCCATCTTGCCGCCCAGGCCGCTGACCGGCGAAGCGAAGTCGAGGTAATCGATCGGCGTGTGCTCGACCAGCGTGGTATCGCGCACCGGATCGACGCGGGTGGTGATGGCCCAGATCACGTCCTGCCAGCTGCGGATGTCGACGTCGTCATCGGTCACCACGATGAACTTGGTGTACATGAATTGGCGCAGAAAACTCCAGATGCCGAACATCAGCCGCTTCGCGTGGCCGGGGTAACTCTTCTTGATGCTGACGATCGCCATCCGGTAGCTGCAGCCTTCGGGCGGCAGATAGAAGTCGACGATCTCCGGAAATTGCTTCTGCAGGATGGGCACGAAGACTTCGTTCAGCGCGACGCCCAAAACGGCCGGTTCATCGGGCGGCTTGCCGGTGTAGGTGGAGTGGTAGATCGCGTCGCGCCGGCGCAGCAGGCGGCTCAGTTCGAACACTGGAAACCAGTCCTGCTCGTTGTAGTAGCCGGTGTGGTCGCCGAACGGGCCTTCGAGGGCGTGCAAGTAGCCGCCCACCTCCTTCAGCGGCACACCGTGCGGGCTGGTGCCGACGTAGCCGGGCGTGGCGGGCGGGATGTGGCCTTCGAGCACGATCTCGGCACCGGCCGGCGCCTGCAGCATCACGCCCTGATCGCCGACGGCGGTGTCGAACACCTCCGTGCGGCTGCCGCGGAGCAGGCCAGCGAACTGGTACTCGGAGAGCGTGTCGGGCACCGGCGTCACGGCGCCGAGGATGGTCGCCGGGTCGGCGCCCAGCGCGACGGCGATGGGGAACGGCTGGCCGGGCCGGGCCAGGGCGAAGTCGCGAAAGTCCAGCGCCCCGCCCCGATGCGCCAGCCAACGCATGATGACCTGGCGCGGGCCGATCACCTGCTGGCGGTAGATGCCGAGGTTCTGCCGCTTGCGGGCATTGGGACCACCTTGCGGCCCGCGCGTGATGACGAGGCCCCATGTGATCAGAGGCGCAATGTCGCCCGGCCAGCACAGTTGGATCGGCAGCGTCCCGAGGTCGATCTCGTCGCCGCTCAACACCTCTTCCATGCACGCGGCCTTGCCGACGACCGAGGGCTTCATGTCCCACAAGGCCTTGGCCACTTGTAACAAACGGCCGGTGTCTTTCAGGCCTTTCGGCGGCTCCGGCTCCTTCAGGCTGGCCAGCACCCGACCCACGTCCCGCAGCTCATTCACCTCGGTAGCCCCCATTCCAAGGGCCACTCGCTTGGGGGTACCGAAGAGGTTGGTCAAGGCAGAAAATTTGTAACCGCTGGGATGCTTGAACCACAGCGCCGGGCCACCCGAACGGAGCACCTTGTCACTGAGCGCTGTCATTTCAAGCCGCGCGGAGACTGGCTCGGCCACCTGCCGCAGCTCGCCGAGGCGCTCCAGCCCTGCCATGAAATCTCGCAGATCGCGATATTTCATACCGTATCGTTATAAAGAGTCATTTCTATATCCTTGACTGGTTATGACTCGGTCCAACAGAATCCGCGCCGCACCTGACGCAGATCAGGGATAACCCGCGCCGACAACCGGTTCAGCAACCCCGGAAGTCCCTAGGCGCCACGCTGCCTAATCCCGCTCGCCTCATGCCGCGGGATTATCACTGTCACATTCCTGGCCACAGGCTCAAGCCGGCGGGGGGTGAGACAGAGAAGAAAGGAGTGACATGACAGCGCTTCAGAATTTGCTCTCATCCCTGCAATCGGCTCGCAAGCGGGCTGCAGGTTCCACCACCGTTTTTCTCCGCGACGTGGGCCACGGCCTGCTCGAGGTGAGCCACAACACCCTGGCCCTGGTCGGGCTGCTGATCGTTGCCGTGCTGGTGTTCATGCTCAGCCACCGCGACATGCGCCAAAGCGTCGAACAAAAAGCCCTGAGCTGGCTGCAGGCCCGGCATGAGGCTCGCACTGCCGGCACGCTGGAGGCCCTGGCCGGCCTCAACGAGCCCGACGCCATCACCCGCGCCACCGCCAGCGACCCCCGCGAGCTGACCCGTCAACAGGCGGCTGTCGCCAGCTGGCTGTCGCGCCGCTACCGGGTGGCACCCGAGCCGGTGGCCCGCCTAGTGCAGGAAGCCTGGACCGTCGGGGCGAAAGCGAACCTGGAGCCGACGCTCATCTTGGCCATCATGGCCATCGAGTCCAGCTTCAACCCGTTCGCCCAGAGCCCGGTCGGCGCGCAAGGCCTGATGCAGGTGATGACCCGCGTGCACGACGACAAGTACGAACCCTTCGGTGGCAACCACGCCGCCTTCGACCCGGTGACCAACCTGCGCGTCGGTGTGCAGGTGCTGAAGGAGTGCATCTCGCGCGCCGGCAGCCTGGAAGCCGGCCTGCGTTACTACGTCGGCGCGGCGAACCTGCCCGATGACGGCGGCTATGCCAGCAAGGTGCTGGCCGAGCAGGAGCATCTGCGCCAGGTGGCGGCAGGCAAGAGCGTGTCCATCACGGCGCCGCTGATCCTCCCGACTCCGGTGACAGTGCCCGCCACCCTCACCGGTCCGGACGCGAAGCCGGTCTCGCCGGGCGAGAAATCGGCCACGGAACAGGTCGCGCTGGCCGGCTGATTCCCCGCGCGGAACCCTCAGGTGAACGTGGCAGGCGCGACCTGCCGCGCTACACTCCCCCGCTGCGCAACTGGCGATGGGGCCCCGGTCTGAAACCGCGGAGCCTGAGGTGGTGAACCACTGGGAAGCGCGGCCCGCTCCAGAGGATGGAGCCGGTTCCGCCGTGCGCCTGGGCAGCCCTGATGCCGCATCCCTGATGCGGCGATCGACGGGACACACCTGACCTAGAGGACTGCCACATGTTCGACCGCGCCAAATCCACCATTGCCTCCGTTGACCCTGAGATCTGGGCCGCCATCCAGAGCGAGAACCAGCGCCAGGAAGACCACATCGAGCTGATCGCCTCCGAGAACTACACCTCGCCGGCCGTCATGGCCGCCCAAGGCAGCCAGCTCACCAACAAGTACGCCGAGGGCTACCCCGGCAAGCGCTACTACGGCGGCTGCGAATACGTCGACGTGGTGGAGCAACTGGCGATTGACCGCCTGAAGCAGCTCTTCGGCGCCCAGTTCGCCAATGTGCAGGCCAACTCGGGCTCGCAGGCCAACCAGTCGGTCTTCTTCGGCCTGCTGCAGCCCGGCGACACCATCATGGGCATGAGCCTCTCCGAAGGTGGCCACCTGACCCACGGCATGCCGCTCAACATGAGCGGCAAGTGGTTCAAGGTGGTGAGTTACGGCCTCGACAAGAACGAAGCCATCGACTACGACGCGATGGAACGCCTGGCCCACGAGCACAAGCCGAAGCTGATCATCGCCGGCGCTTCCGCGTATGCACTGCGCATCGACTTCGAGCGCTTCGCCAAGGTCGCCAAGGCCATTGGCGCCTACTTCATGGTCGACATGGCGCACTACGCCGGCCTGATCGCCGCGGGGGTCTACCCCAACCCCGTGCCGTTTGCCGACGTCGTCACCTCCACCACCCACAAGAGCCTGCGCGGCCCGCGCGGCGGCGTGGTGCTGATGAACAACGAAGACATCGCCAAGAAGATCAACAGCGCGATCTTCCCCGGCATCCAGGGTGGCCCGCTGATGCACGTGATCGCCGGCAAGGCGGTGGCCTTCAAGGAAGCCCTCTCGCCCGAATTCAAGGCCTACCAGCAGCAGGTGGTGAAGAACGCCGCCGTGCTGGCCGACACACTCACGCAACGTGGCCTGCGCATCGTCTCGGGCCGCACCGAGAGCCACGTGATGCTGGTCGACCTGCGCCCGAAGAACCTGACGGGCAAGGAAGCCGAGGCCATCCTGGGCCAGGCCCACATGACGTGCAACAAGAACGGCATCCCGAACGACCCGCAAAAGCCGATGGTCACCAGCGGCATCCGCCTGGGTTCGCCGGCCTTCACCACCCGCGGCTTCAAGGAAGAGCAGGCCCGCATGACCGCCAACCTGATCGCCGACGTGCTGGACAAGCCGCACGATGAAGCGAACATCGCGGCAGTGCGGGCCAAGGTCACCGCCCTGACCCGCGAGTTTCCGGTCTACCGTTAAGCCGAGAAGGGGTCGCGCAAGCGGCCCCGCCCTCGTTTTGGGCGAAGCCGCATGCGTTGTCCATTTTGTTCACACGAAGACACCCAAGTCGTCGAGACACGCGAGTCCGACGAGGGTGACGTCGTGCGCCGTCGCCGGCGCTGCCAGAGCTGCGACAAACGGTTCACCACCTACGAACGCGCCGAGATCGCGCTGCCGTCCGTCGTCAAGAAAGACGGCACACGCGCCGAGTTCGACATCGGCAAGGTTCGCGCGTCGATGACACTCGCCCTGCGCAAGCGGCCGGTGAGCGTCGAGCAGATCGATGCCGCACTCGAACGCATCCAGGACAAGCTTCTCAACAGCGGTGCCAAGGAAGTGGCCTCCACCAAGCTCGGCGAGTTGGTCATGCGCGAACTCAAGCGCATCGACAAGGTGGCCTACGTGCGCTTCGCCTCGGTCTACCGCAGCTTCGAAGACGTTGACGAGTTCCGGCAGTTGATCCGCGACATCTGACGCCCATCCCCCGCCCGGGTGCCCTCGCCAGTGGCCCCGGGATTCCCCCCGCGCGGTGGAAGCCACGCCGCGGTGCATTTCCTACAGTGCCCTCACACAAAACAGAGGGAGGGCACCCATGCACACCAGGAGCGCCGCGCCACGCGGCTTCACCTTGATCGAGATGATGGCCACCGTGGCAGTGGCCGGCATCGTCGCGACGGCGGCCGTGCCATCGCTGAACGGCTGGGCCGACCAACAGCGGCTCAAGGGCATTGCGGGCGAGCTGTCGAGCGACCTGCAGCACGCCCGCACCGAAGCCGTGCTGCGCAACGAAGGCGTGCGCATCACCTTCATCGGCAACGCCTGCTACGTCGTGCACACCGGCGCGGCCGATCGCTGTCGCTGCGATGCCGACGGCATCGGGCACTGCGAAGAGGGTGCCGAACCCCTCAAGACCGTCGTGCTGCCCACCACCCAGGGCTTGGCCCTTCAGGCCAACGTGCGCTCCATCCTCTTCGCCCCTGCGCACGGCACGGCAAGTCCGGCGGCCACGCTGCGCATCAGTGGCGCCCAAGGCCGCACGGTGCAGCACACCGTCAACCTGATGGGGCGCGTGCGTTCGTGTGCGGCGCACGGCGCGGTGTCCGGCTACAGCGCCTGCTGAGGAGGATCGCCATGCCACGCCTCCAACGCGGCTTCACGCTCATCGAGATGATGATCGTCGTGGCCATCGCCGGCATCCTGGCGAGCGTCGCCATCCCGAACTTCCAGGCCCCGCTCTACAAGGCGCGGCGAGCCGACGGGATCACCGCCCTGCTGCAGCTGCAAATGAGCCAGGAGCAATGGCGCTCGGGCAACCGGCAGTACGCGAGCCTGGCCGAACTGCGTGTGCCGGCCACGTCGAGCATGCGGTACTACACCCTCGCCGTCGCAGAACCCACCGCGTCGGGCTACGCGCTCGTGGCCACGGCCACCGGTGCCCAGGCCGGCGATCGCCCCTGCCGCGTGCTGCGGATCACAGTCGCCAACGGCCAGGCCACGCACGCGTCGGGTGCCGATGAGCACAGCGCCAACGCCGACGCCGACAACCGCCGCTGCTGGGGCATCTGAGATGCGCCACTCGCAACAAGGCCTCACGCTGGTGGAGCTGATGGTCGGCATGGCCATCGGCCTGCTGCTCATCGCGGTCGCGTTGCTGGCCATGAGCCAGCACCTGCGGGAGAACCACCGCCTGCTGATCGAGGCAAGGCTCACCCAGGACCTGCACGCCATGATGGACCTGCTCTCGCGCGACCTGCGCCGCGCCGGCCCGCTGGCCGTGCAGCACGACGGCGTGCGCTTCAGCCACGCCGGCAGCAGCGAGCCGCTGGCCTACCGGCTGCACGACGGCATCGTCAGCACGAAGATCGGCGACGGCCACTGGCAGGCGATGAACGACATCCAGAGCCTGCGCGTCTCGTCGCTGCGTGTCGTGCCGCGCACGCAGGAGATCGTGCTCGACGGCGCCTGCCGCGAGGCGTGCACCGGATCGACACCGCACTGCCCGCCGCGCCAGCAGCTGCGCAGTGTCGAGATCGAACTCACCGCGCACGCCGTGCACGACGCCCGCTGGACGCGCACCACCACGCGCCATGTGCAGCTCCGCCACGATGCGCTCACCGGCGCCTGCCCGACATGAATGCACAACGAGGCGCGGCAGCGCTGCCCATCACGCTGATGCTCGCGTTCGCGCTGCTGCTGGCCGTGGCGTTTGCCAACCGCAGCGTGCTGCTGCAGGTGCGCAGCTCGGTCCATCAGCTGCACGCGGCGCAAGCCCATGAGGCCGCCCAGGCCGGGCTGGCCTGGACGCTCGCCCAGCTCAACCGCAGCGAGCCGGTCGGCGAGGACTGCCGTCCGACGCAGGCCAGCGACGCCACCCCGTGGCACGAGCACGCGCGGCGCGGGCCACTGCAAGCGAGCTGCGTGGCCGAGGGCGAGGGCTGGGCCTGCCACTGCCCGCTCGATGGCGAACCCCGCCCGGTGCAGCACGCCACCTCGCCCGCCTTCTACATCCAGCTCAGCGCCGACCCGGCGCAGCCTGATCGCTGGACGCTGACGGCGACCGGCCGTGGCGGCATCGCCACCGGCCGCACCATTCAGCTGCAGCTGGCCATCGGCCGCCTGCCGGTGCTCGACACCCTCCCCGCCGCTGCACTCGCGGTGCGTGGCAACGCCAGCTTCTCCGGCGACGTCACGCTCACCCACACCGACGCCGCATCCGGCGGCGTGACGCTGCACAGCGGCGGCAGCGTGCAGGGCGCCGGGCTGCGCGTCGTCAGCAGCCCCGGCACGCCGGCGCGTGCCTCGATCCTGAGCGACCAGGCCGCGTTGGCGAGCCTCTCGGCAACAGGCCTGCACGCCAGCGTCTTCCGCATGGAGCGCAGCCTCTGGCGTGAGCAGCCCGGCGTCGCCGCCGTGAACTGCAGCAGTGCCTGCGATGCCGGTCTCGCCGAAGCCGCCCGCCAGCACACGCTGATCGCCCTCGACGGCGGCCTTCGCCTCGACACCCCGCTGACCCTCGGCACCCCGCAGCGCCCGGTGGTGCTGGTGGTAGACGGCCCCGTGGAGCTGAACGCCGCCGTGACGATCCACGGCCTCGTCTACACCCACCACCCCCAGTGGACCGACAGCGCCGGCACCACCATCCGCGGCGCCGTGATCGCCGAGCACGACCTGCGGGCCGAGGGCCCCACGACCATCCACCACGACATCGCCGTGCTGCAGGCCCTGCAGCAGCGCGGCGGCACCCATGCCCCCGTCGCCGGCAGCTGGCGCGACCTCTGAGGACAAGATGAACACACGCCCACGCCAACACGGCGCCAGCCTCGTCGAGGGCCTGGTCGCGCTGCTCGTGCTGTCGCTGAGCCTCGTCGGCGCGGTGCGGCTGCAGACCTGGCTGCGGCAGCACAGCGACCTCGCGCGTGAACGCAGCGAGGCCGTACAGCAGGCTCAACAGGCGCTCGAGTCCCAGCGCGGCTTCCGCGACCTCGCCGCCTTCGACAGCGCGGCGCCGCGTGAGACCACAAGGGCCACTCCCACCACGAGCTTTCGCCTGCAGCACGAGGCCGCGACACACGAGGGCTTGAAGACGGAGCGCATCACCGTGCACTGGCAGCCCCGCCGCGGCGCAGAGGAGCGTGTGCAGCTGGCCTCCGGCAGCGCGCGGCTGGCCCCGGTCTATTCCGCCCTGCTCGACGTGCCACCGCAAGACGCCGTGCTGGCCATGCCACGGGTGTCGCCCACCGGCGCCCACCCCCTGCCCCACGGCCGCAGCATCGTCAAACCCACCGCCCACAGCCGCATCGCGTGGGTGGTGGACAGCGCCACCGGCGAGATCCAGCTGCAGTGCACGGTGGCCGCGGCGTCGCAGGCGCAAGATCTGCGCGTCGACGATCTCGCGGACTGCGAGGCGTTCTCCGCCCGCCTCGTTCGCGGGTTCATCCGCTTCGCGCTCTCCGGCACGCCCGACCCCTTGCACGCCAACGACCCACCGTTGCCGCTCACGGTGCAGGCCGCAGCCCATCGCTGCGAGAGCGAGACCATCGCCCGCGACGGCGAGCGATACATCGCCTACGCCTGTGCCGTACCCACCGTCGACGCCGAACCCACCCTCATGCCGCAAGGCTGGACCTTCGGCCAGAGCGCCTCTGCCTTCAAGGCCTGCCGCTACCCCGGCAGCGCTCGATCCCCTCGCAACTACCTCATCGTGCGGGGGGACCTCGACTGCCCGAGTGCCGTTCCGCCGCACAATGGCGCTCCTGTGGTCACCGTTCAGCACCAGCCTTGAACGCGGTGGCCCACCGCGGCCACCGATGCAGACACCTCACCACTCCCCTGCCGACGAAGCCTTCATGCGCGAGGCGCTGGCCCTCGCCGCACAGGCCATCGGCCTGTCCGAACCCAACCCGCGCGTCGGCTGCGTGATCACCGACAGCGCCGGCCGCGTGCTCGGTCGCGGCTTCACGCAGGAGGCCGGTGGCCCCCATGCCGAAGTGATGGCGCTGCGCGACGCAGCCGCCTTGGGCCACGACGTCCAAGGCGCCACCGCCTACGTCACACTCGAACCCTGCTCGCACCACGGGCGCACCCCCCCGTGCTGCGACGCGCTCATCGCGGCGCGCCTCGGCCGCGTCGTCGCCGCGGCCCAAGACCCCAACCCGCTGGTCGCCGGCAACGGCAGCGCCAGGTTGCGCGCCGCCGGCATCAGCGTCACGACCGGGCTCCTGGCCGATGCCTCGCGCGAACTCAACATCGGCTTCTTCTCGCGCATGCTGCGCAAGCGCCCCTGGGTGCGTCTGAAGACCGCCATCTCGCTCGACGGCCGCACGGCGCTCGAAAACGGCCGCAGCCAGTGGATCACCGGCGAGCCTGCGCGCATCGACGGCCACGCCTTCCGCAAGCGTGCCGGCGCCATCCTCACCGGCGTGGGCACCGTGCTCGAAGACGACCCGCGACTCGACGTGCGCCTGGTCGACACCCCCAGGCAGCCATTGCGCGTCATCGTCGACTCGCGCCTGGAGACGCCGCCTGCGGCCCGCATGCTCCAGCCGCCCGGCCCGGTGCTGCTCTACGCCGCCGGCCACGACAAGACACGCGAAGACGCTTTGAAGGCCCGGGGCGCCGAGATCGCCTTCGCCCCCGGGCCCTCGGGCAAGGTCGACCTGCCGAGCATGCTCGCCGACCTGGCCCAGCGCGGCGTCAACGAGCTGCACGTCGAGGCCGGCCACAAGCTCTCGGGCTCCTTCGTGCGCGAAGGCCTGGTCGACGAGCTGCTCGTCTACCAGGCGCCCAAGCTGCTCGGCCTCGGCCAGGGCCTGGCGAGCTTCGGCCCGATCGACGACCTGGCCGATGCGCTTGCGCTACGCTTCGTCAGCGTCGAGCGCCTCGGCGACGACCTGCGCCTTGTCGCGCGCCCTCCCGGCCGCGAGCATTTCTAGACACATCCCACCATGTTCACAGGCATCATCACCGGCATCGGCCGCATCACCGCCGTCAAGGCCCTCGGCACCGACCCCTCGCATGGCAAGCAGCTCGTGCTGGAAACACCCGCCGGCTACCTCGACGACGTGCAGCTCGGTGACAGCATCGCGCTTAACGGCGCCTGCATGACCGTCACCACCTTCGACGCCGCCGCACGCCGTGTCACCATCGACATCTCGGCCGAAAGCCTGGACAAGACCGCCGGCCTCGACCAGCCCGGCCCGGTCAACCTCGAAAAAGCCCTGCGCGCCCACGACCGCCTGGGCGGCCACATCGTCAGCGGCCACGTCGACGGCATCGGCGAGGTGAGCCATTTCGCGCCGGTGGGCGAATCGTGGGAGCTGCGCATCCAGGCACCCAAGGCGCTGGCCAAGTTCCTCGCCTACAAGGGCTCGATCACCGTCAACGGCGTGAGCCTCACGGTCAACCGCGTGGCCGACCTGCCTGCCGGCTGCGAGTTCAGCATCAACCTGATCCCGCACACGATCGAGAACACCGCGCTCGGCGCACTCAAGGCCGGTTCCAAGGTCAACCTCGAGATCGACCTCATCGCCCGCTACGTGGAACGGATGCTGAGCCCCGGTATTTCTGCCTGAGCCGCGACCCTCCGGAAAAACCCGCCCCGCCTACAATCGCGGGATGCCCATTTCACCCGTTCCAGAAACCATTGCCGGAAACCGCCGCCGGCCGCATGGTCATCCTCGTGGATGAAGAAGATCGCGAAAACGAAGGCGATCTCGTGCTCGCGGCCGACCACGTCACCCCCGAGGCGATCAACTTCATGGCCAAGTTCGGCCGTGGCCTGATCTGCCTCACGCTCACCCGCGAACGCTGCGAGCGCCTGCGCCTGCCGCCGATGGCCCAGCGCAACGGCACGCAGCACGGCACCGCCTTCACCGTCTCCATCGAAGCGGCCACCGGCGTGACGACCGGCATTTCCGCCGCCGACCGCGCGCGCACGATCCAGGCCGCGGTCGCGAAAGACGCGCAGCCGAGCGACCTGGTGCAGCCCGGCCACATCTTCCCGCTGCAAGCCAAGGACGGCGGCGTGCTCATGCGCGCCGGCCACACCGAAGCCGGTTGCGACCTCGCCGCGATGGCCGGCCTCTCCCCCGCCTCGGTGATCTGCGAGATCATGAAAGACGATGGCACGATGGCCCGTCTGCCCGACCTCGAAGTCTTCGCCAAGGAGCACGGCCTCAAGATCGGCACCATCGCCGACCTGATCGGCTACCGCAGCCGCAACGAGAGCCTGATCGAACGCGTGAGCCAGCGCGAGCTGTCCACCCCGTACGGCAGCTTCAACGGCACCGTCTTCCGCGACCGCACCGGCGGTGTGCACCTCACCTTGAGCCACGGCCCCATCCACACCGGTGAAGAAGTGCTGGTGCGCGTGCACGAGCCGCTGTCGGTGATGGACCTGCTCGACATGGGCACCTGCGGCCACTCGTGGCCCCTGCCCAAGGCCCTGCAAGCGGTGCAGGCAGCCGGCCGCGGCGTCGCCGTGCTGATGAACTGCTCGGCCGACACCAGCTCGCTGCTCACCCGCCTGGGCGCACCCGCAGACACCCTCGCCCCGCGCGGCCAGATGGACCTGCGCACCTACGGCATCGGCGCACAGATCCTGCGCGAGCTGGGCGTGACCAAGATGAAGCTCCTCGGCAGCCCGCGCCGCATGCCCAGCATGACCGGCTACGGCCTGGAAGTGACCGGCTTCCTCGCCCCCGAACATTGAACCCCAAGGACCCCCATGCAAGACGCTGACAAAGGCGAAGCCGCCGACCTCGACGGCACCGATCTGCGCATCGGCATCGTGCAGGCGCGTTTCAACGAGCCGCTCACGAGCGCTCTGGCCAAGGCCTGCATCGCCGAACTCGAAACCCTGGGCGTCGCGCTCAAGCACATCAAGCACGTGACGGTGCCCGGCGCGCTCGAAGTGCCGGTGGCGCTGAACGCGATGGCGCAAAGCGACCGCTTCGACGCGCTGATCGCGCTCGGCTGCATCATCCGCGGCGAGACCTACCACTTCGAACTTGTGGCCAACGAAAGCGGCCAGGGCGTCACCCGCATCGCACTCGACCACGAGCTGCCGATCGCCAACGCCATCCTCACGGTCGAGAACGAAGAACAGGCCTGGGCCCGTGCCGAAGAAAAAGGCCGCGACGCCGCCCGTGTGGCCGTCGAGATGGCCAACCTGCTGGAAGACCTCTCGTGACCACTGAGCCCAAGAAGGCCGCCCCGGCCAAACCCAGCGGCAAACCGGGCGGCAAGTACGCCGGCAAGGGCGGCGCCGGCAAGGCCAACGCGCCCAAGTCGGCGCGGCGCCGCTCGCGCGAAGTCGCGCTGCAAGGCCTGTACGAATGGCTGCTCTCCGGCAGCGATGCCGGCGTGATCGATGCCCATGTGCGCGAGCAGGAAGGCTTCGACAAATGCGACAGCGCGCATTTCGACGCACTGCTGCATGGCTGCATCGACGAAGCCGCCGACATCGACGCGGTGCTGGCCCGCCACGTCGACCGCAAGACGACCGAGCTGTCGCCCATCGAGCATGGCGTGCTGATGATCGGCACCTATGAGCTCAAGCACTGCATCGACATCCCCTACAAGGTGGCGATCAACGAAGCGGTGGAGCTGGCCAAGAGCTACGGCGGCACCGATGGCCACAAGTACGTGAACGGCGTGCTCGACAAGGCAGCGGTCGACCTGCGGCCGGTGGAGGTCGAGGCGTTCCGCGCCTCGCGTCGCTGAAGAGGGCGATGAAGTTCGCCTCACGGCTCGACCACATCGAGCCCTTCTACGTGATGGAGTGCGCCAAGGCGGCCGCCGAACTCGCCGCGAGCGCTCTCTGCGACCCGGCCCAGGGCGGCCGGCCGATGATCTTCCTCAACATCGGCGAACCCGACTTCACCGCACCGCCACTCGTGCAGGCTGCGGCACAACGCTGCCTCACCCAGGGCCGCACCCAGTACACCCCGGCCACCGGCCTGCCGGCGCTGCGTGAGCGCCTGAGCCAGTGGTACCGCGACCGCTTCGGCCTCGACGTTCCGGCACGCCGCATCGTCATCACCGCCGGCGCCTCGGGCGCGCTGCAGCTCGCCTGCCTCGCGCTCGTCGACCGTGGCGACGAAGTGCTGATGCCCGACCCGAGCTATGCCTGCAACCGCCACTTCGTGGCCGCGGCCGACGGCAAGCCGGTGCTGCTGCCCTCGCCGCCCGAGCACCGCTTCCAGCTGGACGCGGCTGGCGTCGAATCCGCATGGACGCCGCGCACCCGCGGCGTGCTGCTGGCCTCGCCGTCCAACCCCACCGGCACCTCGATCGCGCACGACGAGATGGGCCGCATCGCCGACGTGGTGCGACGCCGAGGCGGCGTGACCATCGTCGACGAGATCTACCTGGGCCTGAGCTTCGACGAGGCCTACGGCCGCAGCGCCCTCGCCCATGGCGACGACATCATCTCGATCAACAGCTTCTCGAAGTACTTTTCGATGACCGGCTGGCGCCTCGGCTGGATGGTGCTGCCCGAGTCGCTCGTCGCCCCCGTCGAGAAGCTGGCGCAGAACCTCTACATCTGCGCCTCCACCGTCTCGCAGTACGCGGCGCTCGCCTGTTTCGAGCCCGAATGCCTGGCCGAGTACGAGCGCCGCCGCGGCGAGTTCAAGGCGCGCCGCGACTTCCTGGTGCCGGCGCTGAACGATCTCGGCCTCAAGGTCCCGGTCATGCCCGACGGCGCCTTCTACGCCTGGGCCGACTGCAGCAAGCACGCGAGCAACAGCTGGGATTTCGCCTTCGACCTGATGCGCCGCGCGCAGATTGCCGCGACGCCGGGTCGGGATTTCGGCTCCCATGCGGGTGAACGTTATTTGCGCTTTTCGTATGCCAGCAGCATGGACAGCCTCACCGAGGCTGTGGCGCGCCTGCACCAGTTGCTGAGGGTGACGTGAGAAAGCACACAGGCTTTTGGGTGACGGGGTGTTACTAGTTCGCGAAGCCGGTGCTTTTTGGTGCCAGCATGGGTTCAGCTTGCACTAAGCTCGGGTGATGGTGGTTGCTTACTGCCCCGCCGAATGATGCATCCAAGTCCATCCATGACCGGCCCTGCTTCCGAACCCCCGCCGTCCGTCCCGGGCAACAACCCGTTGCCGCCGGACTCGGCGCCTTGGGTCGACACGGAAGAGATGTCGGTCGACTTCCCCCCGCCGGGTCCCAGGTCACCCGCACCGTGACGCCCGCCGCCGGCAAGGGCCAGGACATGGCCACCATCGGCCACATCGGTCGCTACGCCCTCAAGTACCAGATCGGCGAGGGTGGCCTGGGCCGCGTGTTCGCCGCGCACGACCCGCTGCTCTCGCGGCTGATCGCGATCAAGACCCTCAACCTCGAGATCGCCGCCGAAGAGCGCGAGGCCTTCAACGCCCTCTTCCTGAACGAAGCGCGCGCCGCCGGTGGCCTGAGCCACCCGCACATCGTGACGGTGTTCGATGCCGGCGTCAGCGACCAAGGCGCCTACATCGCGATGGAGCTGCTCAAGGGCCGCGACCTGCGCCAGTTGCGCCTCGAAGGCTGGAAGCCCACGCCCACGCAGGCCGCGCTCATCGTGCGCCGCGTCTCCGATGCGCTCGCCTATGCCCACTCCAAGGGCGTGGTGCACCGTGACATCAAGCCGGCCAACATCTTCATGGTCGGCCGCACTCAGCCGCGTGTGCTCGACTTCGGCATCGCCCGTGTCGCCCACCAGCACGAGAACGAAGGCGACATCGCCGGCGGCTCGCCTTACTACATGTCGCCCGAGCAGGTGCAGCACGCGGCGGTCGACCGCCGCACCGATGTGTTCTCGCTCGGCGTCGTGCTCTACGAGTTGCTGACGGGCACGCGCCCGTTCCGCGGCAATTCGCTGCAAGAGATCACCGGTGCCGTCGTCTCGCTCGTGCCGCCCAAGGCGCACGAGGTCGACGCGAGCGTGCCCAAGGCCTTGTCCGAGATCACGGCCAAGGCGATGGAAAAGAATCCCGACGACCGTTTCCGCTCGGCGCGGGCGCTGTCGCGCGAGCTGCGCCACTGGCTGGAAGAGCACGCCCAGCAGGAGAGCCAGGAAGCGGCCGAAGACGGCCTCGGCACCGGCCGCAAGCCGGTCGTGTGGGCGCTGGCCGGCGTGGCCGCGCTCGCCGTGGCGGCCACTGCATGGTGGGCGCTGTCGTCGTCCAGCCCGGCCCCGGCGCCCGAGACCTTGCAAGCCGCTGCGCCCGCCGCGTCGGTGGCGGCGCCCGTCGTGGCGCCGCCCGCAGCGCCGCCGGAGATGGCCTCCGCTCCCGCCCCCGTCGTGGCCACCACGGTGACACCGATCGAGCCCCCGGCCTCGGCGGCGCCTGAGGCCAGCCTGCCGGCCCCGCCCCCCGTTGCGGCCGCGCCGGTCGCGCCGCCGCCGGCACCCGTCCAGGTGGCCCAGGCCGCCAAACCCGAGCCGGCGAACGCCAAGCCCGCCGCCCCGAAAGAAACCGCCAAGGAGCGCCGCGCCCGCGAGGCCCGCGAGCGCGAAGCCCGCCGCGGCGCGGGCGTGGCCGCCGCGACCGGCACGCTGCGCATCGCCGTCAGCCCGTGGGGCAACGTCGAAGTCGACGGCAAGCCCGTGGGCACCGCGCCACCGCTCAACGAACTCACCCTCACCGAGGGCCGCCACACCATCACCATCCGCAACGACGAGTTCCCGCCGTTCAGTTCCAGCGTCACCATCGTGCCGGGACAGCCGGTCTCCCTCAAACACCGCTTCGGATCATGAAAACACTCTTCGGCTCCACCGTGGTTTCGCTGGCGTTGGCCGCCCTCGCGGGTTGCGCCTCGCAGCCCAGGCAGGCTCCGGTCGGGCTGATGGACGTCATCTCGCGCCCGGCCGAGAAAGCGCTGCAATCTGGCCTGCGCGCCTACGACGACGCCCAGTACGCCGACGCCGAGAAGCAGCTCAACAACGCCCTCAAGGCCGGCCTCGTGTCACCGCGCGACCAGGCCGAAGCGCACAAGGTGCTCGCCTTCATCTACTGCACCAGCCGGCGGCTGGTCGAGTGCGAAGCCGAGTTCCGTGCCGCCAAGGCCTCCGACCCGGCGTTTGTGCTCAGCAAGTCGGAGCAGGGCCACCCGCTCTGGGGCCCGGTGTACAAGAAGATCCCGTAAGGTCTTTTGCAAATCGCGCAGTGATAATCCGCGAGCTGACGGCTCACCAGCCGTTCGACTCGCGTTCATGACTGCAGCAGCCCACACCTTCGCGCACACCCTGCGCATCTACTGGGAAGACACCGACGCCGGCGGCGTGGTGTTCTACGCCAACTACCTCAAGTTCTTCGAGCGGGCCCGTACCGAATGGCTGCGCTCGCTCGGCTTCGCGCAGGAACAGTTGCGCGCCGAGACCGGGGCGATCTTCATCGTCTCGCAGACCACCGTGCGCTACCTGCGCCCGGCCCGGCTCGACGACCAGCTCACCGTGACCGTCGACGTGCGACATGCCGGCCAGGCCAGCATGACCGTCTCGCAAGTGGCCTGGCGCGGCGACGAGCGACTGGCCGAGGGCGACATCCGCATCGGCTGCGTCGATGCGCAAAGCTTCCGGCCGCGCCGCATCCCCGAGCCGTTGCTGAAGGTGATGGCCGACTACATGGCGACCCAGGGAACCTGAGCACGCCCCTTGCCTCTCACTCCCGACTCTCACAACAAGACCCCAAAAGGACACAGCCACATGAACCAAGACTTCTCCATCGTCAGCCTGGTGTTGCACGCGAGCTTCGTGGTGCAGCTGGTGATGGCCGGGCTGCTCGTGGTGTCGCTGGCGAGCTGGACGGTCATCTTCGGCAAGCTCTTCGGGCTCAAGAAGGTGCGCGCGGTGAACGAGGAATTCGAGCGCGAGTTCTGGGCCGGTAAAAACCTCAACGACCTTTACAACGACGCGGGAAGGCGTGCCGAAGGCGCGCCGATGGAGCGCATCTTCGCCTCGGGCATGCGCGAGTTCCTGAAGCTGCGCGAACGCCGCGTCACCGACGGCGGCATGCTGCTCGACGGCTCGCGCCGCGCGATGCGCGCGAGCTTCCAGCG
Source organism: Rhizobacter sp. J219 (assembly GCF_024700055.1). GTDB lineage: Bacteria > Pseudomonadota > Gammaproteobacteria > Burkholderiales > Burkholderiaceae_C > Rhizobacter. Next base: position 2,434,288 of record NZ_JAJOND010000001.1, read on the forward strand.
CGAGCTCGACGTGGTCGAGGCCAACCTTTCCTTCCTCGCCACCGTCGGCTCGGTGTCGCCCTACGTCGGCCTCTTCGGCACGGTGTGGGGGATCATGCATGCCTTCGTCGGCCTCGCGAACCTGCAGCAGGTGTCGCTTGCGACCGTGGCGCCCGGCATCGCCGAGGCCCTCGTGGCCACCGCGATCGGCCTCTTCGCCGCCATTCCGGCGGTGATCGCCTACAACCGCTTCGCCCGCGACATCGACCGCATCGCGATCCAGATGGAGACCTTCATCGAGGAGTTCTCCAACATCCTGCAGCGCAACGCCAGCCAGCCCTTGCCGCCGCCCACCGCCGCGCCGATGGCCGGCGCGATGCGCTGAAGGGAGCTGACCGATGCCCGCCGTCACCCCCTTGCGCACCGGCGGCAGCCGCCGCCGCACCATCAACGAGATCAACATGGTGCCCTTCATCGACGTGATGCTGGTGCTCTTGATCATCTTCATGGTGAGCGCGCCCCTCATCACCACCGGCGTGGTCGACCTGCCGAGTGTCGGCAAGAGCAAGCAGCAGCCCAAGAAGGTGATCGAGGTCGTGGTCGCCAAGGATGAGACGCTGCGCCTGCGCGTCGACAACAAGGACGTGAGCACGATGACGCTCAAGAACCTGGCCGACCGCGTGAGCGCTGCGCAAGGCGGCGATGCCACCGCGCCGGTCGTGATCTCGGCGGACCGCTCGGTGAAGTACGAGTCGGTGGTGAAGGTGATGGACCTTCTGCAAAAGGCCGGCGTGCAGCGCGTGGGCCTTTCGGTGAAGACCAACGGCTGACATGACTGTCTCGACCTTCCAGCGGGAAGACCTGATGCCCAAGTCGGCCGACGGCATCAGCCGCGGCATGCTGCTGGCCGGGCTGGTGCACGTGGGACTTCTGATCGCGCTGACGCTCGGTGTGAACTGGAAGGCCAGCGAGCCCGAAGGCGTGGAAGCCGAGCTGTGGGCCTCGGTGCCGCAAATCGCCGCGCAGCGCGCCGTCGAGCCCGAGCCTGCGCCGAAACCGACGCCCAAGCCGGAACCGAAACCCGAGCCCAAACCGGAGCCCAAGCCCGAGCCGAAGGCACAGCCCGACCCTCAGATCGCGATCGAGAAGGCCAAGCAGGAAAAGCTGAAGAAGCAGAAGGAAGAAGAAAAGCGCGAGCGCGAAGAGAAAGAGAAGCTCGAGAAGAAAAAGGCTGAAGAGAAGAAGGCCGAGGCCGAGAAGCGCAAGAAGGAAGAAGAGCGCCTGGCGGCACAGCGCGAGGCGAACATCAAGCGTATCCTCGGCGAGGCCGGTGCGACAGGCGCTTCACCCGGCGGCAAGGCGCAAGTGACGGCGGGACCGTCGGCCTCATGGGCTGGGCGCGTGGTTGCAAAGGTGAGGCCGAATTTCGTTTACACCGAAGCGCTCTCGGGCGACCCGGCCATCACAGTGGAACTCAAGCTCTCGGCCAACGGCACCATCATCGGCCGCAAGCTCGCCAAGAGCAGCGGCGACAGCCGACTGGACGACGCGGTGCTGCGCGCGATCGACAAGACCGAGCAATTGCCGCTCGACACCGACGGCACCGTCCCGTCATCGGTGGAAATCGTCTTCCGCCCGGGCAAGTTCTAAAGCAGCTTCGGTGCAATCAGCCGGTCGAGCGACCACTTGCCCGGCCCCCACAACACCAGCGCGAGCAACAGGCTGCCCCAGAAGATGTGCTGTTGCAGCGCCGCGGGGGCAATCTCCTGCAGGCTGAGCACGGCCACCGCGTTGACCACCGACAGCCCCAGCGCCGCGAAGCGCCCGCCGAGCCCGAGCAGCAAGAGCACCGGCAGCACCAGTTCACCCGCCGTGCCCATCACCGCGGCCACCGGCGGCGGCAGCAAGGGCACCTGGTACTCGTCGGCGAAAAGCGCGAGCGTCGTGTCCCAGTCGTGGATCTTGGTCAGGCCCGACATGAAGAAGACCTGCGCGACGTAGAGCCGCGCGCCGAGCTGCGCAGCGGGCTGGAGCGCTTCGAGCGCGTCGACGAAGCGGCTCCAGAGCCTGAGCAGCGGGGCGAGCGCGGTGAGAGTGGTCATGGCATTCCTCCAAGGGTGTAGGGTCTTGGTCGTGCGGCGGCGCCGTTTTCTTGCAGCAAGCCTCAGGCGCCATCGACCGCCACGGCGCGCCACAGCCATTGGCGCTGCAGCGCCTGCACCAGCCAGGCATCGAAGGTGAAGCCCTCACCCGCCTGCGCGAGTGCGAGGGCGAGCGTGTCGCCGTTCAGCAGCGACTGCATCCACCTCGCGGTCGGAGCGTCGATCACGCCGGCCTCGGCGCGCCAGCCCGATCGCCACACGACGGCGTTCTCGCCCTCACCCGCACCGAGCTTGCGGCGGGCCTGTGCACGATGTTCGTCGGCAGCGTCCGACGCCTGGTGGGCCTTCCACAAGCTCACCACCGGGTGCCCGCTGACCAGCACTGCCACACCCGGCATCAGCGCGAGGCGCAGCCGGGCAGGCTCCATGTCGGCGAGCAGCGACAGCGTGCCGGTGTCGACCTGCACATCAAGCGCACGTTCGGCGTCTGCGAGCTGCCAATCGAGCCGGGCCACATCGGCGAGGTAGGGCACATCGGCGAGTTGCTCGCCGGCCGCGATGAAAGCCGGCAGGGCGCCGCCAAACTGCGCCAGATCGCCGCGCACCGGCGGCTCGGCGTGCCAGAAGGCACGGGCCAGCGCGGCAAACGATTCCTCGCCCACCAGCGCCTGCACGGTCGGAAAGGCCGCCGCCAGCGCACGCTCGGCCGAGGCCCCCGCATTGGCCTGGTAGGCCTGCAAGCCGCGTGTCACGCCGGCCGGACGATCGAGTACCCAGCCCTGCAGTGCAGCGCCATCGCCGCGCTGCAGGATGGCCGCCATCAGCGCCTGCTGTCGTTGTGCTTCGGTGCTCATCGCGCGAGGCAGTGTTCGGCGCGTTGCGCCTCGCCGAGGAGCACATCGAGCGACGGCAGGTCGGTGTCCCACTCCACCAGCGTGGGCCTCGGGCCCAGGCGCGCCAGCGCATGGCGGTACACCTGCCACACCGGCTCGTGCACGCGGCTGCCGTGGTCGTCGATGACGATCTCGCCGCTCTCGTCCGACACCACGCAATACCCGGCAAGGTGGATCTCACCCACCGCTTGCGCGTTGATCGCATCGACCCAGGCACACGCGCTCGCCACCGCATCACCGGCGCCCTCGTTGAGCGCGTTCACGACGAGGTTGTTGACGTCGAGCAGAAGCCCGCAGCCGCTGCGGCGCACGAGCGCGTTGAAGAATTCGGGTTCGCTCATCTCCTGGTCGGCCCACGCGAGGTAGGCCGACAGGTTCTCGACCAGGATCGGCCGGCGCAGGCGCTCCTGCACCTGCGTCACGTTGCACACCATGATGTCGAGCGCCGCGTGCGTGAAGGCGAGCGGCAGCAGGTCATTGCCGTGCAGCACCGGCCCACCCGCCTGCCGCGGCGCACGCGCAAAGCTCGCATGGTCGGAGACCCGCGCCGGCTCGATGCGCTCGACCAGCCGCGCGAGCCGATCGAGGTGCCACGGGTCGAGCCCGGCCGCCGAGCCGAGCGACAGGCCCACGCCGTGCAGGCTCACCGGGTAATGCGCGCGGGCCTCGTGCAGCACCGCGAGCGCCGCACCGCCGTCGCCGAAGAAGTTCTCGGAATGGACTTCGACGAAGGCGAGCGGCGGGCGCGTTTCCAGCACCTGCGCGTAGTGCGGCTGGCGCAGGCCGATGCCGCAGCGCAGGGCCTCCATCACTTCTTCGCGCTGGCCTTCTTGGCTTCGTCGGCGCTCATGCCGCCCATGTCCTTGCAGGTGCCCTTGGCGACGTACTTCCACTCGTCGGGCGACTTGTCGGTCTTGGCCTGGCCGGCGCACGAGTGGCTGCCCGACAGGTTGGCGCAGTCGTTCTGGCCGGCCTTGGCGATGCCGTAGCACTTCTCCTTCGGCTTGTCTTGCGCGGCAACCTGGCCGGCCAGGCCGAGGGCCAGGACGGAAGCAAGGGCGGTGGAAGCGATCAGGCGTTGGGTCATGGGGTTCTCCTTGAGAGTTGGGATGTGTCGCACGCAATGGCAACGACACGCTTCCGTCGATGACAACGGCGGCTTCTTACAGCCGCCGCGATCATCGCCCAAAGCCCCTCGCGCGAGAACTACTGCTGCACCGGCCAGCCACCGCCGAGCGAGCGGATCAGCGCCACGGTGCCGGTGGCCCAGCCACCGCGCAGGCGCACGGCCTGGCGCTCCACCGCCAGCAGGTCGCGCTGCGTGTCGAGCAGCTGCAGGTAGCTGTCTTCACCGGCGCGGTAGCGCTTGTCGGCGAGCTCGGCCGCACGGCGGGCCGACACCAGCGCTTCGTCGACATGGCGCACCTGGTCGCGCACCGACCTCAAACTCGCCAGGCTGTCTTCCACATCGGCAAACGCCGACAGCACCGTGCCGCGGTACGAGGCCACCGCGCCGTCGAGCTGTGCTTCGGCCTGCTCGACGACGGCCTTGTTGCGCCCGCCATCCAGGATGGGCAGCGAAAACACCACGCTTGCGAGCCAGGCGCGGCTGCTCCACTTGAAGAGGTTTTCCAGCTCGCTCGACGCATGGCCGCCTTCGGCCGTCAGCGCGAGCGCCGGGAAGAGCGCCGAGCGGGCCACGCCCACCCGTGCCGTCGCGGCCGCGAGGCTGCGCTGCGCGGCGGTGACGTCGGGCCGGCGCTCCAACAGGGCCGAGGGCAGGCCCGCCGGCACCTCGGGCACCTTTTCCGCCGGCAGCAGCGGCGCCACCTCGAGGTTGAAGCCTGCGGGCGCCTGGCCGAGCAGCAGCGCGAGCGCATGCTCGGTGCGGGCACGCTGGCCGGCGAGCGCCGCGCGCTCCGCCTGCACGGTGGCGAGCTCGGTGCGCGAGCGCGCGACGTCGAACTCGGCCACCGCGCCGGCGCTGAAGCGGCGCTCGATCAGGCGGTTGTTTTCCGTGCGCAGCCCGAGCGTCGCATCGAGCTGCGCGAGCTCGGCGTCGAGCATGCGCAGCATGAAGTAGGTCTGGGCCACATCGGCCTGCAGCGCGAGCAGCACCGAGCGGTAGCTGGCCTCCACGCCCTGCGCATCGGCGCGTGCGGCCACCACGCCGTTGCCGACACGGTCAAAGAGGTCGATCTCGTAGCGCGCCCCGAGCCCGGCCTGGTAGACGGTGCTAGCGGAGGTGGCCGTGCCATCGGGCAGGCCCAGCGTGGCGGGCGCCGAGCGGGCGCGGCTCGCACCAGCGTTGAGGCCGAGCGTCGGCCAGCGGCCGGCCTGCGCGCCGCTCAGCGTGGCACGGGCGGCGCGCACCCGCGAGGCCGCGAGGGCCAGCGTCGGGTTCGCCTTCTCGGCCTGCGCTTCGAGCGCATCGAGCCGGGGGTCGCCGAAGACCGTCCACCACGCGCCGCGCGCCGCCGCTTCGGCCGGCACGGCGGGCTTCCAGCTGCCTTCGCCAGGGGTGGCCTGCTTGAAGGCAGCGGGGACCGCGATGTCGGGCTCGGGCACCTTCGGGGCCAGCGAACAACCGGCAAGCAGCAACGCTGCGGCCAGCGCGGTCAGGGGAGAGAGTCGTTGCAGTGTCATGTCAGTCAGACCTCGAGGGCCGCCACCGCGGTGGTGTTGCGGCGGCGTTCGATGCGCAGCGCCAGCTTGCGCAGCAGCACGTAGAAGAGCGGCGTGAGGAAGAGCCCGAAGAGCGTGACGCCCAGCATGCCGGCAAACACCGCCACGCCCATCGCATGGCGCATCTCGGAGCCCGCGCCCGACGAGAAGACGAGCGGCAGCACGCCCATGATGAAGGCGATGGACGTCATCAGGATCGGGCGCAGGCGAAGCTTGCACGCCTCGAGCGCAGCTTCGACGACGCCGCGGCCCTGGTGCTCCAGGTCACGGGCGAACTCGACGATCAGGATGGCGTTCTTCGACGCCAGCCCCACCAGCACGAAGAGCGCGATCTGCGTGAAGATGTTGTTGTCGCCCTTGGTCACCCACACGCCCAGCAGTGCGCACAGGATGGACGCCGGCACGATCAGGATCACCGCGAGCGGCAGCGTCCAGCTTTCGTACTGCGCGGCCAGCACCAGGAACACCAGCAGCACACACAGCGGGAACACGATCACCATGGTGTTGCCGGCGAGGATCTCCTGGTAGGTGAGGTCGGTCCACTCGAAGCCGATGCCGCGCGGCAGCGTCTCCTTGGCGAGCTTCTCCATGATGTCTTGCGCCTGCCCCGACGACACGCCCGGTGCCGGCCCGCCGTTGAAGTCGGCCGCGAAGAAGCTGTTGTAGCGCTCCACGCGGTCGGGGCCGTAGGTGGGCGACACATTCACCAGGCTGCCCAGGGGCACCATTTCGCCGCCGGTGTTGCGCACCTTGAACTGGCCGATGGCCGAGGCGTCGGCGCGGAACGGCGCATCGGCCTGCGCGATCACCTGGTAGGTGCGGCCGAACTTGTTGAAGTCGTTGACGTACAGCGAGCCGAGGTTGATCTGCATGGTGTCGAAGATGTCCGACAGCGGCACGCCCATCTGCTTGGCCTTGGTGCGGTCGACGTCGGCCTTCAACTGCGGCACGTTGACCTGGTAGCCCGAGAACACGCCGGCCAGCTCGGGTGTCTGCCAGGCCTTCATCTGCAGCGCCTGCACGGCCTGGTAGAGCGCGTCTTGACCCAGGTTGCCGCGGTCCTGCACGTAGAGCTTGAAGCCGCCGGTGGTGCCCAGGCCATCCACCGCGGGCGGCGGGAAGACCATGATGAACGCGTCTTGGATCGCACCGAGCTTCTGGTTGACCTCGGCCGCGATCTCGCCGCTGGTGCGGCCCTTGCGCTCCTTGAAGTCGTCGAGCGTGTAGAACACGATGCCCGAGTTGGGCGCGTTCATGAAGCCGTGGATCGACAGACCCGGGAAGGCGACCGACTCCTTCACGCCCGGCACCGATTGCGCGATGTCGCTCATGCGGCGGATCACCGCATCGGTGCGGTCGAGCGAGGCCGCGTCGGGCAGCTGTGCGAAGCCGACGAGGTACTGCTTGTCCTGCGCCGGCACGAAGCCCGAGGGCACGATGCGGAACATCGCCACCGCCGCAATCACCAGCAGCAGGTACACGCCCATCGTGGCCGCCTTGTGGCTCAGCACGCCGCGCACGCCGCGGGTGTAGCCGTTGGAGGACCGGTCGAAGAAGCGGTTGAAGCGCTTGAAGAAGCCGCCGAGCGCCCAGTCCATGCCGCGCGAGAGGCGGTCCTTTGGCGCGTCGTGCGGCTTGAGCAACGCGGCCGCCAGCGCCGGCGACAGCGTCAGCGAGTTGAAGGCCGAGATGACGGTCGAGATCGCGATGGTCAGCGCGAACTGGCGGTAGAACTGGCCGGTCAACCCGGAGACGAAGGCGATGGGGACGAACACCGCGCACAGCACCAGCGCGATCGCGATGATCGGGCCCGACACTTCCTTCATCGCCTGGATCGTGGCCTCGCGCGGTGTGAGGCCGCCCGCGATGTTGCGCTCGACGTTCTCGACCACCACGATCGCGTCGTCGACCACGATGCCGATCGCCAGCACCAGACCGAAGAGGCTCAGCGTGTTGATCGAGAAGCCGAAGGCGAGCAGCACCGCGAAGGTGCCCACCACCGACACCGGCACCGCCAGCAGCGGGATCAGCGACGCCCGCCAGGTCTGCAGGAAGACGATCACCACCAGCACCACGAGCGCCACCGCTTCGAGCAGCGTCTTGATGACAGCGGCGATGGAGTCTTCGACGAAGCGCGTCGGGTCGTAGACGATCTCGTACTTGAGGTCTTCGGGGAAGTCGCGCTGCAGCTCGTCCATCAGCTTGCGCACGTCGGCCGACAACTGCAGCGCATTCGACTCCGGCGCCTGGAAGATGCCGAGCGCCACCGCCGGTTTGTTGTTGAGCAGCGAGCGCAGCGAATACTGCGCCGCACCGAAGCTCGATGCGGGCGATGTCGCGCAGCCGGGTCACGCCCACCCCGTTCCCATTGGAGCCGGTCTTGACGATGATGTCGCCGAACTCCTCTTCGGTCGACAGGCGCCCCTGGGCATTCACCGACAGCTGGAACGGCGCGTTCTTGTTCGGCGAGGCGCCCACCACACCGGCGGCCACTTGCACGTTCTGCTCGCGGATGGCGTTGACGACGTCGGGCGCGGTGAGGCCGCGCGCGGCGATCTTCTGCGGGTCGAGCCACACGCGCATCGAGTAGTCGCCGGCACCGAACACCAGCACCTGGCCCATGCCGGGGATGCGCGAGAGCCGGTCCTTGATGTTGAGCACCGCGTAGTTGCTCAGGTACACCTCGTCGTATCGCGAGTTGGGCGACACGAGGTGGACCACCATCGTGATGTTGGGCGAGCTCTTCAGTGTGGTGACGCCGATCTGCCGCACCTCTTCCGGCAGCCGCGCAAGCGCACGCTGCACGCGGTTTTGCACCTGGGTTTCGGCCTGCTCGACGTTGGTGCCGACCTTGAAGGTGACGGTGAGGTTCATGCCGCCGTCGCCGGTGGCCTGCGAGGCCATGTACAGCATGTTCTCGACGCCGTTGATCGCCTCTTCGAGCGGCGCGGCAACCGTCTGCGCGATCACGGTCGGGTTGGCACCCGGGAAGCGCGTGCTGACCACCACCGACGGCGGCACGACCGAGGGGTACTCGGAGATCGGCAGCCGGAAGATGGCGAGCAGGCCGCCGAGGAAGATGAGGATGGACAGCACGGCCGCGAAGATGGGCCGGTCCACGAAGAACCTGGAGAAACGCATGGCGGTGATCCGGAAAGGTTGCGGTCGCGCTTACTGGCGCACGGGTGCGCTGGCGGCGGCGGTCATGGGCACGACCTCGGGTGCGATCGGCGAGCCCGGCCGCACACGCTGCAGGCCGTTGACGACGATGCGCTCACCCGGCTTCAGGCCGCTGCGCGCCACGCGCAGACCGTCGACCAGCGGGCCGAGCGTGACCACGCGGTACTCGGCCTTGTTGTCGGCGCCGACCACGTAGACGTACTTGCGGTTCTGGTCGGTGCCGATCGCGGTGTCGTTGATGAGCAGGGCTTCGCCCTTGCCGTCGGTGCCCACCTGCACCCGGGCAAAGAGGCCGGGCACGAGGGACGCGTCGGCGTTGCGCAGCACCGCGCGCATGCGCACCGTGCCGGAGACGGGGTCGATGCGGTTGTCGACGAAGTCGAGCTTGCCCTCGTGCGGGTAGCCGGTCTCGTTGGCGAGGCCCGCCTGCACCTTCACACCCGGGCCGCCCTTGCGGGCCAGCGCACCGACCTGCAGGAAGGTGCTCTCGTCGCCGTCGAAGCTCACGTACACCGGGTCGATCGACACGATGGAGGTGAGCACCACGCTGCTGTCGACCAGGTTGCCCTCGGTCACCTCGGCCTTGCCGATGCGGCCCGAGATGGGTGCGCGCACCACCGAGAAGTCGAGGTTGAGCCGGGCCGCCGCGAGCGCCGCCTCGTCGGCACGGGCGTTGGCGGCGAGCTGGCGTGCGTTTGACGCACGTTCATCGAAATCGCGCTGCGAGATGGCGTTGTCGGCCTTCAGGAGCTTGGAGCGCTCGAACTCGGCCGCCGCATGTTCGGCCTTGGCGCGGGCGCTGGCCACGGCGGCGTCGAGCCGGGCCACCTCGGCCTGGTAGCTGCGCGGGTCGATGACGAAGAGCACGTCGCCCTTGTTGACCAACGCACCGGGCTTGAACTTCACCGCCTCGATGGTGCCGGGCACGCGGGCGCGGATCTGCGCCGACTCGACCGCTTCGATGCGGCCCGAGAACTCCTGCAACTCCAGTACCTTCCTGGAGACAACTGCTGCCACGCTGACCGGCGGAGCCGGTGGGGCCCCGGCCGGCGCCGCGGCCTGGGCCTCGCCCCCGCCCGAACAGCCCGCCAGCGAAATGACCGCGGCCGAGACGAGCGTCAGGGCCAGGGTAGAAAACATCAGGGAGGTGGGTCGGGGGCTGGTCATGGCTTTCCTCGCGTGGCATTTCTTGAAGGTTTGTGCGCATGGAACAACCATGCTGCAATGCGGCATGACTTTATTGATCGGCGAAAGCCTTATAAAGTGGCTATTCAAAGATTGACTGTTCAGGAATCAAGACAATGGACCAGTTACGCGCCATGCAAGCCTTCG